>JACQFP010000022.1 GCA_016200005.1 Verrucomicrobiota bacterium | reverse complement strand
ATGAGTTACTGGATCGCGTGATCGCGGGAGTGAAGTTCGTCGATGGTGTCGAACTCAACCCCAAGGCAATAGCAGCGTAAACACATTTACCCTTGGGATGCCCTCCACCCCCCGCCATCCACAACTTTTGGAAATTTCTCCTCCCTTTTCGCTCTTGTCCTTTGAAGTAGATACCACTCGCTTGAACAATGGAGACAACTATTTGGTCGCAGAGGCTATATGGAACCTGAACACCAACACGGACATTGACGTGGATGAATGGCCAAACTTCCTCAAGCTGCAGAGTTATGCCGTGCAAGTTGTAGTCTCCAACGAGATTTCGTTCCCAAACTGGATCGATGAATTCGGCAGCAACTTGATGGCCTTTGACGTGACTTCAATTTACCCCGATGCGGATTGGCAACTCGACATCTACGACAGTCAAACGAACTATGTAGGCAGTTTCACCAACCACACCACGGATGGGCTTATCCATGTATTGTGGGGAGTCACAAATTCTCAAGGCACTCCATTGCCCGACACAGTGTTTTATTCCGCCACGACCGTTACTCACGCGAGCGGCGGCGGCACCGCCTCGGTGAGAAAGATAAACCCACGTAAAATCATTGTAGCAGACAATTACCCGCCTGTCGGTCAGTGGATCATCGCATGGCAAAACATCTTCGAACATAACCCGGAGCAGTACAAGAATCAGTCTGAGCCTCAGCCAAACATGCTCAACTCGATGTTCAACGCTTACCATGCAGCCGATATTGGCGGAGGCAGGATCGAGCCTCTCGGAAGTCTTCCAGGTACGTTCCAACCGTTACACTGGGGCACCGACGACACAACCACGCAAAAGACACAGGACTGGACACAGTTCAAAGTCGCGTTGACCAATCTCAATGCGCGCAATCTCTATTACTTCGGTCACGGTGAGCCTGAGAGACTTGGCGGAGCCAACCCCGCCAACCGGACTTTGACGAGCAAAGAAGTTGGGACGCTCTTACGCTACAAGGACTCGAACCCTACCAATCGCCACTTTTTCCGTTATGTCTTTCTGGACGGGTGTGAGACTGCGAACGGCAGCTTTCCGACGAAATTTGGCATCCCGAAAAAAGAACACGTCCCCCTCGGCGATTACTATGTGCCGACTATGCGGCCGCGCGCCTTTTCCGGCTGGACGGATTATGTGCAATTTTCCGTCTTGGGAGAAATTCCCTGGCAGTTCCCAGCCTATCGCATTAACTTTTGGGCGTACTGGTCTCAGACCACTCGCGATCTTTTCGAGTCGCACCGGGACGCAAGGGATTCTATTTCTGGCGCGACGAGTTTCAAAATTGGACAAAACCTCAAGATTTACGGCTTTGAGGAAATGCGCTTCAACGATTTCAACACACAATAAATCATGTTCGAGTTCATACAGGTCACGGCCCAATATTCCAACGCGGTTCTGGTGGCAATCCTCCCGCAGATAACCGAATTCAGCCAAAAACTGGATCTGCCCATTCCAGTGCCGATCACACTGGAGCAGGTCGAACATTTCAATTGCGACCCGCATAAAGGACAGGTCGGCGGATGGTTGCGGCTGACGAACGGCTTTGATTTCTGGTACTATGACGGCTACGTCAAAGGATTTGAGTCGCCGGGTTCTTGGTACGGGTCGCATCAATGGGGAGAAGATCTGGAGAAGTTCTACGGCTCTGTGAAAATGAGCGCAAAGGAAGCGGTGCAACTGGCGCGTGGTTCACTTCGGAAGCTGGGCTACTCCGAGACAGCTCTTTACGCGAACGGAACGCCCAAAATAACCAAGCCGCCGGTTATCCGTGGGAAAGTCGTTCCTTGCTACCGCATTGGATGGATCGAACCTGAGGATGGCGGGATTTCTCTGGATATGGTGATTGATGCCGAGCACAAGAACCTCAAAAGCATGAAGATGAGCATGCGCAAAAATCTCTCGCGCGACCCGCCCCCGGTCTCGGTCGTGCCTCAGACGCTGGCTCCGGGGCAGTTGCCTGACTTCATGAAGGGTGTTCCGGGGGGTGAGAAACTCTTTCATCAACTGCCCGCTCCTCCACGACTCACGCCCCAACAGGAGCATACCGTGCTGGTCGCCATTCTGCCGCTGATTTCCGATTACGCGCGGAAGTTGGAGTTGCCCATCCACCTTCCCATAACCACCAATCACGTCACCAGCTTCGACACGCAATTCTTTCCGAACGAGACGTATCTCAACCTCACCAACGGTTATCAGTTTATTTACACCCGAGGTTATATCCAACAGTTCCGCGCCCCGTATTCGTTCTTTGGCAACTATAAACTGGACGGGCGAATCGAGGATTACTGGGGCACTTGGCGGATGAGCGAGAGAGAGGCCGTGAAGCTTGCACGCGACACGATTAAGAAGCTCGGTTACTCGCTGGAAATGCTGCATCTGGATAGAAAGCCCAAGATCAGGAAGCCGATCAAAATTGCGGACCACAATATTCCCCGCTATTGGCTGAACTGGGAGTTTTCCACTCCCAAAACGCACGACGAGGAGGAGAAGCCAAGCGGCCTTATTTCAGCCACCGGCGTCGAGGTGGACGCCGACAAAAAAACGGTCAAGTCCATTTTCATCTACGACCCGAATCTCAACCGTCCGCCGCCTGCTCTACATTCTGCAGCAACCCCCAATGGTTTGCAGACGAATCAGCTTCCTCAGTTCCGCTTTCTGACCAACGCCCCCACCAAACCACCGGGCAGGTGACGCCCACGGCTATAGCAACCACTTGCGCCGAATGAAGCGCAGCAAACGTCCTGAAAATTCCACCAGCCATACGAAAAAATGTGTGTTATCGACTATCCCCCAAGCTGCTGATCGGTCTTTTGGTCGGGGTTGTCCTCTTTGGCCTAGGGTTAAATGTCCTGCGTTTACGTGAACCTGCCTATCAGGGGATTGCTCTGAGCACTTGGCTGGAAGAGTTGGAGGGCGGTAAGGAAGAGCCGAACGTCCGGGCCGCAGAAGCGGTTCGCCAAATAGGAACCAATGCTCTCATGCCGCTTTTGAAAATGCTCCGCGCCAAGGATTCCAAGCTCAAGCTAAAGCTGAATGAATGGGCCCAAAAACAGTCTGTATTTGAGTTTCACTTTAACTTCGCGAGTGACTACCGCCAGCGGGCAGTCGCAGGATTTGCGGTCTTGGGGCCAGTGGCTGAACCAGCCATTCCTTCGCTCATCGAATTGTTCAAAGATGATGAACTAGCTTACGATGCCATGTCTGTTTTGAGAGAGATTGGACCCACAGCAGTTCCGCCTTTAGTAGCGGCCCTTGCAAACGAAAACAACGTAGTGCGGGCTCAGGCTGCAACAAGTTTAGCAGATTTCGGTTTTGACGCTCGACATGTTGTGCCAGCCCTCATCCGAAGTCTCAAGGACGAAGACGCAGTAGTGCGCAGTCGTGCCGCATCTTCTCTTGCGCTTGTTGGCAACCCGGCGACGGCGGTGCCTGCCTTGATTAAGTATCTGGAGGTAGAAACAAATGATGCTAGATTTTCAACTCTTGCCGCTCTTGCGCATTTGGGGACCAACGCCAAACCAGCGGCTCCGTTATTGGTTAAAATGATGGAATCGAACCGGAGCCTACGAGTTATTGTGTTCCCTGCACTGAGCAGAATTGATCCTGAAACAGCAAGAACTTTTCGCCACCAGAATGAATTTGTCCTCACGAACGCTCCGCCGCGCGTTCCTTTGAACAAGCCTCCGCAGACGAATTAAATTTGGCTCTGCTCCGGTGCGGAACGGGACATTTCCGTTCGCAGAACTCTGAGTCTAGGGCTACGCTGGAATGCATGACGAAGCGCAAATGCATTGCTCTGTTATTCCTATTCGGGATCGTTGCTGCTGCGATTTCCCTTCATGGTTTCTTGCGGCAACGCGAGCCGAAATATCAAGGGAAGACTTTGACTGCATGGCTAAAAGTTGGAGGGCATGGAGAAGGTCTTGAAGACAAACCGGCGATAGAAGCCGTCCGTAAGATGGGCACAAACGCCATTCCTTTTCTCTTGGACATGGTCCGCGCAAAGGATTCCCGGTTCAAGTTGAAGTTAACGGATTGGACCTATGGCCACGTGCCCTATGTATCCCACTGCATGTCAGAGCAACGCATGCTCAATGTCCGGGTGCGACTCGCCGCACGGTGCAAATAAATCTGAGTGTAATGCACCCGGCCCGCCCGCATCCACAAAGTTCAATTGGGCAAGGCGGGCTGTTTCCCGCCAGACTTCGGCGTTGACTGCTGGCTTGTGCGGAAACCCGTGTCCATGTGCGCCAAGCCAAGAAATGCTTGCGCGATGCGGTCAACTTCGCGGGCTGTCAATTTCCTGCCGAAATCTTTCTCCACGATGTAGCTGTAAAGTTGATCGTCGCGGATGCAATGCACGGTGCCCGTCGTGCCCCAATTGGCCTCCACGCGCGCTGACGTGAAGACAAACACGGGTTGGAAATATGGATCAAGACCGGGTGCGAGCGTTTTAACCTTATCCTTGATGCCCATGATCCGGCCCATGAACTGCCGCACCAATGGTTTATCGGTCGGCTGGCCATTGCAGAGCAACTCCCCTTTGCCGTCCGCGGACACGACACCGCGCCAGTTCTTGGCGTCGAGCAAGAACACACCAGCAGGCCCGACCACGACATGATCGAGGTTGCCGGACTCCGTGGTGAGGTCGTGGAGGACGCGATAATCGTCCGGGAAATTTTCCAGCGCCATGGCCACGGTCGTTTCTCCGCTTGCGCCGCGCATCATGGCAACGCGCTGCTTTTCCAGCGCATCAAATTTCCCATCGCCCCTTTTGTACAGAACCCAACCTCCAACCGCCGCGCCAATGACCATTATTGGCCTGATCCAAGGAGGCCACGACCCAAGCGGGATGAAGCTGGAAATTACGAGACCCGCGATAACGCCAAACAAGGCGATGAGGCCGCACACGAAAACAACGATGCGACGGCGTTGCCTGACCGCTTCCTGGCTAACGTATCTGCCGGATTCTCCAAGGACCTTCGCCATAACGTGGCCATCTTTCCCGCGTCCAAGAGCCCCCACAAGATGAAAAACAGACCAGACTGATCTGTTTCCTTATTCGCGGTCGGGTTGGCCCGCTTGGGCCCGGCCCGTGGAGTGGCATTGCGCAAACCGCGCGATGTACGAGCGCAAGTTTCGCTGGCGAGCCAGGCGGGTTTCAACTTCAGGCAGGCGTCATTGACTGATCGATGCCTTGAACGCTTGTTGCAACTCCCCTGCTCTGCCCGGGTGCACGGGAAACTCAAGGTCCATTGACTCCCATTTCAATTGCAAGCGGCCGTCGCGCGCCACCGCGCCAACGGAGCGAGGTGGCTCATCTGACGTTGACAAGCGCGCTGCAAACCCCACGGCGGCCGAATTGAGTTCCGCCAGATGAAAAGTGCGTTCTTCGCCCGAGTAGAGCACCACGTCAAAAAAAGCTTTGTCGTTTTCCTTGCCGACTTGCCAGCGGCCGCGGGCTTCTGAAAATACCGCGTACGGCACGTTGAGTTGCACTCGCAGTTCACCAAAACGCAGTTGTGCCGTTTCGGCCAGCGTCGCTGGCGCAATAAATTCTCCTTCGCCCGCCGCGCCGCCGAATTCAAAGCGGAGTCGTAAATCCTTCGCTCTGATCGTCGCGTTTTTGATCTTGTCGAGCGAAGGGTGGCGATCGCCGCCATCGACGGAAAAATTAATTCCGGCGAGCACGTTGCCGCCTTGTTGCACACTGAAGAACTGCGCGGTGGCGAAATCGTAACCGTCATGCAAAAAGCGAACCTGGAGATAACTGGGCCGGCTGGCGCTTCCCCAGTACGCCAGCAGAGGCCGCCGTTGGTTCCACAAATCGCCTCGATTGATGCTGCCCAGCGCAAACGCCGCTTCGAGGTGCGTGGTCCCGACCACGGGCGGCTCGCTCTTGACGAACGTCTCCCGGAAATCACGCGGCGTGTCGAGCGCGCTGAAAAAGTGTTCGAGATCGCGCGGGCATGGCAGCGGCAAACGGTATTCATCCAGAGTCGGTTCGTTCACGCCGAACGAAACGCGGCCTTCCGTCGCGCGCTCAATCAAACCCAAAACCTCTGGCCGCAGCAACGTGCTGTAACAACGGCTGTGCGGGCCGGCCCATTGGCGCGTCGGCGGATGAAAATGATGGGCGATCTCCTCCCACGCGAGTCGATACATCTCCTCGGTCAATCGACGCGCCTCAGGATCTTTCGCGTGGAGCCTGAGACGCCCGAGTTCTTTCAAAGCCACGATGGTGTAGGGCGGACTGTTGTATTCGGTGAAAGCGCCGTGGTGTTTCGTGTATTCGCAAAAGCGTCGCCATCGGGCCAGCGCATAGTCGCGCAAGTCCTCGACACCGTAAAGTTCAGCCGCCACGAGTGTCACGTACGTCCCCATGATGGCGATGTTGGTGTAGCTGGGGCCGACGTTCCGTCGCTGGATCGAACGCGCCGCGTGGAGAATCGCGGCATCAACCTTCGCCCGCACGTCGGGCGATAGACGCTCCCGATGATCGAAGACGATTTGCACCAGAGCCGTGCCACAAAAATCCGCCCAGTTCCAATCCGGCGGCGACATCTTGGCGAGTGGCTCTTCGAGAAACCAAGGCCAGATGCCGTAAGTCTTGCTGTCCGGATTCTGGTCTTGCAGAGCGATGACCCGACGCAAAATCGCTTCCGCTCGTTTGCGCAATTCATCGTCGCCGGTGTCGAGCAGCGCAACGGCATAATTGAGGGAAGCGCTGGTCGGATGCACGAAACCATTTGTGAGCGTCGTGTGATATCCCGGTGAACTCAACGGCTGACGCAACATCTGTGCAGCCGCATCGTACTGAGCATCGAGCGGTTCGAGTGCGCGCTTCAGTCGCGCAAGCTGCATTGCAGTGAGAGAGGTGCGACGGGACGTCCGTGCCGGGCTGGGCGTGGCTGTGGCCGGAGTTGAGTGCGGCGAAGTTGGGCCGGCACATCCCGATAAGACCAGCGTGCCACAAACCCAAACCCGCCAGCAAATCATTGATCGTGTTAATCCAAATTGCGGCCCATAGCGAGTCATGGCGTGAATTACTTACCCAAACGGGGCCACAACGCAAAGCCGAACGATGAATTACTTTGTCAGCGCAAGTAAAGGATTTCAGCCGATGTGCGGAGTTTGATAATCGTGGGCAGGCGAAGCGCGCTGTTTTAGGGACTCTTGAGCCGATAGAATCTGTCCCCCGTCGGCGGGTTCACGATCACCGTCTTCGTTGTTCCATCGTCGCTTGGCGTGGTGACGACGTTGCTCCAGTTCACCGTCGCGAGTCCATTCGTGTTTTGCTGAAGCGTGAAACCAGTAGAAGGCGACGGCCAAGAAACAGCCACGGTATTCGTGGTCGTGCGGGTGATCGTGAGCAACGGGGCGCCGGGCGTTTGCACGGCGGCGATGATGCTCCAGAATCCTCCGTCCACGGAAACATTTCCGCCGCTCATTGTCGGCCCGGCGTCCGGCTGGCCGATGGTGCCGGTGACGGAATAGACGCCGCCCGTGCTTGTGCCGCCGCCGCCGTCAATGGTGAACCAATCTATTGAGTAGTTTTGCGCGTGAGCGATGATTGCGGGGGCGAGGAACACCAGCGAGACAACGAACCTCCGCCAGGTCTTGGAGTGCGCCAGTCCTCTGGCGCTTTGAGCCGCGACCCGATGCGCGTCGCCCTTCAAAAGCGGCAGAGGGCTGCCGCAGTCCAAGACGCTTCGCGGCAGCCATCCGCCATTTTCCATCTTCGATCCTCGCGTTTTCATTTCGCGCCTCCGTTCTTCTGACTCATCCGTCTTTCAAGTTCTTCCAGACGCGCTTTCAATGCCGCGTTCTCGGCGTGTTGTTCCTTCAACTCGGTTTCCAGCTTCTGGTTTAATTCCTGAATGGCGGCGACGGAATAAATGGTGAGCGGGTAACTGTCCACCTGCAAAATCTCGCTGCCGTCGGGCAATTTCTCGCCGCTGCTTTTCACGTCGTCGGGGAAGACCTTGCGGAATTCCTGGGCGACGACGTTCAGGTAGCGGCGGTCTTCCACGCTCCGATGCTGCGCGCGGTAATCGTCCGTGTAACGGAAGCTCACCGGGCGGACTTTGGCGAGCGTGTCCAGCGCGCTGTGAACGGGCTGGATGTCCTGCTTGATGCGCGCGTCGGAATTGGCGAGCCAACTGCCCGCGACCGTCTTCGAGGCGTTGCCCTCCACTTCAAGTTTATTGACGGCAGCCGCCCGGCCAATGCCCACGTTGCCGGCGCTGTCGATGCGCATGAATTCAGCGCCGCCGCTGCCGCTGACGGTGCTACTGATGAAGCGCAGCATCTGGCCGATGGGCCAGATGATCGCGGGAGGATTGGCTCCGTTGTTGTAGCCGGACCAGAGTTGAACCCAGGTGTTGGCGTTATTGTTGGCGGCCAGGATTTGCGCCTGCGACGATGTGCTACCGCTTCGCGCGTCCAGACGGGTAACAGGTGTCGTCGTCCCGATGCCCACGTCGTAGCTGAAGGTTTTCGGGAAATCGAAGTTCTGGCTTTTGTTGAGGAGCGCCACCTGGTCCGAGAGCCGCGCGTCGTCGATCGTTCCAGTGTTGATGGTCGATCCATCCATGCTGCCGCTCAGGTGGCCGTTGAAATTTCCGAGAAAACTGAACGGTGTGTTTAGAAAAATCGAGAGCGCGCCAAAACCTCGGGATGCGATCAAATCCACCCGACCATCGCCGTTGACATCCGCCGCCGCGACGAAGCTCGGACCAGTCGGGCTGGCGGCCAGGACGGGTGAAGTGGCGAGGGTGAACCCGCCGCTGCCGTTATTGGTCAGCACCGAGAGCGTATTGCCGGAACCATTTCCAGAATTCGCGCAGATCAAATCCGCCTTGCCATCCCCGTTGACATCCGCCGACACGACGGAAACCGGGTTGGAACCCACGGCCAATGAGGAAGCGAGGACAAACCCGCCGATGCCATTGTTCGTCAGCACCGAAAGTGTGTTGGAAAAGTAGTTGGCGGTGATCAAATCCATTTTGCTGTCCCCGTTCACGTCCGCCGCCGTGACGTAAAAAGGCGAACTGCCGACGTTCGGTGAAGAGGCGAGCACAAAAAAGCCGAAGCCGGTGTTGGTCATCACCGACAATGTGTTGGTGCCTGAGTTGGCGGTGATCAGATCCACTTTGCCGTCGCCGTTGACATCCGCCGCCACGAGCGATGTCGGGTTGAGACCCACGGCGGGTGATGAAGCGACGAGAAATCCATTGGGGCTGTTGTTGAATACCACTGTCAGCGTGCTGCTGCCGTAATCGGCGCTGATCAAATCAATCCGTCCATCGTTGTTGACGTCCGCTGCCACCACCGGGCCGCTCCCCGCCACGATATTCGTGATCTGGGTGAATATCCCGTGACCGTTGTTGGTGGAAATCGTGAGCTTGTTGGGAGCGGAATCAGCGCTGATCAGATCCGGAGAGCCATCGCCGTTAATGTCAGCCACCGCCACATAGCCCGGGTGGCCCGCGCCTCCGGGTGCGGAGGCAAGGGCGAACCCGCCGTGGCCATCGTTGGTCAGCACTTGCGAATAAGTGCTGATGGCCGTGGGACAAATTAAATCAATCCGGCCGTCGCCGTTGACATCCGCCGCCACGACGGAGGCGGCGTAGTCCGCGTTCGGTATGGCGAACAAGGTGAAGAAGCTGGAGTTCGACGTGATCACGCCCGAGGAATTGAGCGTCAGGTTCATGTTCGTCACGCCCGCGCCATTGCCCGCAAAGCTGCCTGCGAACTGGCTGGCGGCGTTACTGAACACCACCGCGCCGGTGAACACGGCGTTACTGTTGAGCCGCGCCATGTTGCCCGAAAGCTGGCTGTCGGCAATTGCGCCCGTCACATTGCCGGCCGTGATGGCATAGGGCGTGGCCGTGATCGGCTGCCGGGGCACGAGGTTGAGGTAGGCGTCGGGGCTGCCGTTGGTGCGCACGCCGATGTCCAGCCAGCGCGCGCTGCCGTCCAAGAACTGGTTGTTGAAGGCCAGCGTGACCGTGAACAGGCCGTTGCTCACACCCACGGCGGGCAGCATGATGACGCCGCCCGAAAAGGTGCCGTTGGTGAGGGCGTCGAACAGACGAAAGCGGAAGTCGTACGCGCCATTGGCCACGTTGGTGCCGTCGGTCAGTCGGCCTTGATAGGTGAACGCCGTACCTTGGGCGAAGAGGGTTGAGAGTTGAGGGTTGAGGGTTGAGAGCAACATTGCCGCAAGGGCAAGTGTCCTGACAATCAGTTTGGTTTTCATGGTTCAGTTTCCTTTCGCGCTGAGGTTGGCAATGAGCTCTTCCAAAGCGATCAGCCGGGTTTTCAACTCAGCATTCTCGGCGTCCCGACGTTTCAATTCGTCCGTGAGTTTCTGATTCAACCCCTGAATGGCCGCCAACGCCACGCCGTGGAGATCGGCGTCGTTGAGCGATGTGTCGTCAGTGTTGAGCGGGAATTGCGCGTGGAAATCCTGCGCCATCGGGCCGAGGTGGCGTTGGTCGTAGCCTTTGTAGCTCCACTCGGCCACCGGGATGCGCGACAATTTCTCCAACACCTCACGGCCATCCACCGGCGCGATGCGGTCTTTGGCGTTGCGGTCGCTGGTGAAACTCCAACTGGCGCTGCCCGGCGTCCACACGACATTTTGATTTGCGCCGCCCGCACCGCTGCTGAAGGTCGCCCCGCCAATGACGTGCAGCTTGTTGGTGGGAGCGGTGGTTCCAATTCCCAGATCACCGCTGGCTTCAAACGTGAAGAGGGGGCTGCCGGCACTGCTGTAAATGCGAAGGGCGTTCTGGGCCGCACCACCACTCCCATCGTAGCCCAGGCTCATGGCGGTCGTCGTGGCACTTTCGAAGAAACTAATGCCGTTAAGGAAACCGTTTGTCGTGTTGCCCGATCCGAGATTGAGCAGATTGGTGGCGCTGGCGGCAGGCGGGGTCGTCAACCCTTGCACCACCACGCTGCCGGCCACGTGCAGTTTCGCCTGCGGGCTGGTCGTGCCGATGCCCACGCCGCCCGCCGCGCGAATGAGAAACTGGTCGCCGGAAGTGGAGTCGAAATCGGCGTTTTGCGAGTCGGCCCAGACGAAGGCGCCCTGATGGTTTGCCTTGGCGCGACGCCCGGCGGCAAAGGCGTAGTTGGTGGCGGTGTTCAATTCGCCTCCGGGAATGGTGGCGTAGGTCGAGTTGTTCGTGATGTTGTTGTTGCCACCGCCGCCGATCACGCTGTTGGGCGAGTTGGTGCCGATGTTGTTGTCGTTGCCGCCACTGATCACGCTGAGGACGGAACTGGTGCCAACGTCGTTCCTTGCTCCCCCCGCAATCGTGACATGGTCGGCATTGGTGCCAATCGTGTTCCCCTCGCCACCGGAGATGGTATCGAAATCACCACCAGCCCTGATGTTATTCGCATACCCTCCACCGATGAAATTGAATCCACCAAGTGCGAGGCCGCCGACTCCTGGTGTCCCGCCGATGAGATTGCCATCACCTCCGCCAATGACGGATCCTCCATAGGGAGAATCGCTACTCAGGAGTATCCTGTTTCCAGAGCCGCCGCTGATGGTGGCACCGGAAAGCCCGGCCGCAACAGAATTTCCGGCCGCGCCACCGATCACATTCGGTGAAGTGGCAGTTGGCTCAATCCGTAGCGCCCGCTGGCCGTTGACCTTGAACTCCAGTGGCAGGTTATCCGCGGTACCCAGGAACGCACCGTTCGTTGGGTTCGCGCCCGCGTTGCCGTTGGTTTTCCAAAAGCTCGCGCCGCTCAAGCCGCCGAGCGTGGCGGCGTTCACATTGGTCAGGCCGGAACCGTTTCCGCTGGCCGCGCCGGTGAACGCACCGGTGAACGCACCGGCAAAACTGTTGGCCGCATTGTCAAACGTGACGGCGCTGGCGTAGGTGCCCGCCGCCAGACCGTTCGTGGTGAGGTTCAACGCCCTCAACGCATACGGCGTGGCGGTCACGGGCTGGCGCGGAGTCAACGCGGTGAACGGCCCGATGGCCGTGCGCACCTCGGTCTGCAGGAAGCGCGGCTGGCCGTTAAACGGGTTGAGACCAAAGTCCAGCGTCACGGTGAACAAGCCGTCGGCGACCGGGGCAATGAGGCTGACCGGATTGTTCGTCGCCACGGCACTGCCGGCGCTCGCCGCGTCCCAGAGCGTGAACTGGAATTCCGCCGAGCCGGAGTATGGCGCGTTGTTGGTGTTCAGCCGTCCCTGATAAGTGAAGGCGCTGCCTTGAGCGAAGAGGGTTGAGAGTTGAGAGTTGAGGGTGGAGAGGAATGCCAGCGCCAGGAGTATGAACGGTTTCTTTTTCATAGTTCAGCCGGCCGTCGGTTACTGAGTTATGAAACGGTGTCACCAGGTTTGATGGTTCACGGCCAACGAACCAGAAATGGTGGAGACGGAATACTACTAGCAGATAAAGGGGCAAACGACAAGAAGGTATTGGGCGGGCCGATATTGGGCGGCGGCGGCGACGGCAGGAAAAAAGGTACGCGTGCGACCGCGTCCCAAATCGTATTCCTCTGCCAAGAAGCTGGGGACGACGTGGAAGTCGTCCCGACCAGTTCACGGCTTGAACAGCCGATAGAAGCGATTGCCCGCCGGTGGATTGACGATGACGGTCTTGGTCGTGCCGTCATCCGATGGCGCGGCGACGATGTTGCTCCAGTTCACCGATGCGACGCTGTTGGTGTTTTGCTGAAGCGTGAAGCCGGTGGACGGCGACGGCCAGGACACTGCCACAGTGTTGGTCGCCGTCCTCGTAATCGTGAGCGTGGGCGCGCCGGGCGTTTGCAGGGCGGCGATGATGCCCCAGAACCCGCCGTCCACAGTGAAGTTGCCGCCGGTCATTGTCGGCCCGGCGTCGGGCTGGCCGGCGGTGCCGCTGATTTGATACACGCCGCCCATGCTCGTGCCGCCGCCGCCGTCAATCGTGAACCAGTCAATCGAGTAGGTTTGAGCCAGCGCGAGCGTCGTAAAAATAGCAAGACCAGCCGTGAGAAATATTTTCTTCGCATTCATATTCATTTGGCCAAGGCTTCCGCTGCTTTTTCGGCTGGAGACCAGAACGAATCGCCGGTCGGTCGTGAACTCCTGGCATGGGAATATTTGATAGCCTGAGTGTAGGCCTTCTTTGCTTCGGCTTGATGTCCGAGCTTTTCCTCGGCCTGACCTTTGATCCACAAACAGGTGGCGACATCATGCAGCACCTGGTACCTGGCGATGCGCTTTCGATCCTCTTGCGAGACCGCTCCTTTTGGCAGCACAATCCTGGCAGATTCCAGAGTGGCTTCGATCTGGTCGGCAACGGTTTCGCATTTTGCGATGCACTCGCCGGCTTTTACTGAAGCGGCTTCATATTGCCCGTCCTTAAACGCAGTCCAGGCTTCTTCCGTGGCCTGTTCGGCAAACGGCTTTTGCCACGGACTCGAGGGCGGTTGCGGTGCGGGAGCCGGTTCGTTCTGGGCGATGGCTTCTCCCAGGAAAGCGGCGACGGCGAGCGCCGCGATGAGAACTGCGAGCTTCGGGTTTGTCATACGATTCAATATTTGTGCGGTTTGCAACATACTGGCAACGGGGTTGTTCCTCATGGCGCACCTATGGTCACAGCGCCGCCGGAGAAGGCTTCCAGATAGACGCTCTTGTTGATGGTCAACGACTCGTTGTAATTGCCGCCATAAATATGCAGCGTGCCGCTCGTGATGTTTGCGTGCGCGGCCCCGACGGTCGTGTAAGGAAACGTGATCGAGCCGTCTTGTGTTGCTGGCTGAGGAGCATCCCATTTCACATAATAATCCCGGGGCGGCATGGCAATTTGCGCCCACCATGTGCTCCAAGTGCCGTTGGTCGTCCATTCGCCGCCGAGCCACATCGAGCCGTCATTGGGATCGGGCCAACTGGTGAAATAATCTCCCCAACGTCCGTCGGTGTTGGCGCTCGAACTCGCTTTGATCACAACCGGACCGGCGAACGCGCCAGCGCCCGCCGTGCGCCAGGCGCCCATCATTGTGGTGTACAGGCTGGCTGAAGATTTCGTCCAGGTGATGGCAACATCGCCTCTGAGATTTGCTCCGATGGAGGGACAATAATTCCAATCCGTGCCGGCCCCGACCGTTCCCTGTTCGGCGAGAGTCGCACTGCCGCTGGCGGGCCAATTATTGAGGCGGATACGCCAATAGGCCGCCACGGCGGGTCCGGCGGGCTGGCCGCGAGTCATGCAGCACCAAATGTCCCCTTGAGCCAGGGTTGCATTGCCTTGCAGCTTGCTCACGATCGGGTCCACGGTACTGGCGGAACCTAGTTGGGGCGCCTGGTTGGTCGGTCCGCCGCCGATGTCCGTCACGACAATAAATTGCGTGGAAAGAGTGCGCGCGCCCAGCGGGTCGCTGAGGGCGTAGAGCTTGAGGTTGGTGTTGTTCCAATTGGCGACCATGTACATCACGTTGCCGGGACTCGCACCCGCAGGCGTGACCGGCTGGATGGTCACGGTATCTGTGTAGAATGACGCGAGCGTGCCGGTGCCGTTGATAAGTTGCGCCTTATTCATAATGAGCACCGCTGAATTGAGGACGTCACAACCGCAGCCACTGATGGTTCCTGCGGGAATAAAAGCAAACATCCGATACACGACGTAGAGCGCCTGAGCATCCACCGCCAGCCCGGGATAATCGCCGCCGTAATTCACGCCCCCGGCAGTGTTGGTTGCTGAACTCTCCGTCGCATTGAAACGATAGAAAATCCAATCCGCCGCGCCCGAACTTCGAGGGTCGGCGTTTTTCGATACCGCCACGTTCAACCAGAATTGGCTGTTATGATTTTCCTGCATGATGACGAAGAAACGCCGGCTGTCCGCATCGAAGACCACACGAGGATCGGAATTCTGATTGGTCACTCCAGTATTGCCGACGAAGAAATTGAGCAGATTGGTCGGACCCCAAATGAGACCGCCCGATTTGGTGAAGTAACTGACCTGCAAGTTGACTGTCGCGAGCACGCCGTCGGGGCCCGGCGCACCGTGTGGGTCCGGTGGAGCAATGCTTCCAGGTGCGGTAATTCCCTGCCAGCTTTGCACAATACTCTGGGCGCGGGCGGAGTCTTTTTCCTGCGGCCATAGCAAAGAAACAATTGTCAACCACAGCCAAAGGCACGCAGGTCTTGAAGGATTCATTTTCATGACATCAGCTTCGTTGAGAGTTATTGAAGCGTCACCAGAGTGAGCACCATGCCTTTGCCATCTTTCAGCCCGCTCATTGCTTTTCCTAGAATGGCACCTTGAGCCTTGGCATGATCAACTGCCTTCATCGCATAGCCGGGTGTGTCTGAAGTTGTGAGCAGGTCACCCGCCTTGATTCTCCCACGCGAGGCGTCGGCGAGGACATACACGCGACCACTCAGCGCGACGTTTTGCCCGCCTTCCAAAATGCCTTCCTGATGCAAACTGATTCCGGGGCTTACGCCATTGGCGCCACTGACAATACCCGCGACACGCGTGTCGTAAGCGTGTGAAGTGAGTTTCAGTTTTCCGGGATGTTCATCATCAATGATCACGACTGCACCTGCCGGGATGTGTTCTGAAGTAAACTCAAAGGGTTCTGCGACGTCTGCTCCTCCGCGTATCGTGATGTTCTTGACGCTGAAATTGCCGGAATTTGCCAGGGCCATGGAGTTGTTGAGGTTGGCGCCGCTCAGATAGCTTTCAGTGAAAAAGAGCAAACCACCTGAAACCGTTTGGATGACACCACGCGCATTGCCGGCGTTGCTGTCGCGCAAAGTCAGGAACGGTTGAAAGCCGGTTATTTTCATTCCATCCTGCGCCGCGATTTCCAGTTTGCTGGTGGGTGTGGTCGTGCCGATGCCGACGTTGCCCGAATCATTCACGACAACATCGTACACCGCTGCGCCGCCAGTCGTGCCCGGATCGCTTGCCGTGCGAAACAGATAAAATCCTCCGCCGGAATGGCCCATGCCAAATCTCTGCCCTCCTCCGTTGGAGCGCCAGCCAATGGCCGCAGCGTTGTCCAGTTCGACGGCGCCAATCCAGCCATTCGCGGTCCACGTCGGACCACCCGCATAATTCAAAATGCTCAAGTGATGATTTGGAGTTGTTGTCCCAATGCCGACGTTGCCGACACCGTCCAGATGAATCAGGCCGCCAGGGTTGCTGCCGGTGACCGCCCCTTGGGTCTTGAAATTCATCCCTCCACCGTCCGACTGAATGCGAGAATAGAGGCCGGCGGAAGTATCTTCCAACGTGAGGAAAGGCTTGGATCCTGTCAGGCGCACGGCATCCGCGACGCCGGAAATATGCAGCGCGCTCAACGGCGTGATTGTACCAATGCCGAGATTGCCGTTGGTAGTGAACGCCATGTATGCGGACGGATTGGCGCCGGTCTCCCAGCTTTCGGTGTAGAAGCGCAGGCCGCCGTCGAAACCGCCGATGACGCCGCGGGCATTTCCAGCAATGGTATCGCGAAAAATGAGATTGGGCCTGGGCGCAGTAACATAAAGCAGCGCGTTGCCATTCGGGTCGTTGACTTCCAGCGCCGCCGCGGGAGTGGTCGTGCCTATGCCAACTCTGCCGCCGTTGTAGTAAGCACTTGATCCGTTGAGCAACCAAGGGCCGCTGCCACCGCCGCCGGTCGATGCAATCGTCAGCGTGTTGCCACTGGGTGTAATGGTCACATTCGCGCCCGCCGCCAGCGCAACATCGTCTTTCAGAGTGTTGAGACTTTTCACCACGGAGCCGTTCACCACATTCGACGAACTGTTGGCAAAGATCGCGTAGGGCGCGGGTGTTAATGCCTGCCGCGTGCTGAGAGTGGCGTAGGACGCCACGCTGCCGTTGGTGCGAATGCCGATTTCCAGCCAGCGCGCCGGGCCGGTGAATATTCCTGCGCCAAAATCCAGCGCCACCGTGAACAGACCGTTGCTGACGGCGACGGGCGCAACGGTGTTCGTCGTGCCGACGGGATTCCCGAACGTCGCGGCGTCGCGCAAATAAAACCGCAGGTCGTAGCTGCCATTGGCCGGGCTTCCGTTGTCCGTCAGCCGACCCTGATACGTGAACGCCGTGCCTTGGGCATGCAGGTCAGTTGCGCCGCAGACCAGAAACATAGCGACGGCAAAGCTAAAGAAGGTGATCGGGGATGTTTTCATTGGTGATGTTTGGTTAAACGAAGATTCTACCGGTATTGCATGGCTTCAGGGAACTCGAACATGGAATCCTTTTTCAGCCCAACAAGCAAGTCCTTCTTCTTGAAAGAGAATGACCAGGTTCGAATTGACGAACGCGTGATCGAATCTACGGACTCTTCAGCCGATAATACCTGTTCCCCGTCGGCGGGTTCACAATGATAGTCTTGGTCGTGCCGTCGTCGTCCGGCGTGGCGACCACGTTGCTCCAGTTCACCGTCGCGAGTGCGTTCGTGTTTTGCTGGAGCGTGAAACCGGTGGATGGCGACGGCCAGGAGACGGCCACGGTGTTCGTCGTCGTGAGTCGGATAGACAAAAACGGTGCGCCGGGCGTTTGCACGGCGGCAATGAGACTCCAAAAACCGCCGTCCACGGTGAAGTTGCCGCCGCTTAATGTCGGTCCGGCATCAGGCTGGCCGATGGTGCAGTTGACGGAATAAACGCCGCCGGTGCTCGAGCCGCCGCCGCCGTCAATCGTGAACCAATCTATGCGGTAAGACTGAGCGCGGGCGCTCTCGCAAGGCAGAAGCGCCAAGCAGCAACATCCAAGCACCAGAGAAGCTCCAAGCTTCAAGCTCCCATCTCGGGCTGCAACGCCGGTTGCCTGTTTGGTGCTTGGAACTTCTCTGGATGTTGGAGCCTGAAATTTGGAGTTTTTCATTTCGCCCCTCCGTGCTTGTGGTTCATCAGTTGTTCCAGTTTCGCCAGCCTTTGCTTCAACTCCGTTATCTCCGTTTCCTTCTGTTTTAATTCGTCTGCCAGTTTCTGGTTCAATCCTTGAATCGCCGCCAGCGCCACGCCGTCGGCGTCCACGGTGGCAATGTGTTTGTCGTCGGGACCGACGCCGAAGGCAGCGTAAAAATCCTGCGCCATCGGGCCGAGATGGCGCGTGGCGGAGTCCTGCTTGTAGCTCCATTTGGAAAGCGGCAGCATGGCGACTTTGTCCAACACCTCGCGCGGGTTCAGCGGCTCGAATTGTTCTTTCGCATTGCGGTCGCTTGCGCTCACGAACGTGCCATTGACCGTGAGGCCGGCAGTGGTGAGCGTCATCGCCACGGTGCCCCCGCCCGCGTTGTTCTCCAGATCGCTGTGCACGCCGCCTACGAACCAGGAGAAGCGCGTGTTGGAGCGCGCATACAACGTGGCGGTCTGCACGCCCATGCCGAAGCCGAGGCCGTAAAAGTCAAGCATCTGGCGCGTGGTGGTGCCGAAGGAAATCGCGGGCGTGCTGTCACTGAGCACAACGCCACCGGCGGCGCGGATGAGAAACTGATTGTCGGCCGACGAAGCAAAATCGGCATCGGTGGCATCGGCCCAGACAAAAGCGCCCCGGTGATTGGCTTTGGCGCGGCGACCGGCCGCAAAACTGAAGAGGCCGGCTGCGTTATTTGACAAGCCGCCGGGCACGGTCGCATAGGAGGCGCTGCTGATGTTATACTGGCCGCCGCCCACCGTCGTCGCGAAGAAGCTGCTGTTGTTTTGGTAGCCGCCGCCCACCGTCGCGTAGTCCAAGCTGCTGTTGTTATTGTAGCCACCGCCCACGGTCGCGCTTGGGCCGCTAGCGATGTTCTGATTGCCTCCCGCGACGGTCGCGTATCCGCCGCCGGCCGTGTTTTCGTTGCCCCCGCTGATGGTTGCGCCAGACGCGGTGGTTCCGATGAGGTTACGGGACCCGCCGCCAATGGTGCCGGTAGAGGCGCGGTTCGTGTTGTCGGTTCCGCCGCCGATCGTGGCGGAAGGCGCATCAGCCGTGATGGCATTGTCCACGCCGCCGGCAATCGTGGTGAAATTCCCGACGCTTTCGATCCTGTTGCCGGAGCCACCGCCGATGGTCGCAGCATACGCATTGGTCATGGTATTGCCGGAGCCTCCGCCAATTACACCGGGACCAGAGCCGTTTTGGATGTTGTTGCCGGTGCCGCCTCCGATGGCCGAGCCGTCGGCGTTCGTCTGGATAATATTGAGATAACCTCCAACGATAGCCGAAAAGTTCGCCGAGACCCGGTTGGTAAAGGCACCATAAAAAACATAGCCAGCGCCTTGGTCCGCGTAAAGTCCACCGATTCCACCGCCTCCAATAAATGCGCCCGCTACTCCGGCGCCCACTCCGTTGAGCGAAGTACCGCCAATCACATTCGGCGCATTGGAATAAATTATGGAAGCACCCGGAATAACGTTGGTAACGGTGATCGGCTCCAGCCGCAAGGTTCGCTGGCCGTTGGCCTTTAATTCCAAAGCCTGATTATCCGTGGTGCCGAGGAAATTCACGCCCGCAGTCGTGCCGGCGTTCCCGCCGAGTTTCCAGAAGTTCGAAGCGCTCAATCCACCGAGGCTGGTCGCGTTCAAATTGGACAGCCCGCCGCCGTTACCCGTGAACGTGCCGTTGAACACGTTGGCGAAGTTACTGAACGTCACGGCGCTTGAATAAGTGCCCGAGGCAATCCCGCCCGCCGCCACATTGCCCGCCAGGACGGCGTAGGGCGCCGCGCTGATTTTCTGCCGGGGAGACAACAGGGTGAAGGGTCCAATCGTGGTACGCAATTCGATCTGCACGTAGCGGTCGGCACCGTTGAATGCCGCCGCCCCGAAATCCACGGGCATGGTGAACAGGCCGTTGGTGACAGTGACGACGGTGCTCGTCGGCACCGCGGCGGCCACTTGCGCGCCGCCGGTCAGGGCGTTCCACAAGGTCAACTGCAACTCGACGGGGCCGCTGGCGACATTCGTGCCGTCGGTCAGCCGTCCTTGATACGTGAAGGCGGTGCCTTGGGCGAAAGCCGGAACGCAGAAGGCTGAATGAAGAATGATGAAAGTGAACAGCAGCGCTGCTGCGCCGAGGTTACGGATAGTGAGGAAAGATGTCTTCATAAGTGTGGCTTGGTTAAAAAGGTTTTTTGGCAGTCATCGTGCAATTCACCGGAACGATTTAGTTGAGGCCTGAATCCGCTGGGAAAGCAAGTGGATTGTCAATCGGCGCCCGAAGTTTATGCCGCATCAACAGCCGCGGAAGAGCGTCTGCGGGTGAAAGAGATCAGCCTTGCCCTCGTTGGGAAAAAGCGGATCAGCCGCCGCTTGACAGCACCAGCTACGGATTCTTCAACCGATAAAACCTGTTCCCCGTCGGCGGGTTCACAATGATAGTCTTGGTCGTGCCATCGTCGCTTGGCGTGATGACAATGTTGCTCCAGTTGACAGTCCCCAGACCGTTGGTGTTTTGCTGAAGCGTGAAACCGGTGGAAGGCGACGGCCAGGAAACAGCCACAGTGTTCGTGGTTGTGAGTCGGATGGAGAGTAACGGTGCACCCGGCGTTTGCACGGCGGCGATGAAACTCCAGAATCCACCGTCCACCGAATAATTCCCGCCGCTCATCGTCGCGCCCGCGTCCGGTTGGCCAACGGTGCCGCTGACGACATACACGCCGCCCGTGCTCGTGCCGCCGCCGCTGTCGATCGTGAACCAGTCGATTGAGAATGGCTGTGCTTCAGTCCGAATAGTGAGCGCCGCCAAAGCCAATGCGAGGAAAGGCGAGAGCAATGTTGAATATCTGCAGAATCTTGGATGCGATTTCATAATTGGTAATTCCAGAATCAAGGTTTGATTACCAGTACGTTGTAGGCAGCATCCGTTGTCACCGCCGCGAAGTCCTGGTGGAAGATTTGCCATTTTGACAGTGACGAGTTGTAGAAAACTCCGATAGGGTGAGTGTCGAGTATGTTTCCAGTTTCGCCGGGATTGTAGTTGGGCGTGACGATGAGGATGGCGTCATGATCGCCATCCGTCAGCGGATGAGTAATGGTCGTCCGATGCGTGGCGCCGCCCTCGATATTTGCGGCCGATGCCCGATGAACAAACGCAGGCGTACTCGTGCCGATGCCGGCACCAGAAACAGAGATGCCGCCATTCGAGATTTTGAGGGCAAGGTTGGTGGTACCGCCGCCCACTACGTGCAGGGCCGCCGCTGGATTATTTGTACCGATGCCGACAAGGCCACTCTGAGTAATTGCCATCCGATTGGTAAATTGTGTGTAAAAATCCAAGCCATACTGGTTACCGCCAGGCGTGCGTTTGGAACCGATCCCTTCCCCGCTGCCGATGCCAAACCTTAAGGCGTAACCGATATCGCCATTGTTCGCGTTGAACTGATCCACATTGACGCCGGGAGCGCCGTTATAAAAAAATAATCCGCCGGATGCGCGGACCAGGAATTGGTCGCTGGCGGTGGACACAAAATCAGCCGAGGTGGAGTCCGCCCAAACAAACGCCCCGTCATGGCGCGCCTTGGCCTGGTGTCCGGCAGCGAAGCTGAAAGTCCCGCTGGCGACATTGGCGTAACCGCCGGGAATTGTGGCCCAGAGACCACCATTGGTGTTGCCGAAGCCGCCGCCGATAACCGAGACAGCGGCCGTTGGCAGAATCAGATTACCAGAACCACCGCCGATGAAGGAATAAGAGGCGTTGGTCTGAATAGTATTTTGCACGCCGCCACCAATGGTGGAATAAGAAGCGTTCGGCTGAATGGTGTTTAAGAAACCACCGCCGATGGTTCCCCAGAACGCCCCATCCAACACATCATTCACTTCGCCGCCGCTGACCACCGCCCCTGTCGCATTCGTGCCGATGCGGTTGGCATGGCCTCCAGCGATCACCGACCGCGCCGCGCCAAATTCGATGGTGTTGTCAAAACCACCACCGATCGCGCTGGCATGAGCATTGCCCGCTTCGATGTGGTTCAAAAACCCTCCGGCAATGACACCTTCCGTGGACGCGATCGTGTTGGAGAGACCGACGCCGCCACCACCACCGATGAATGCGCCGGTCGTGCCCGGGACAACGTAATTGTCCTTGCCTCCAATCACATTGGGAAGAAATCCAGTCAAGTCCGAAACTGGTTCCAATCGCAGGACACGTTGACCATTGACGTGCAGTTGGAGCGGCTCATTGTCCGTAGTGCCGAGGAAGTTCACGCCCGCCGTGGTCCCGAGATTGCCGCCGGTGTGCCAAACGTCGGCCAAACCACTTCCCGTGCCAATGAAATTGCCGACGAAATTGCCGCCAATGAAACTCGATCCGAAGAATTGTCCGTAGAAACTTCCGTCAAAACTGTTCGCGCCATTGTTGAAGTTGACGGCGTTGGTGTAGGTGCCGTTGAGAGTGGTGGCCGGAAGTGTTCCGCTGATGCCGGCGGCGTTCGCGCCTCCGGCATAAATCGCATACGGGGTCGGCGTTAAATGCTGACGCGGCGTGAGAGTGGCGAAAGCGCCGCTGCCGTTGGTACGCACCGCAATCTCCAGCCAGCGCGCCGCGCCGGTGAACACGCTCGCGCCGAAATCCAGCTTCACGGTGAACAAACCGTTGCTCACCACGGTCGGCGCATTGGTGAGCGGCCCGGCGATGATCGTGCCGGGACTATTGGTTGAATCGTAAACCGTGAACCTCAGGTCATAATTACCGTTGGCGGGGCTGCCGGTGTCGGCAAGGCGGCCTTGATACGTGAAAGCCGTGCCTTGGGCGCGGATTTGCGTGGCGCCGCTAAGCAGCCAGGTGATTGCGATGATTGCAGCGATGGTTCGTGAGAAGTTTTTCATAAGCAAAATTTAGTTGCGCTTGGTCATGTCTCGCATTTGATCCCGGGAACAGGTCCAAAAGAAGCCATTTCTCCCAAAAAATCAAGCCGACACCGCCGACAAATTGCTGACAGCTCTGACTAAAGTTGAAATTGACGGCCAGGTGATCGACTGCCTACATTGGAGTCTGAACTACCGAAAAATTATGCGCCCTGCATCCATTCTCCAAAGCTTGCTGATTCTCGTTTTCGGCGCGCATTTGACCCGCGCCAGCGAACCGTCGCGCACTTACGACAACAAACTCATTCCTATCAAACATCCGAAGCCGTTGCTCGCGGACCATCCGGAATGGGTCGAGCCGGTCCGCGAGACGAATCGATGGGAAGCGCCGGCCATCGTGAATGATCCGGACGCCGACCTCCACGTGCGCGCCTGGCGCTGGAGCTACAACGCGCGTGGCATCATCGAAGCGCCGAATCATCTTCGCGCCAGCCAGACGGCCATCATCATGGTGCATCCTTGGGGCATCGATGACGGCCAGGGTTGGGACACGCCGGAGCCGGCGGGTGTGGCAGACTTTTGCACGCCGGCAAAAAACCATCTCGCGGCGAAGCACACGCGCACCGTGATCGATCCCTTCCATAAATCGCTTCGCGGCAAGGTGGCCGCCGTGCTTTACAGTTTGCCGGGCAGTTGTGATCCGATCCGTCGCAAGATGTATCGCTCGTTCACGCACAATCCCGGCCCGGAGGAGCGCAAGCAAGGTGCGCAAGAACTCGACGCGAAACTACGCGGGTTCAACTATCGCGGCGAGCCGTTGCCCTCGACGATCAAGCTTTCCGAGGACAAACCAGTGGTCGATTACTTCAAACAGTTCCCCGGTCTCGACGCGACTGCGCGTTTCAACAATGCCGGGTTCTGGGACCTACCCATTCCCGTCACGCGCGACATCACGGTGTTTCCCGACGATGTGGTGGTTTATGACGCCGAGGGCTACGACAAGTTGCGCGAGTTTCTCCGCGCCAACGGCGTCCGCCATGTCCTGTTGACCGGCTACGCCACGGACATGTGCTACGCGAAGACGTGCGCGGGCTACGAGAATCTCTCGAAGGATTTCAACGTGTTTCTCGTCGGCGACGCCACGCTGGCTACGTTCCCGGCGCATGACACGCCGAAAATTGCGACCAGTGCGCACATTGCGTTTGCCTCGCTCAATCAACTCGTCACCCAAATCTCATGGATCAAGTATGAACCAAGAAAGAAATAGCCTGTCCCTGCCGATCCGAACTTCCCACCCGGCACTGGAATTGCCCCCGGCGCGTAGCCGCCGACGTCAGTCGGCGCATTCTGTCAGCAGGATAAAGTCAGCGCCGACTGACGTCGGCGGCTACGGCGACAATGCAACATCGCGTCGCGAATTTCTCCGAACCGTTTCGATGGCCGGCGTCGCGGCAGGTTTTGGAGGTGCGAGCGCGCTGGCCCAAGCTGCTCCGCCTTCACGCGACAAGGCACTCATCGCCATCACGCTCGATCTCGAAATGGCGCGCAACTTTCCGCGCTGGGAGGACATGCATTGGGATTACGAAAAAGGAAACCTCAACGACGAAGCCAAACGTTACGCCGTCGAAGCCGCCCGCCGCGTCAAAGCGCACGGCGGCGTCATTCACTTCTTTGCCGTCGGCCAGGTTTTTGAGCAGGAAAACGTGGACTGGATGAAGGCACTCCATGAGGCTGGCCATCCTATCGGCAACCACACTTACGATCACGTCTTTGTTCTGGCGACCAAGCCGCAGGACATTCAATATCGCTTTGCCCGCGCGCCGTGGTTGATCGCAGGCAAAACTCCGGCGCAGGTGATTCGCGAAAACATCCAGCTTTGCACCGACGCCATGCGCACACGGCTCGGTTTCGGCCCGGCGGGCTTCCGCACACCCGGCGGTTTTGCCGATGGATTGAACGGTCGAACCGACGTGCAGCAGATGATGCTCGATCTCGGATTCAAATGGGTGAGCTGCAAATATCCCGTGCATCTGTACGGCGAAGTGGGCAAGGACCCGACGCCCGACGTGTTTGACAACATCGTGAAAGCGCAACAGGCCGCGCAACCGTTCGTCTATCCGACCGGACTGATTGATGTTCCGATGAGTCCCATCAGCGACATCGGCGCGTTCCGCAACGGACGTTGGAAGCTGGAACATTTTCTCAAGGCGATCCGCCTCGGCGTCGAATGGGCCATCGAACATCGCGCCGTGTTCGACCTGCTCTCGCATCCTTCCGTGCTGTATCCGAGCGACCCGGAGTTCAAAGCCATCGAACTGGTTTGTGAACTCGTGAAGAAAGCCGGCAACCGCGCCGCGATTGTTGACCTCGACACCATCGCAAAACGAGTTGCCGCCGCGCCGCGTTAGATGGTGCCGCCTTACCGGAAGCACGCAAGACTGGATCAGTTGTTATATCAAATCAGCGATGAGTTCCGAAAAACTCAAACTATGGCAGTCCTTGCTTTCTGATGAGCGTTTGTGTGGAGAGCCCAGAAGACAAACTGACATGATTCGTTCGGAATTTGAGCGTGACTATGGCCGAATCATCTACTCCAGCGCGTTCCGACGGTTGCAGGACAAAACACAGGTCTTCCCATTTTCAGTCACAGACTATACGCGCACACGGCTTACACATACCTTAGAAGTCGCATCCGTTGGAAGGACGCTAGGAATCTTGGCTGGTAAGCATTTACACCTGCGTCTTTCACTGCATGGCCGCCAGATCACAGACAAGCATTTACCCTCCCCTCAAGAATTTGGAACTCTTGTGGCATCGGCCTGCTTGGCCCATGATCTCGGCAATCCCCCTTTCGGCCACTCAGGAGAAGATGCGATTCGGAAGTGGGCTGAGAACCATACCAGCTCACTAGAATCGAACCATGAGGTAAACGATCTGCAATCGTTCGAGGGAAATGCGCAAGGCTTTCGAATCCTTACGAGACATTTCCGCAGGATGGGCGGCGTTTCTCCTACATTCGCGCTCATCGGAGCCATGATGAAATATCCCTGTCCTTCAACCCTTCCACATGGGAGCGACAAAAATGATAAGGACGTTTCAAAAAAGAAATTCGGGTATTTCAATGCTGAACGACCGTGGGCAATAAAGGCGTTTAACCATCTTCGGATGATCCGCCGTAGTGACGGAGTATATGCGCGACACCCTCTGGCGTTTTTACTCGAAGCTGCAGACGACATCTGCTATGGGCTGGTTGACTTGGAGGATGCTCACAAGCTGAACCTGCTGGGGTTCAAGACGATTGCGCCGCCGATGAGGGCTCTAATGGACGCTGAAAGCAGAAGGGATTATGATTACGCGCGAAGGAATGGCGCACCAGAGGATGTTTTGATCCGAAAACTGCGCGCAGCCGCCGTAAACACGCTGGTTAAAGAATGCGTCCGTGTGTTCATGCGTAATTTGGCGGTGATTGAAAGTGGCACGATGAAGGACGAACTGATCGCACGGATTGACAAGAACTATAGAGGCTCATTCAAAACGATTCGAGCGCTTATCGAACGGCACGTTTACACTGACCAAAGAGTTTTGCAGATTGAACTGGCCGGTTTCAAAACCCTAGGCGGCTTATTGGATATATTTTGGGGCGCTGTTGTGTTAAATGGAACCGGGAAAGAAAATGAAAAGCTGAGGCAAATCTTCCCGAGGGGGATGCTCTTCAAAGACAACAAATTCTCGAAAGAGTCCAACGAGAAAGTAATCGATAAATTGACCAGATATGAAAGAATCCTCGCCCTTACAGACTTTGTGTCAGGAATGACGGATAGGTACGCGATAGAAATGTATCAGCGCTTGTCGGGCATCAAACTGCCGTTATGATTATTACGAAGAAATTCGACGGTCGAAGACGCTTCCCTTTGAATTCGCGGCTCGCCACATACCAAGGTGCGAATGAATCGGGGCATGGCGCAAGGCCATACTAGTGCTAAAATGAAATCCAAACGTTCACGCAACCGTTCACACGACCGTCGAACGTTTCTCGCCGCCGGGCTGCTCGGGCTTGCAGGTGGACTTCCGTCAATCGCCAACGCAGCCGGCGACGCCAAGCCGAGGACTGCTTCCTCTCCCGCAATGAAGATCAAAGGTCTGAATCCGCCCGATGCTCCCGCAGCTGATGTGGGTTACACGCCGGGCATCCTTGCCGAAGGCCAGCGTCTGGTGTTCATCTCCGGGCAAGGCCCGCGCGATTACAACGCCGACATGGAGACGCAGTTCCGCCAGACGTTCGAGCGCATCAAGGTGATCGTCGAACAGGCCGGTGGCTCGATGGCGAACATTGTGATCCTGCGCGCTTACTTCACGCACTTCAGCCGTGACCTGCCGGTCTATCGCAAAGTGCGCAAGGAATATCTCGTGAAGCCTTATCCCGCCTCGACCGCCGTGGGCGTGACGGAACTTGCGCCACCGGGCAACCAAATCGAAATCGAGGCGGTGGCTGTTTTATAGGGACAAACCAAACATGGCTTTCACGGTCCAACTTCCTTAATTCGGAAGAATCGCTGGCCGTTCGAAACGTCCACATCCTGATACATAACGGAATTAGTAGCCGTGAACGGTGAGCCGTAGTTTGTCCAAGTAATCAAATTACTGGAGGATTCAAGCTGATTCGTTTTGCCCAGTGCAACAAACATACTTAACCGGATCGTCTTTACCGCAACAGTCAGAAACGGAATGGGATTTACCTCGTAATTATAGAGCTGCTGCACTTCTTGATCGGAGAGCGTCCGATTGTAGATTCGGATGTCGTCCAAACTTCCTTTGAAAAAAGACCCCCCTCCACCTACCTGATGATATCCTCCGAACCCGCCCTCTTCGTTCCCATAAAGCGACGAGGTCAACGCCTGACCGTTTGAAGGTCTGACTGGACTCTGTGAACTCTGGTTGCCCACTGCGGCCAAAATACCGTTTGTGTATAAGAATGGTATTCGATTCGAGTAAACCAACGTCACCATTGTCCAATTTGGAAAATAGCCGTCCAACTGCATTACCTTGGGGTTGTAATTATGAGTATGTTCCCACACGCCTATTTGATTAGTGCCTGCCGATATTCCCGCGCCAACGCTAGAGTCGCCCCAAGTTGCGGCACCGTGAGCAGGGAAAATGATGCAAGGCCCGAACTCATTTGTCCGATGTACCTCGCTGGCTCTGAACCATATAGTCATCGTGAAATTATTTGTGACATCGTTGATAGGAGAGGAGGAACGAAGCCAGTCATTCGTGCCATCGAAGGCATAAGCCCTCCCTGATACACCAAAACGGTCAGAAGTTAGTGTCGCATCCCCGTAAATGATTTCGTTTCTCCCAAATCCACTCTCATCATTCACGTTCCCGTTGAACGGATAATATGCCACCAGCCCGTTGGTGAACTGATCTTGGGCTTGGAGTGAAACGGCGGCTAGAGAGCACGCCGCTAGAATAGCGAGGTATTTAGGGTTCATGGTTTCTTTGGCTCTTGGTTTGTTTTAATCAAAACCGTTTTTTGAATCCTAGTCAATACAAATGTCTTATGCTTGTTTTCATTTCTGCGGGGCATTTTTCACGGGATGCGGCGCGTCCCTTTGGAATTGTCTGATGCCTTTTCTCAGGTCGTTAAAGGACACCGAGAGACACGAGGTCTCAGCCGTGCGGCCTTGGCAGAAAAATCGGGACTCCACCAAACGTATATCGGTCTTTTGGAACGCGGAGAGCGAAGCCCGAATTTAGATACGGCAAAAGCTATTGCCAAAGGTTTGGAAGTTTCCCTTGCTCAATTGATAAAGGAAGCCGAAGGGATTCAGAACGCTAAACGAGAGGGATAATCAAATTGCTAATCGGACTTCATTCGCCACCCGTTTTTGTCCGAGGTTTTCTTCTTTTTCCAACAGCCCGATTTGAGTCATTGACCGACCAGCAACTTGATGCTGAAGTTCAGCCGGTTTCATGAACGACCAACTTTGCATCACGAACGGAACCGGTAGGCGCGGTTTCACGCTGATTGAACTGTTGGTGGTCATTGCCATCATCGCGATTCTGGCCGGGCTGTTGTTGCCCGCGCTCTCGAAGGCAAAGATCAAAGGTCAACAGACAAGCTGCCTCAATAATTTGAAGCAACTCCAGGTCTGCTACATCATGTATGCGGACGACAACCGTGACGTGCTGCCGATGAACCACGCCGTGCCCACGGCCAGCCTGGCGGACTCGTGGGTCGTGGGCGATGCGAAGCGCGACACCACGACCACGAACATCGAACAAGGAGTGCTTTTTAAATACAACCGTTCGGTCGCCATCTACCGTTGCCCCGGTGATCGCTCCCTGACGCTCCCGCCGAAAAGCGTTCCTCGCACCCGCAGTTACGCGATTGATTACGCGCTGAGTGGCGACGGTGCGCGGTTGGTCAAGTCGACCCAGATCATCGCCCCGCCGCCGACCGTCAAGTCCGTCTTTTGGGATGAGCAGGAGGACAGCATCGACAACGGCGGTTTTGGAATCGCGCCGCGTCGCGACCCCAGTTGGTGGAATCTGCCGGCCAGCCGCCACAACAAATCCTGTGTGCTCTCGTTCATGGACGGACACGCTGAGAACTGGCGCTGGCGAGGGACGAGCGTTCTCAAGTTTCTCTCGTATGGTCAATCCGCCCCGCGAAACGATCCTGATCTCAGCCGCGTTCAGGACACCACGCCGTTCGATTTCTGATTGCTGAATTTCTTTATTTGACGAATCCAGTCTCGCCATCACCGCGACGCGTTGGTAAGAATTCGCTCATGACTCAGATCGCAGCGGCGTATTTTCGCAATCAGCCGCTCGTCCTTGCCATGAATCAACGCCAGGAGCGCGGCCAGCCATGTCCGCGCGAACCCCATCCTCGAAACTCGCGGACAAGGCTGTCCGCGCTCCTGTCCGGAGGCCAGCCATCATGAAACCACCATCATTTCGCGCCTCGTCTGTTCTTCTGGTTTTGTTGTCGCTGTCCATCGGCTGGGGCATCCGGGGCAATTACGGTCACGAAGCCGGCGCCATGATCCCCGGGGCCTTGGCTGCCATCGCTGCGGCGCTGATGTCGGGACGCGAGGATTGGCGGCGGCGTGTTCCTTATTTCGCGTTCTTCGGCGCGCTGGGTTGGGGCTTCGGCGGTTCAATCGCCTACATGGTTCCCGTTTCCTACACCTTCTCCGGCCATTTGCCGACGCAGGTGTACGGTTTCTTCGCGACGTTCCTGGAGGCGTTTCTTTGGGCGGGAATCGGCGGGGCGGCCACGGCTTACGCAGCGGTCGAGGAGGGCGAAAAGCTCACGGCCATTTTCCGTCCGATGCTTTGGGTCTTTGGAATCTGGGCGGTGCAATATGTCATTCAAGATACGCCCTTTGACTTTCAAGACCGGTTGTTCGCGGCGTTCGGCGCTGATCGCTCCGATTTTCGCCAGCGTGATCCACTTTACTGGCTGGACAGCGAATGGCTGGAAGCGGTCCTTGCCTTGATTGCCCTGTGCGCGTTCGATTTGTGGGATCGACGTTTCAGCAAACTCCCGCAATTGTTGTTGTGCCTGCTCGGCGGCGCGGCTGTGGGCTGGGGAATTCAACAGTTGCTCGCGGCAACGGGTTGGCAAGCCACCGTCGTAGGCGCGCTCGTTCACCCGCAAGGCGATGTGACGATGCTTGATTCCGCGACCGGTGCTCCGAAATTTTTGGCCGAGGACATGATCACCAACTGGCCGGTGGTGTTTTACAAACTCAGCGCGCATCTGGGCTGGCTGTTCGGCGCGATTGGCGGCGGCGCGATTTATTTCTGGCGCTACGGCGCATGGCGATCCGGCTCCGCGCTGCTCGTTCGCATGGCGTTGTGGAGCTTCATCGTGTTCCTTGTCGGACCGGTGTTGTTGTCCAATTTGCCGCTGTTCCAAGACGTCGGCGGATTCCGGCTCGCGCCGCCACGCGGCGACAGTTGGGCGAACATTCTCGGATGTTACATCGGGCTGGTTCTCCACTTCCGCAAGACCGGCCAGAAGCCGGTGGTATTCGCCGCACTGCTTTCGGGAGCACTCGGTGGACTGGCGTTGGCGACTGCCCAAATCGTCAAGCTTCTCTGCATCTCACCCGGCAATCCCGTGCTGACCAACAACGCCGCGGTCATTGAATTCTGGAAGCACTGGCGCGGCGCCAACTGGCACAGCATCGCGCTCGAACAATTTGCGGGTTTCCTCTACGGCCTCGCCATCGTCATTCCGCTCGGCATTCTCGCCTCGCGGCTGCCCGTCCGGCGCGACGAACCGCGCGTGCGTCCGTGGACAGAAATCTTCGCGGTGGTGTTCATCTTCAACATTCTTGCCTACATCAACATCGTCAAAAACGTCCGGGACTGGACGGAAGTGCGCACGGTCGGGCAAGGCGTGTTCCATTCGGTGGCGGAATTTCTCCGTGCACCGCTCATCGGCAACATCACTTTCTCGGCCTGGAGCTGGTTCACGTTGATGTGGCTGGCGTTCACAGCCTGCACCGTGTGGGTGTTGGTGCGACATCGCAAGCAGCCGGTCGCGTTGCTGCCGACGACCTGGCTCGGCAAAGGGCAACTCCTCTACCTGATGTTTCTTTGGCTGATCGTCATCGCCAACTTCACCAAGGCTGTGGTGGCTTTTCACGAGAGCCGCATCGCGACCGAAGGCATGGTCATGGTCAACGCCCTCATCTGTACCGTGCTGATTCTCGGCTTCGCGCGCCAGCAGGATGAAACGCCGGAAATCCGCCCGGCCAATTTCGGGCTGCTCACCCGTAAGTCGGCGGCGCTGGTTTGCATTTCGCTGCTGGCAACCATGACGATTTACACGGCGGGCATCCGCGCGCTTTACGGCAACAAGTGGATTGGCTGGGGCGGAAACAATGTGCGCTTCGGGGACAACGCCGACTGGCGCGTGAAGCCGATTTTGAAATCCGGCAAACACAGATAGCCGTTAACTGTATGAACTTTGTAGCAACTGACGTGAGAAGCCTCATTCAAAAGGACGAAGGTAGGATGATGCATGAAGAAGCAAGTTAGAGCCTCCTTACGTCGGCTGCTACGTTCCGTTGGTTGCGGATTGCCGGCAATCTTGTCTTTGCTGGCCGCGGCTTTCCACGTTGACGCGGCTACGAATTTGAGTCACCCGCGGCTTTATTTTACCGCGAACGATTTGCCGGCATTGCGCGCGGACAGATTCCACGGCGAACGAAAGTTCATCTGGCGCAACCTCGCCCAGTCTGCCGATTGGTGTCTGACCCAAACGCCGCGTGCCGACTGGATCGCACCGGTCACGCCCGATCCGCGCTACGAAAATCTTTACGATCGCTTTTACGCCATCATGGGTGACCTGGCGATCACCGAACATCTGGCGTTCGCGTATGCGTTCAGCGGCAACGAGAAATACGGCAACGCGGCGCGCCAGTGGGTGCTGGCCAGTTGTCGCGCGTGGTCACACGAGGCCGACGACAAACCGGACGGCGGCAAAGCTTACGCCGTCGCGCGTCTATTGAAAGGCGTCGCCGTTGGCTACGACATCGTCTATGACCGTTTCACGGATGCCGAGCGTAAGGAAATCCGGGAAACTCTCACCCGCATCGCGCAAAAATATTTCACTGATTATTTCAGCACACCCACGATTGCCGGGCCGGGCTTTCACACGCATCACGCCATCGTGGAATGGGGATCATTCGGGGTCACGGCGCTGGCGCTGCTGGATGAAACGCCAGAAGCCAAAATCTGGCTCGATGTGACGACCAAAAAGTTCGAGGAACACCTGTTGCCCACCGGTCTTGCCGACGACGGCGCACAGTCCGAAGGCGGAACATTCTGGGCATCCACGATGCATTACCGCTTGTTTTTCATAGACGCCTTGCGCCGTGTCACTGGGCGCGACCTATTCCAAGGATTTGCCAAGAGCATGAACGCGGATCTGGCTTTGGCGTCCGTTGCCACGGAAAAGAATCCCGGTTACGATGAATACAATAGCAACGTGGTCCTGGAACCGTCCTACGGCCAGCTTGATTATTACGCGCCGGTGCTGCTGGCGCTCGCGCGGGAATATCGCCGGCCAATTTACCAACGTCTCGCGCTTTGGGATCATTCGCTTGGCCACATTCAACACACGCGTTACGTCACGCCGCATGGCGAGAAACTTTTATTCGAGTTGGGCGGTTACGCGTATCTCTGGTACGACCCGAAGGTGACGGCCAAAGCGAACGAGAAAAAACTTTCCTATCGCTTTCCATCGGTGGACGAGGCGTATCTGCGCGCGTCATGGAAGCCGGGCGATTTGCTGGTCGGTGTCCGCAAAGGCGAACTCGTTGTGCACGCCGGCGGGCAGCCAGTTCTGATCGAACCCGGTGTTACTTCTACGAGCCAAACCAACATCACCATCCAAAGTCTGGAAGACAACGGTAACGTCGCCGTCGTCCACTGTGGCAGCTCAAATGAGATGACGCTCACCGTCGAACTGAATCGCCGCGAGCGTCGCCTCATGATCCGGCGACGTAGTGCTGGTGATTGGTCCTGGTGGTGTCAGGGAAATCCCAAGCGCGACGGCAATGCGTTACACTGGGGAAAGCAGGTCACGCTCACGGCGAAGTCTGGCGAGATTGCAGCGTTTGATCAAATCGGTTATGTGCTGAAGCTCTCGGTGGGCAACGGATTGCTGCCGCTGTCGGATCCAGCCGGCCAAAAATATCCGCTCGTCACCGTTCACCCGCCTGCGACCGGCGGCACAGTCATTGAAGTGAAATTGCAATGACTCCTCAGCGCGGCGCAGAAGCCGCCAAGGCGTTCGAGTAACATTGGCAGGCGACGTCGCCGAAGCAAACGAAGACAACTTTCTCAACGGTCGAATTCTGCTCCAGAAAGTTTTTGACCTCCCGCACGGCGATGGCGGTCGCACGTTCCAACGGGAAACGATACGCGCCGGTGCTGATGGACGGAAAAGCGATGGTGCGAATGCTGTGCTGAATGGCCAAGGCCAGGCAACTCCGATAACAACTGGCGAGCAATTCGTCTTCGCCGCGCCCCCCATCGCGCCACACCGGACCGATGGTGTGAATGACCCAGCGCGCGGCCAGCTTGTATCCCTTGGTGATCTTCGCCGAGCCGGTGGCGCAACCATTCAACAAGCGACATTCCTCCAACAACTCCGACCCCGCGGCCCGATGAATGGCGCCGTCCACACCGCCGCCACCCAACAACGACGTGTTCGCCGCATTCACAATCGCGTCCACGTCTTGTTTCGTGATGTCGCCTTCGACGATTGAGATTCTCTCCAGCATGATCCTTCTCATAGCTCAAGTCTTGCGCACTGTCACTCCCATCGTTGAGACTGAAACCTGTTTGGTGAAAGACATTAGAGTTGTCAAAAAGAGACCGCGTGTTTACACCGAATCGGCAAGTCATGTGGCACAAGCTATGACAGCGAACACTCCGAGCCAATTGCACGTCAAAATCCATCCGTTGACTCCCGAGCGGTGGCGCGACTTTGAAGCTCTCTTCGGAAAGAGCGGCGCGTGCGCTGGTTGTTGGTGTATGTGGTGGCGGTTGCCGCGAGCACAATGGACAAAGCAGAAGGGCGCAGGAAATAAGACGGCGATTCGAGCAATCGTCAAGGCTGGTGAGTTTCCCGGGTTACTTGCGTTTGTCGGCGACCAGCCGGTTGGCTGGTGCGCCCTCGCGCCGCGCGTAGTTTATCCGCGGCTGGCAACCTCGCGAACGTTGAAGCCAATCGATGACGAACCGGTCTGGTCGATCACCTGCTTTTTCGTCGCGCGACCTTACCGGCGACGTGGCGTAACGGTGCAGTTGCTGAAAGCGGCGGTTGATTTTGCCAGGCGGAACGGCGCCAAACTTGTCGAGGGCTATCCCGTCGAGCCGAAAAAAGTTCAGCCCGACGTGTTTGTTTATACCGGACTGGCCTCGGCCTTTCGCAAGGCGGGGTTCAAAGAAGTTGTGCGGCGTTCGCCCTCGCGTCCCATCATGCGCTGCGTTTTGAGTACGGTTGGCACGCAGCGCCCACAGTGACATTGCGACTTTTGGTCAGGGCACGCGCAGTCGATAAAATCGTTGAGGATCGGGCGGATTTGTGTTGGTGACGGCCTTGATTGTGCCATCGCCGCCGACGTTGGCCAGCTTCTGCCAACCAGTGCTCGCGATGGCGGTGTTGAATTCAACGGCATAATTTGGCCCGGCCGCTCCGTTGGTGCCTCTGGCCGTGGCGAAAGAGAGGACGAAAGCGTTTCCAGTCTGGGTGAGGGATTGCAGCCTAACAGGCACGATTGAGTTCGAAACGTTTTCGAAATTCTTGGGTGAGTTCGTGATGGAAAAAATCATGCTCGCGCCAGAACGCACCAAGGAAGCCACTCCATTCGTCGGCAAGTTCGTGTAAACAACAATGTCAACATCGCCATAGTTGATTGTTCCGCCCTCCAGTAAAAGAAAGTTATCAGGAACGAAATAATCAGGCGTGACACCAGCGGGCACAGACGCCGAATTGGTGGTGCCAATCAAAAACGTCTTGTTGAGCGTGCTGCCCAATAAATCGTTCGGGAAGGTATAACTATTTGTGCGTTGCGCGTTGTAGCAGGTGATGGTAATGCCCGAGAGTGAACCCTCGATGGTGGCCGACGAATTATTCGTCAACTCGATGAACTGAACCGTCCCATCCGCACTTGAATACACCTCGCTGATGTCCCAGAGGTGAAACGTTGCATACGCCGCATCGGTCTCGAATAAGATCACCAGAGACATGCCGGCCAACAAGACCAGCTTGGATATTAATCTCGCGTGTCGGGCTTGAGCATGAAGCGTCGCGATGCTGGATTGAGGGCGCATGGCGTTCATATTTCTCGCCGACTAGATTGAATCCTTAATTCCTTCACAACTTGGAATTCTGTCCTGGTAAACTGAATGCAACTGACGGAACGAAGCTCGCGGTGTGCGGCAACCAGTCTCGACTCATGGGCTACGGCACCCGTAGTCGATAAATTCGTTGCGGGTCCGGCGGATTCGAATCGGTCACTGTTTTCGCCGTTCCATCGCCACCGACACTTGTCAGCGTCAGCCAATTCGTGCCAGTGATGGTGTTGTTGAACTCCACATCATAATTCGGCCCGGCGGTTCCGTTTGGACCCGTGGCTGTGGCGAAAGTAAGGTTGAAATCATTTCCACTGCGGCTGATGGATTTCATTTTCACTGGCACAATGGAATTGGATTCGTCATTGAAATTCTTGGGCGTATTGGTGGTCGATAGAACCATGCTGCCACCCGAACGAACGAGCGAAGCGTCGCCATCCGTGGGAAGGTTACTGTAAGAGATGAAGTCGTAATTAATACCAAACCCCACAAAGCTCACATTGCCACTGCTGGGCAAAATGAAGTTGGGCGGAATGGTGTAGTCGGGCGTCAGACCGCCGGGAATTGAACTCAGGTTGGCCGTACCGATGATAAGTGTCTTGTTAGCGGTATTCCCGACCAGATCGTGGTCAAAGAAGTATTCATTGGTCGCCAGCGGACTGGTTACCCGAATGCTGGCTCCGTACGTATTAAGTCCATTTTCACCGCCAAAGCCGCCCGACGTTTCCCGCAATTCAATAAATTGAACACTGCCGTCGCCGCTTGAATAAATCTCATTCACATTCCACAAGTGAAAACTGGCCTGGGCCTGACCCAACAGCAACAAAAAAGCCAGGCAGGTCAATGCGGCGTCGCGACTCAGAGTTCCGAAAGTTTTCACCCAGCGTCCGCCAAGCGCCACAGCGTGGCGAAAAAATTGAGGTAAGGTGTCCATAGGTCTTGATGTTGGTTTAGGTTAACAGTGGTAGTTCATTAATCGGAGAATCAACCGTATTTTTTCTTGTTCGTTCCAGATTTGAGAGGAGCATTTCGACATCTTTGAGAGTCGGCAGGGCGAACTTTGTTCCCGGATTTTCCCGGTCGCGGTTGAATCCGAAAAGCATTGCGATTCTGTCCCTGCTCCTTCACATTACGATCGGTTCAGGTGGAGAGATGGCTGAGTGGTTTAAAGCGCACGCCTGGAAAGCGTGAGTGGGCTAAAACCCCACCGGGGGTTCGAATCCCCCTCTCTCCGCCAACCTCAATTCCATTCAATTTTTCCAAGGGTTTTATTAGCTTCTGCGTTCCTCGATCAGCCTCGTTTCAGAATCCTATTCAACATAGAAAGGGACTCCACCCCATCACGACCCAACGAAAAGAAAACCATGATTGACTAGAACGTTTCGCAAGAATATTTCGCGAAGTCTCGTCTGCTGTCCGTCTCCAAACCTGGAAACCGTAAACGAAAGACCGCGCTCGGAACGCGGCCGAGCGAGGGCGCGTAAGACGATGCAGGACAGCGAAGCCACGGGGCAACACCTTCGTTGAATACTTGGAATCCGCCAAGGTGAAATTGACAGCCGGCGCTCCTCTCTGCCACGCTCCAAAGAAATGACGATGCCCTGCCGGCGGAGAGAAAGTGGTTCTGGGTGACTGTATCGCGCTGCACGTTCCATCTGCCAAGCATGACGACAAAAAAATCAACCGTCATCCCAGTCGCCAACGCACCCTGTTCCTGGGGCGTGCTCGAATTCGATTTGCCGGGCGCCGCGCTCGGCTTCGCCCAGGTTCTGGATGAAATCCACGAAACCGGTTACGCCGGCACCGAGTTGGGGGATTGGGGTTTCATGCCGACCGAGCCGGTGGCACTGAAGCGCGAGTTGAATGTGAGGGGACTGGCGTTGCTCGGCGCGTTTGTGCCCGTGGCGTTCGCGGAGGAATCCGCCCACGCGGACGGAGCAGCGCGCGCCGTCAAAACCGCGCGCTTGATGGCCGATGCCGTGGGCACACTTCCGTTTATTGTCCTCGCTGACGACAACGGCAAGGACGCGACGCGCACCAAACTTGCCGGCCGCATCAAGCCGCAACACAGCCTGTCGCCGGCGAAATGGGACACATTCAGCCGGGGCGTGAACCGCGTCGCTGAAGCGGTGCGGCGCCAGACCGGATTGCGCAGCGTGTTCCATCATCACTGCGCCGGTTTTGTCGAGACGCCGTGGGAGATCGAGCAACTGATGAAATCGACCGACCCGAAACTCGTCGGGCTTTGTTTCGACACGGGACACTATCGATTCGGCGGCGGTGGCGACCCGCTTCTGGCTTACCGGCAGTTCAAGGACCGCATCTGGCACGTGCACTTCAAGGATTGCAGTCCCCAGACGCATGAACAGGCGCGCAAAAATGAGTGGAATTATTTTGAATCGCTCAAGCACGGCATCTTTTGCGAACTCGGCAAAGGCGACGTCGACTTCAAGACCTTTGCTGCTGAATTGCAGAGGGAGAAGTATCCGGGCTGGATCGTCGTCGAACAAGACGTGTTGCCCGGCATGGGTGCGCCCAAGGAATTCGCGCGGCGCAACCGCGAGTTTCTGCGAAGCTGCAATCTCTAAAACAATTCTGTGTCCATCAAGACCATCAACGTCGGACTCATCGGCGCGGGAAGAATCGGCAAACTCCACGCGGAGAACCTCGCCACGCGTATCCCCGGTGCGCGCCTGGCCGGAGTGGCGGATGTCAATCTCGCGGCGGCCCAGACGGTGGCCAGCCAGTTCCACGTTCAGCTTGTCACCGTCGATTACCGCCAATTGCTCGAGTCGCCCGACATCGAAGCCATCGCGATTTGTTCGGCGACCGACACTCATGCCCAAATCATTCAAGAGGCCGCCGCGCGCGGGAAGCACATCTTTTGCGAAAAGCCCATCGACCTTGATTTGAAGCGCATCCAACAAGCGCTCAATGCGGTCAGCAAAACCAGAGTCAAATTCCAAATTGGTTTCAACCGCCGCTTCGACCCCAGTTTTGCCAGGGCGCGCGAGCTGGTTGCCGCCGGCAAGATTGGCACACCGCATCTGGTGCGCATCACCAGTCGTGATCCCGCGCCGCCGCCGATTTCGTATGTGAAAGTCTCCGGAGGCATCTTTCTCGATATGACGATTCACGACTTCGACATGGTGCGCTTTCTGAGCGGCAGCGAGATTGAGGAACTTTTTGCAGTGGGCGACGCTTTGGTGGATCCGGAAATCGGTCGCGCGGGCGACATCGACACTTGCATCGTGACGATGCGCTTGAAAAAGGGCGCTTTGGCGACGATCGATAACAGTCGCAAAGCCGTTTATGGGTACGACCAACGTGTAGAGGTTTTCGGCTCGGCGGGAATGGTGGCAGTCTCGAACCGCACGCCTGACAATCACTTACTTCTCGACGCAGAGAGCGTAACCTCGGCCAAGCCGCAATACTTTTTCCTGGAGCGATACCAGGAAGCCTTTGTCGCCGAGCTGCATCAATTTGTGAATTGTATTCGCAGCGATACCGCCCCTTCGGTCAGCGCCGAGGATGGACGCATGGCCGTCGTGTTGGGTCTGGCTGCGAACAAATCTTTGCAGGAAAACCGACCGGTGAAGGTGAGTGAAGTCGGCTAGCTGGCGGGAAGCGATTTGCGCGAGGTGATCAGCCGTTGTTGAGCGCCGCGAACGCGCCGGGCGGCGGGAACTGGTTGACGACCAGCCAATAGAAACCCAGGTCTTTGATCAGTTTTTGAAACTGGTCGAAATTCACCGGCTTTTGAATGTAGCTGTTCACGCCCAGTTGATAGCCTTCCACCATGTCCCTTTGCTGCGTGGAGGAAGTCATCACCACGATGGGAACGGATTTGGTGCGGCGATCGGCTTTGACTTCGCGCAGCACATCCAGCCCGTCCACCTTGGGCAGTTTGAGATCGAGCAATACCAGTTTGGGCGGCGTGTCGAAGCTGCGGTCGCTGTAGGCTCCGCGGCAAAAAAAGAAGTCCAGCGCCTCCTCGCCGTCGCGCACCACGTGGAGTTTGTTGGCGAGATTGTTCCGCTGGAACGCGATCATCGCCAGTTCCACGTCGTCGGGATTGTCTTCGACCAACAGGATTTCAACTTCGTCGTGTTTCATCATTGAACTTGCAGGGGCAGACGGTTCCCCGTGGCTTCATCTGCCGCTGCCTGCAAAGTGAAATAGAAAGTGGCGCCTTTGTCCAGTTCTGCTTCCGGCCAGACGCGCCCGCCGTGTTTGCGGATGATGCGGTCCACCGTGGCCAGCCCCACGCCCGTCCCCTCAAAATCCTCCGGGCGATGCAGCCGCTGGAAGACACCAAATATTTTATCGACATACTTCATGCTGAAGCCGACACCGTTGTCGCGGACGAAAATGGCGGTTTGACCATTGGCCGTCGTCTGCCCGATCTGGATGACGGCCTTCTCACGGGGCCGGGTGTATTTGACGGCGTTGGAAAGGAGGTTGGCGAAGACTTGTTTGATGAGTCCGGGGTCGCATTCCACGTAGGGAAGCTGGCCGATCTGCCATTCGATCTGGCGATGGCGCGTCTCCGGTTTTAATTCCGCCACGACTTCTTCAACAATGGTGTTCAATCCTGTCACAGTCCGGTTGAGTTCCTGCCTGCCGACGCGCGCCAGGTTGAGCAGATCATCCACCAGCAATCCCATGTTCTGGACGCCGTGCCGGATGCGGCCCAAATATTTCTGGGCCTCGGCCGGCAACTGAGGCGCAAACACATCCTGCACCACCTGCGAATAGGCATCGACGTGCCGCAGCGGCGCCCGCAGATCATGGGCGACCGAGTAGGTGAATGCTTCCAACTCCTTGTTGGTGGCCGCCAGTTCCGCGGTGCGCTCCTGGACGCGCTGTTCGAGTTCGGCATTCAACCGGCGAATCTCCTCCTCCGCCCGGCGCCGTTGGGTCACGTCCAGGCTCACGCCAGCCATGCGCACCGCCTGGCCCTGATCATCGTAAAATGCTTTGCCGCGCGCGGCGATGTCATGAACGGTGGCGTCCGGCCAGAGGACCCGGAACTCCAGGTTAAACTCCCGTTTCTGGTCCACCGCCAGCGCGATCGCGCGATTGACCTGTTCCCGGTTGTCTGGGTGAACGTGTTTCAGAAATCCTTCGTAGGTGCCGTCGAATTCGTTCCGGCGGAGACCGAACTGAGGATACATGTATTCGTCCCAACTCAGCTTCTTCGTGATCATGTTCCAGTCCCAGGTGCCGGTTTGCGCCGCTTCGAGCGCCAGGCGCAGTCGCTCGGCGCCTTCGCGCAGGGAAGCGTCGCGCTCGTGAATCAAACTGAGCATGTTGTTGAACGAATCGGTCAATTGGCCCAACTCATCGCGCCCATATTTTTTGGCCCGTACGGAATAGTCCTTGCGGTCCGACACGGTTTTGGCGGTGCTGGCCAGTTCCAGAATCGGTTCGGAAATGCCTTTCTGCAACGCGGTCGAAAGGGCGAAGGCAATCAGAAATGAACTGGCCATCACCAGCACCACAATGCCGCCGTAAAGCCGCATTAAACCATGCAACTCCTCCAGATTCGAGTTGAGATAAAGCGTCCCCAAGCGCTCACCCTCCTTCAGCACGGGCTCAAAAAAAATCAGGCTGCCTTCCCGGAAGCGCGGGCCGTCAGGCCCGGGGCGCGGTGGGAACGACTCGTCGGGTTGCCCGGCCGGAAACTTGGCGAAAAGCATTCCGTTCGGACGATAAAGCGCCGCCGCCACGATGTGCGGCTCGACCTTCAGCGCGGCCAGCGTTTCTCGCGCAAGCTTTGGGTCATCAAAAGTGATCGCGCCAGTGCTGTTCGCCGCAATCACCTGCGCCAGCGTCGCCAGATTTCGCTTCATTGCCTTGCGAAACGTGATCAGCTCATAAGTGGCAAACGCCGCGCAGGTCAACAGCAAGACAATGGTGCTGGTCAACATGATGACCGCGGTCAACTTCCGCTTGATGGGCACGTCCCGAAACGTCATTTACTCGTCCTTTTTCTCTTGGATCAACTCCGCCGCGACGCCCTGCAACTGCGCGCTGATGGTCAGCTTTTCCCCGGTCGCAATGACCATGTTGAGCTTGAACCGAACTTTCCTTTCTTTCATCACAAAACCGACAATGCCGCCGCGTTCAGCGAAGCGGTTGCTCTCGCCCACCGTCAAAATGTGCCGGCCCTTCAAGCCGGCCAGGATGTTGTCGAGCTTTCCCGACTCAGACTGGCTGATGAAAAGGATATGACACACTTTATTCTTTTCCGCAGCCAGCCGGATTATCTCTTCCACGCGACCAAAGCGTTCAACGTGCAGTTCACGGCCATGAACCTTTTCGTTTTTCACGACTTCATCGAGACGTTTTCCGAATGGATCGTTGCCCAGCACGCCGATCGTAATCGGGGTATTCGCACCTGGAAACGCCTCGGGCGGCCAATCGACAAACAGAGCAAATCGGTACAAATATTCCGCCTTCACGTCATACTCGGCAATCTGACTCTGCGTTGACAGCCCCACCATGCTCCAGAGGCAGAGCAGCACCGCGCGGAGAATCCTCGCGCGTCGCCCCGCAAGGTCCGTTGCCAGCGCAGCCGCAACCCGGGCGCACACCGGCGCCGCGGACGCGGACTTCAAACACGAATCGGCGCTACCCTCCCATGCTAATAACGCCATGTGACCTTTCCGAAAACGCCGCGTTCCATCTCGTGGCGCGAGGTGGGAAACCCAAATTCCGGATGCTGACGATCCAGAAGATTTTGGCCGACGACCGACAACTCCAGGTTTTTGGTCGGCATCCAGCTCAACCGGACATCCAGTTCAACGTAACCCGGCACGGTGCCTCTCACCCCATTGGCGATGTTGTGCAGCAGATCGACATAGCGTAGCGCGCCGTCCAGCATCAAGTTCCCCGGCAAGTCCATCGACGAGCGCACGGAAAACTGGTTCTCGGGATCGCTGCCCTCGCCGCGCGCCTGGTTGAAGTCCATGCTGCCCGGTTTCAGCCGGATGTGTTTCTGCAAGTAGGTGTAGCCGGCCTGCCAGCGCCACCAACTCGTCAATTGATACCTGGCCGCCAGTTCGGCGCCATACGCCTCTCCGGTCAGGCCGTTGGCGATTGTAAACGGCGGCCCAGGCTCCAAACTCCGCAATTTGTCATAGTCATTGTAAAACGCGGCAATCGATGCCGACAGCCGCTCGAAAGGTTGAACGCGATAGCCCAGTTCATAAGCCAGCAACTCTTCGGAAACAAATTTCGGTCCGCCGGCGAAGGCAAATGGCGGATTGCCGGGCACGAAAAAATCCTGATCAATCCGCGACGGTGTCCGCGCCGCCCGCGAAACGGCGGCCCAGAGGGTTTGTCGCTGCGTCACCGTCCACGAAAGCCGTGCGCTGGGCTGAAATTCAAACCCGCTGAAATCGTTGTGCTCAAATTTCGATCCCAGCGTCAGCCGCAAACGATCAGGCACGAGCGTGATTTCGTCCTGGAGAAAGCCGCTGAACAGTTGGAATGAGAGGTGGGCCGGGAGAAACGCCAGATTGGCCGTGTTCCCCACGCGATCCTCGGCGAGCCGGTAACCCAGTCCCCAGACGATGTCCTGTCGTTCACCCAGGGGAAAGCGATGTTGCAGATCCAAGTCATACGTGTCCAAGTCCTCGGCGAAGGTGTCGGGAATCCGCCGGTGCGTCCGGTCGTAATACAATTGAACCTTCAGTTCGCTCTCCTCCGAAAACGTGTGCGACCAGCGACCGAGCAGATTGCCGCCGCCAATGCGAATGTCTCCCTTGGCAATTTGATTGATGGCGGCACCGTAACCATCACCTTGCAAGGTCAGTTGATTTATCTCCGTCGGATACCAATCCACTCGAAAACCGCCCTGCCCCATCTGCCAGTTGTCTTGGCCGTCCGCGCCGTGCGGGAGCGGAGTTTCATCCCGATTAAAATATTTGGTGTAAACCCGGTAGTACGCGTTCGTGCCCAGTTGACCGCCATAACGCAAACCCCCGAAGGCTCGTTCCTCAGTGCCGCCGCCGCCATAGAGCAACAAGCCCTGCGTCTCCCGGGCGCTTTTGGTCAGAATGTTGATCACCCCATTGACGGCGTTGGCGCCCCAGACCGTGGCCCCCGGCCCGCTGATGACTTCAATCCGGTCAATGTCCTCCAACAGCGTGTCCTGCGCGTCCCAAAACACTCCCGAAAACAGTGGCGTATAAACCGTGCGGCCATCCATCAGCACCAGAAACTTGTTGGCCGTCGTGCTGTTGAACCCGCGCGCGCTGATCGCCCATTGACGCGAATCGACCTGTGCCACTTCCAGATTGGGCGCCAGCCGCAAGGCCTCCGGCAAACTGGTGGCCCCGGAACGGTGGATGTCCTCCTGGGTGATGACTGTGATGGCCGACGCCGCCTCTGATAATTTCTCCACCTTGCGCGAGACCGACGTCACTTCGAGGTTGGCGAGATCGGAAAGTGATAATTTTTTCAAATCAACACGGTTTGTCTCGTCAGCGACAAGCGTCGTTAGCCCCGCGCACCCCAATATCAGAATCGCCAAACGCAAACGCCATTGCTTGTGCCGGCCGCCTTGCTGGCTGACCGACGAGGGATGTGGGACACAGGATTTCATGGTTCGGTTGGCGGTCAACCCGCGGTTGAATTTAGCGGATCATGGCGTCCGTGCGAAGAGTGGCTGCCGTCCTTCCAGGCAAAGCGCTCGTCGATGGACACCGGCGACTAAACCAAACTCATGCTCCGGCGTAAACAAAATTCACCATTTAGAACCACAACCGCCTCGCCGTCGGGTTACGCGGGGGCGCTTGTCAAAGTGACTTTCATGGTGGAGGACTTGCCCGGCGGCAGGGTGATTTTGTTCCGGCCGACGTTGCCGGACTCGACGCAAACCATCTGCTGATACTCCTCGTTGCCGAAATCCGGCATTTGTTGCGCCTTGGCGATCCAGGGATTCCACAACACCGTCGAAGCCGAACCCGTCTTTTCAACGCGAATTCTTCGGCGCAACTTCGCATCCAGGATTTCCACCGCGCCTGGGGCGTCGAGATAAACGCGGTCCACTTCCTGAGTGATTTTCAACGGCGCGGCGATTTCCGTTTTCTCCACAAGGTTGTCGCACTTGTCGAGATAGCGCACGCCCGCCAGTCCGGTGAGGGAGATCGCCTCCACATCGCCCACGCTGAAGTAAGTATGAAGACAATTCTCGAAAGTCAATTCGGCCTCCGGCGACGCATTGGTGATGGTGAGACGCAATTTCAACACTTCGCTGACCGTGACAACGTAATCCGCCGTGAACGGCGGGAAGCTGGCGGCTTCCGCGCATTCCGCCAACCGCAGCCGCAGACTGGTGCTGCCATCCGGCGATTGAAAAATGTCCTTCAGCTCCCAGGCTTTCAGCCGGGCAAATCCGTGCGTGGGCTCACCTTCTCGCGGTCCAAACCAAGGCAGCACGATCGGAATGCCGCCGCGAATGGGCTGCCCTTCGGCAAACCGGCTCACATGACTTAAAAATAATACCGGCGGCTCGTTCCTTCTTTGGAAGTGAGTGACCTGCGCGCCGTGCAGATAAATCTCCGCCGTGCTCCATGGCGTTTCGACTTCGATCATGGGCAGCCCGCCATTGCCATCCAGGAACGTCACCCGCCCGGAGAGGTTGGAGCTTGCTGCCGATTCGGATTGCCTGGCTTCCGTCATAGAGTCTTGACGGTCGGGAGTATATCAGCCCACGGCGCCTCGCCCACAATTTTTTTCCGCTTTCATTCGAAAGGAATCCTGGTAACGTCGCCGGCAAACATTATGTCCAAATCATTTCAATACAAATTCTGTTTCGGCCCGTGGAACATCAGTGAAGGTCAGGACCCTTACGGCCCCACGACCCGCCCGCCCCAAAACTTTGACTGGAAACTCGCCCAACTCAAGCAGCTCGGCTTTGAGGCGATGATGTTCCACGACGACGACGCGGTGCCAGACCTCGATCTCAAATCGGATGCGCAAGTTCGCAAGGAAGCCCGCGAACTCAAGAGGCGACTGGATGGTGAAGGCATCGTCGCGGAGTTTGTCGCACCGCGGTTATGGTTCGCCCCGCAGACCATCGACGGTGCGTACACGAGCAATGACAAGAAATGTCGCCAGTACGCCATTGACCGCACCCGTCGCGCCATTGACATCGGTAAGATCCTGGGCACGGATCTCCTCGTTCTCTGGCTCGCTCGTGAAGGCACGTATCTGCGCGAAGCTAAAAGCGGGAAACGCAGCGTTGAGCTTTTGGTCGAGGCTTTCGACGCCATGCTGGCGCACGACCGCAAAGTGCGTCTGGCCATCGAACCAAAACCCAACGAGCCGATGGATCACGCCTACCTTCCAACCATCGGTCACGCGCTGGCCGTCGGACAATTGACCCGTGATCCAAAACGCGTCGGGGCGTTGATCGAAACCGCCCACTGCATTCTCGCCGGACTTGATCCCGCCGATGAAATTGATTTCGCGATGACTTTCGGCAAACTTTGGTCGCTGCATCTTAACGATCAAAACGGATTGAAATTCGACCAGGACAAACCTTTCGGCAGCGCCAACCTTCGCAGCGCCTTCGACCAGGTCCGCGCATTGGAACGGAACGGTTACGGTCACCACGGCGAATACGTAGGCCTCGACGTGCATCCCTTCCGCACCACCAAGGTCGAGCATTGGCTGGCGCACCTCGACAACAGCCGCCGCACGTTTCTCCGTCTGGTCCAAAAAGCGCGCACCTTCAACGAAGCGAAGGCGAAGGAACTTATCGCCGACCGCAACTACCAAGCGCTCGACCAGATGGTCCTCGAACATCTGATGGGTAAGTAAGCCCGGTTTGCGCTCGCGGGCCGGCACACCACGCCGGCCCTTTCTATTTGTTCAGCAAGTTCAGGCTCCCAGTTCCTGCAGCACTTTCGTCAGATGCGCATGTGATCGAACCGCCTGTTCCTCGGTGCCGCACTCGACCGAGAGCACGCCTTTGTAACCGGCCTTCTTCAATCGGACCACGAGTTTTTTCCAGTCAATGACGCCGTCGCCGCACGCGCAGCCGACCGCCGTGCCGGTGACCTTGCCCCGCTCCGCCTCCGCCTGCTTGACCGAGATGTCCTTCGCATGCACGTGCACGACCTTGTCAATGACGGCTTCGAGCATTTCGTACGGATCGGAGCCGGCCAGAAAGGTATTGCCGCAATCGAAATTGCATTTGATCCACGGCGAGTCCACGAGCGACAGAATGCGCTTCATGCGCTCGATCTTCGCGGTGTACGGCCCGTGCTGCTCGACGGCGATATAAACGCCGTTCTCCTCGCACGTCTCGGCGATTGAGCGAAGCGTGATGCGCATGATGTTGTACGCCTCGGTCTCGTCAATCCACTTGGGCGGATACATGTCTTCAGTGATCTGGACGACGTTCACGCCGAGCGCCCGGGCGTAGCGGATGCCGCGCCGGGCATAGAGCACGCCGTATTCGGGATTGAGGAGGTCCGAGTGCGATGACAACCCGCTGATCTTCACGCCGGCTTCCGCGCACAGGTCTTTGATGATCTTCGGATCAGTATCCATGCTGGTCACGTGGCAATAGCCGGCGTTGGAGAGCAGGCAGCGGCCATCGAGCATGCAAGGTTCGACGTACTGATAACCGATCTGGCCCGCGCACTTGATCCCGTAGGCGAGATTCTTGTCGGCGTGCCGGACGTATTCGAGGTTGACGCCGATGCCGATGCGGCCGTTGGGGTCCCACGGCGCGCCGGGCTTGCTTGCCGGAGCCGCCTGGGCCGTCTCGCTCACCGATGTGGCCAGCACGGTGCCAGCCGCGCCGGCGGCCAGCATTGCGCCCTTGAGAAAATCGCGGCGGTCCATCGGGGAAGTTGTCGAACGATCATTGCTCGGATTCGTTGGTTCTGACATAGGAGTCCTCTCATTTGAGTTGTTTCAACAAGACTTGGTTCATCGCCCCGGTTGGTCGACGCGACCAACCCGATAGGTGGTGCAGCCTCATTGTCTGCCGCCCGCCAACGCCTGCAAGTATTTTCGCTACTTCATTACTTTGGTTGTTTGAACAAATGCGCGCACGCCAATGTGGACGCACTAACCGCTAGAGTTTACATGGAACTTTTACTGATACGGGATTCCGATCCCTGGTTCAGTCTGGCGCCACGGGACACTATCACATTTCTTTTACAATTCTTTTGCGTGAATCTGACAACTCTCTCCGGAGGATTGGTGACATTCGCCGCATGAAATCACGCTTTTATTCCTCGAAGTCCGATCGGTTGATGACCACTTCACAGCGACGTCTCGCCAAAACAACTGTAAGTTTCTGTCTCGTCATTGCGGCCTTTTCAACGCTTGGCATCGCAGCCAGCAACGACAATGGCATTGTCGCTCACGAATGGGGAACATTCACCTCAGTGCAGGGCGGCGACGGCGTCTTGCTGGATTGGCGGCCATTGCAAACGAGTCGCCTGCCGAGGTTCGTTTATGACTGGACGAAGCCGGGGTTGAATCGAAGGGCAGCAAGGCCGCTGGGGCTTGGCAAAGGCTCGCTGGTCACGCTGCAACGAATGGAAACGCCTGTGATTTACTTTTACGCGGACAAGGAACAAACCGTTGATCTTTCCGTTCGCTTTCCCAAAGGGTTGCTCACCGAATGGTATCCGCAAGCGCACGAGATCGGCCCGTCAACACTCCCGCCTCATCCGGCATTTGTGGCGCTGGACAATGCCGTTCGCAAAAGCGGTTTCCCGTCCACTTTTAGTTTTGTTTCGACGTTCGGCAACGCCGGAATCAAGGACAGCATGATTCACTGGAAAGATCTCCACATCTTGCCGATTGATCAGAACCACGATGTCGCCGGATTGTTGCCGGGCGACGCTTCGGGCAGTCATTACTTCGCCGCGCGTGAAACCGATGCTGCCTTTGTGCGCATGAACTCGCTCTCGCCGACCAATCCCATGCCCGAACACGAGAAATTTCTTTTTTATCGTGGCGTCGGAAGCTTTGCCACGCCACTGCGAGTCACAATGAAATCGAACGACGAAGTCACTCTGGCCAATTCTGGCGCAGAAACGCTCACGCATCTTTTCCTTTTGCAAGTGCAAAGCCGCCAGGGTCAGTTCATTTACCTCGATCAACTTCAGCCCGGCGAGCAGCAAACAGTTCAAGTTGCTTTGGAAAACCAAACCCTGCCGCTCGACCGGATCGCGAGCCAAATCAGCAACGCGATGGTCGAGTCTCTCGTGAAGGCAGGTTTGTATCGGCGTGAAGCCATCGCGATGGTCAACACTTGGAAGGATTCCTGGTTTGCTGAGGAAGGCTTGCGCGTCTTGTATGTGTTGCCGCGCGCCTGGACAGACCGAACCTTGCCCATGAAACTCGATCCTCAACCGCGCGAATTGGTACGCGTTATGATCGGACGCGCTGAAATCATCGCGCCCCGCGTGGAAGCTGAACTCGTCACCCAACTCACCGAGGTCAACCGCGGGAACAACCAGGCGCGCGAGCGTGTGCAAATTGCACTCAAGCGACTCGGGCGATTTGCTGAACCGGCCCTGCAACGTGCGACGCGAAAGACCGCACTGGACTGGACCGAGCGCAACAAGCTCATGGCCTTGCTCTACATTAATTCAAAGACCGAATAGGATTGAAGCCGACGCCAAATCAAGCTGTGGCTCAATCGCAGACTGGACGGAATCGGTCAAAAGTTTGAGTATGGTCACCGAGCCATGAAAAAGGTCGCACTATTGTTTGTGCTCGCCGTGTTGGTGCCGAGCGTGTTGCTCGCATTTCTGGCGGCGCGCACCCTGCGCGACCAGCAGTTCGTCGTCGAGCGCCAGCAATCCTTGCTCTACCAGGCGGTGACTGATGCGCTGGCCAAGGATATCAACGACTACCTCACCGAGCAGCAACGGCAGTTCAATGAGCTGGTCGAGAACCTTGTGACGAATCCGCAACCCCGCGCCGCCGCGGCGACCTTCGACGACCGCTTGCGCGCCGCCTGGCCGCTGGCTGAAGTCGGTTTCTGCGTCACGCTTGGCGGCAACCTCCTTTGTCCCTCGCCGACCGCGCGACCGGAGACGCGGTCGTTCTGTCTGGACAACGGCGGCTTCCTGGCCAACCGCGAAAGCGTGGAGGTGTACTGGAATGACAACTACACCAAAGGCCAGAACCAAATCGCCCTCCGCGGCGGCGAACAGCAGGCCGAGGCACAACAATCATTCGCCAACCGCTACGGCCTCAATTCTGCGCGCGGAGAGGTTACGAACTATTCCCCGCCCGTCGCCAATCTCAAGTCGCAGTCGCGCAAAGTGAATCCCGCGCAGCAGTTGGCCCAGGTCCCTGCCCAGAACGAGCCGGACCCCTCGCTGTTCAACGCTTCGAAGGTTATGTCCACGGAAGCGGAGTTCCGCCAACTGATCGGCGACGCGAACGACGGCAGCGTGGCGCGCTTCGTCCAAAACAAGCTCCGCCTGATGTTCTGGCATCGCCTGGCCCGCGATCCACAACTGGTCTTCGGCGCGCAGGTGGATTTGGACAGCATCACCAGCATTATTCGCCTGATGGTGAAGAGCAAGGCCAAGTCGAACTACATAATAATGTCTGGGCAAGGTAGAAGTGTGAATAGCCTTCACAATTTCTCCAAGTTCAATCCCACTTTGCCCACGCTACCCGATGAGATTTGTTTGGTGGTGCTCGACGACAACGCGAAACCCGTCGCAACGTCGGATCCATGGCTTGCAATGCATTTGGATTTACATTCCGGCATCAAGTCAACAGAGCCGATTGATTCAACTTTTCGTAAGCAGTTCAAAACCTCATTGAAACATCCCTTTGTGGCCACCGAAATCGGCGAAGCGTTGCCACATTGGGAAGTGGCGGCGTATCTGATGAATCCCGAAGCACTGAAAAAGACGGCGTTGACGATCCGCATATCGCTGGGCCTGCTCATCGCCGTGCTCCTTATCGCCATGATCGTCGGAAGCTGGCTGATCGTGAACGACCTCAACCGCCAGGTGACGCTCGCGCGCCAGAAAACCGATTTCGTCAGCAACGTCTCGCATGAACTGAAAACACCGCTAACGTCCATCCGCATGTTTTCCGAGCTGCTCGCCGATGGGCGCATCAGCGACCCGGCCAAGCAGCGTTCCTATCTGCACATCATCACCGCGGAAGCCGCCCGGCTCACGCGGCTCATCAACAACGTGCTCGACTTCGCCCGGCTCGAGCGCGGCGAGAAAAAATACAACTTCCGGGATTGCGACCTCGTCGAGGTGGCTCGCGAGACGGCGGAAAGCTACCGGCCGCACCTTGAGAACAACGGCTTCACGCTCGAGCGCCGGCTCGGTGACGCGCCGCTCAAGGTTCGCGGCGATGCCGACGCCCTGGCGCAAATTCTCGTGAACCTGCTGTCCAACGCAGAGAAGTATTCCAACGAAAGCAAGCAGATCGAGATCGAGACGGCTCGGCACGAGACTCCCCTGCCCTACGCGGAAGTGCGCGTACTGGATCGCGGGTTGGGCGTGCCGGCTGGTTGCGAGGAAAAGATTTTTGAGAATTTCTATCGCGCCCACGATTCGCTGGCGAGCGGCATCCAGGGCTCCGGCCTCGGGCTGACGCTCGCGCGGCAGATGGCGCGGGCGCATGGTGGGGATGTGACCTACGAGCGGCGCGCAGGCGGAGGAAGTTGTTTTGTGTTACGCGTGCCGCTGAAGCCGATTTAAGCCGCAAATGAAGACCAAGATTCTCGTCGTTGAAGATGATCCTCACATTCTCCTGGGGTTGGAAGAGATTCTGAAAAGTGAAGCCTTCGACGTGGCGGTTTGCAATCGCGGCGATCGCGCGGTTGAAGCCGTCGGCAAACATCGTCCGTCGCTCATCGTGCTGGACGTGATGCTCCCCGGTCTGAGCGGTTACGACATCTGCAAACAGCTTCGCGCCAAAAAAATCGGCACGCCGGTTTTGATGCTCACGGCCAAAGGTCAGGAGATTGACAAGGTCGTGGGCCTCGAACTGGGTGCGGACGATCATGTGACCAAGCCGTTCGGTGTGCGCGAATTGCTGGCGCGCATCCACGCGCTGCTGCGGCGCGGCGCGCGGGACGTTGGGGCTTCGACCGCAAGCGACATGGTATTCAATATCGGCGAGACGACGATTGACTCGAAAACTTTTCAACTCAAGCGCGGCAGGAACGTCGAGGAATTGACGGCAAAGGAGTTGAAGCTGCTGCAACTGTTTCACGCGCATCCCGGCGAGGTCCTGTCGCGCGACCGGTTGTTGAGCGAGGTTTGGGGTTACAACTATTACGGCACGACACGCACACTGGACCAGGTAATCGTTTCCCTGCGAAAAAAACTGGGGGACAACAGCGGTGAGCCAAGACATCTACTCACCGTGCACGGGGTCGGTTACAAACTCGCGACCTGACCAGTCAAACGTCCTTTCCTGATTCTTAGTGCACCATTTGCACGATCAAAGTCGGGACTCGACGCAGGTCTGACTTTGGAGATACTGTCTCTGGAGTTCCATGAGCCCAAAATGTTTCCTGAGTTCGCTGATTCTGGTGACAAGCCTGTTGCCAGGGACACTGTTTGCGGAGGAAACGACCACACTGCCCGGAACCCAACCGCTCACCATGGAAGGTGATCTCTCCGCGCAGATGGTGGCGGGCATCGACAAATTCTTGATGCGTGAGATTGACCGCTCCATTGTTGAGCGGCAGAAACTATGGCAACGCGATTTTTCCTCGCGCGAGGTGTATGAAAAATCAGTCCAGCCGAATCGCGAGCGCTTTGGCAAATACATCGGCGCGGTTGATCCACGCCTGTCGGTCATTGCGCTTGAATACGTCAGCAGCACGACAAGCCCCTTGAAGCTCGCCGAGACCGACGCCTTCACGGTGTTCGCCGTTCGCTGGCCGGTGTTTGAGAATGTTTATGGCGAAGGGTTGCTGCTGCAGCCCAAGAACGCGCCGCTGGCTCGCGTCGTCGCCATTCCTGACGCCGATCAAACGCCAGAAATGCTGGTGGGATTGTCACCGGACATCGCGCGAGAGCGGCAATTCGCGCGACGACTGGCGGAGAGCGGCTGCCAGGTGCTCGTGCCGACGTTGATCAATCGCGAAGATACCTCGTCGGGAAGTGAGAAGCTGAAACGCTTCACCAATCAACCGCATCGCGAATGGATTTACCGGCAGGCTTTCGAGATGGGGCGGCACATCATTGGTTACGAAGTGCAGAAGGTATTGGCGGCTGTCGATTGGTTTGCCCATGAGAATTCCGGCGGGCCTTCGCTCCCCATCGGAGTGGCTGGCTACGCCGAGGGCGGCCTCATTGCGTTTTACAGTGCGGCACTGGACACACGTATTGATGCTACGCTCGTGAGTGGTTACTTCGATTCGCGACAGCATCTTTGGGAAGAACCGATTTACCGCAACGTGTTTGGACTCCTCCATGAATTCGGCGACGCTGAAATCGCCAGTCTCATCGCCCCGCGCAGTTTGATCGTCGAGCACAGCATCGTTCCCAAAGTCGATGGGCCGCCGAAACCACACGACGGACGTGGCGGCGCCGCCCCCGGTAAATTGAAAACGCCCGATTACGAATCGGTCGAGGTGGAGTTTAACCGGGCAAAAATGTTGTTGAAAAGCGGTGGGGAAAAATTTGTGCGGTTGGAATTGATTACCGGCACCGAGGGGATGGCAACCGGCCCGGGTTCGGATCGGGCATTGACAGCGTTCCTGAAGCAGTTGGGGTTGAAGATTGAACAGGTCAAGGAGTCCGCCACTGTTCCCGCTGACGCACGCAAGGACTTTGATCCGGCGCAACGACAACAACGGCAGGTCAAACAGTTGGAGGATCACACTCAGCGGCTTCTCCGCCAGTCGGAGCGGGTCCGCACTTCATTTTTCTGGAACTGGACGAAAGTTCGCTCGCCTGACGAGTGGGCGTCGGCGAGCAAGGAATTGAAAACTAATTTCTGGGAGGAGGTCATCGGCAAGTTTCCCGCCGCCAGTCTGCCGGCCAATCCGCGCAGTCGCAAACTCCGCGAGAATTCTAAGTGGACCGCCTACGAAGTCGTGCTCGATGTCTGGCCCGATGTTTATGCGTGGGGATATTTATTGTTGCCCAAGGACATCAAACCCGGCGAACGTCGTCCGGTGGTTGTTTGCCAGCACGGATTGGAAGGCGTGCCGGACGACACGGTCAGCGAAGACCCGAAAGGCGGCGGTTACCCTTACTACAAGGCGTTTTCCGCGCGATTGGCTGAAAAGGGATTCGTTGTTTTCGCTCCGCACAATCCGTATCGCGGGCAGGACAAGTTCCGCGTGCTGCAGCGCAAGGCCAACCCGCTGAAGAAATCGCTTTTCTCTGTTATCCTCGCGCAGCACGACCGCATCCTGGACTGGCTTTCTGAGCAACCGTTTGTTGACCCCAAGCGCATCGGTTTCTACGGATTGTCCTACGGCGGCAAGACGGCAATGCGCGTGCCGTCGTTGCTCGATCGTTACTGCCTTTCAATCTGCTCTGCCGATTTCAATGAATGGATTGTGAAGAACGTGACGGTGGACTCGCCCTACAGCTACATGTTCAGCGGCGAATACGAGATGGTCGAATTCAACCTCGGCCACACCTTCAACTACGCGGAGATGGCGGCGTTGATTGCGCCTCGCCCCTTCATGGTGGAGCGCGGTCACGGCGATGGCGTCGCGCCGGACGAATGGGTCGCCTACGAATACGCGAAGGTGCGGCGGTTCTACGATCAACTCGGCATCGGCGACCGCACTGCACTTGAAGTGTTCAACGGCCCGCATACCATCAATGGCATGGGGACGTATGAGTTTTTGGAGAAGCACTTGAATTGGCAACCACCAAGGTAAGACCGTCGTTGATCGTCTCAATCCTTTGATCCCAGTTATGTTTCAAACCCCGATACTCACACGCAGACGAATCCGCCTGGCCTATGCCGTGGCGATCACGGCAGACGCCCTCCAGCTATTACTCGGGCCGTTTGGCTGGACGTTTGTGGATCAGGTGATTGATGTGGTTGCGATGATCTTGACAACAGCGTTGCTCGGTTTCCATCCACTGCTGTTACCGACATTCATCATCGAGTTCATTCCCGTGCTCGACATGCTGCCCACGTGGACCGGCTGTGTCGCCTTGGTCGTATCGCTTCGAAAAAAGCGGCAACCCGACAAACCGCCCAACCAAGGCCCGGTGATTGATGTTTAGCGGAGGACCCGTCTCAAGCGTCAACACCCGAGGAAGTCCGACACGAAGAGCTTGGCAATGGACGCCACATTGAAATGACGAAGCTTCGTTCAACGTTTCTCGATCGACATGCCAATTTGCCATGATCCATTGAACAGCCGCCATATTTTCTCACATTGTTTTGGCTTGTAATCTGGAAGTCATCATGCTACCAACTTCCACACTCTCGTCAGATGAGCCGCTCTGACTGACCCTTGATCCAAGTTTTGGTAATTGGACCTTCGACCAGCCAACCATCCGGCGAGTTCGGAAGCATTCTCGCACAACCTTGTTTATGAAAGGGTCAAAAAATGAACAGCCGCCCACCCGGCGCTCGTTCCAGCGGTAGAAGTACTTCGTGGTTGTTAGTCTTGATGGTTTCGATGATCGGACTGCACCTGACCTCTACCGCACGAGCAACGACTCACATCTCGATCGCCTACCACGGCGCCAACGTCACTCTCAGTTGGAACGCTTCCCCCGGCACCACGTACGAGGTCCAGAGCCGGAGCAATCTCGCGACCGGAACGTGGACAACCAATGAAACGATCATCGCCGAGGATAACACCGCGAATTGGGCCGACCCCGACCCGCTGGACAGCACGCGGTTCTATCGGTTGCTGATGCCAAACGGCGAACAGACGCTTTTTGAGTTTCCGCCGGAAATGCCGTGGGCCTTACCTGCGTTTTCAGACCGAACTCCGATGGGTGAATCCGAGATCTGGTGGTTTTCGGTCCCGCCAGTCAGCGGTCGTGGAGGCGTCAATGGTTTTTCCGGAGAATTTGTGCTCGCGTCGGTGGATCTCCATATCTCCGGTCGTGGCCCGGATTTCATCTGGGCGCGCAAATACCGGTCGCGCGTCGGGCCGGACACCGCGCAGGGCAACGGCTGGGATTATTCATACAACATTTTCGCGCGCCGTGTCGGTTCACACGTTGAAGTTCACGACGGCAACTCGCGGCGTGATGTTTTCCTCCTGCAACCCGATGGCACGTTCGCGCTCGACAGCTTTTTCCGCGAAGGCTCAATCGCGAACAACGCTTTCACACTGATGTTCGCGGACAAAGGCACTTGGGAATTCCATCCATTCGATCATCCAACGTCGCCGGGTAAACTCCGACGCAGCACCGACCGCAACGGCAACGCGATGGAATTTCAATACGACGATTTGAGCCGGCTCGTGCGGGTGATTGACACGCTGGGCCGCACGAACACGGTGAGTTACGACGGCAACGGCTTCATCAGCGCGGTCATCGATTTTACCGGACGGCAGGTGCGCTACGAGTACTACGGGAATGCCGACCCGGACGGTTCGCCCGGCGATTTGAAGCTGGCCATCTCGCCCGCCGTGACTGGCACGCCGAACGCCAATGATTTCCCCGGCGGCAAGACCAATCGCTACACCTACTCGAAAGGCCAACCCCTCAACGCGCTCAATCACAACCTGCTGACCATCACGGACCCGCTTGGCCAGACGTGGTTGAGCAATCGTTACGCGGCCACGCTCACCGCGACGAATGTGAATTTCGACCATTTGGAAAGCGAAAGCGTCGGCTTCAGCTACGAGAAAATCAAAATCGAGTACGCCGCGCAGACGCCCGGCCCGACCAACAATGGCGCGCTGAAGAAAGCCATCGTCAACGACCGCGTGGGCAACGTGCGGGAGTATTATTACGATGGCCTGAACCGGCTGGTGATGCACCGCGCCTTCACCGGCCGCGCCGACCCGACGCAACCGACGACCGAATCGGTGAACCGCCCGATCAATCCGATGCGCCCGGGCGACCCGCCATATTTCGAAAAGCGCATCGAATGGAACGCCGATTCGCTGCCCACGCGTGTGGTTCATCCGAACACGAACGAGACGCAATTTGTTTACGAAAGTGCGATCAATCCCTCCGCGTCGCCGCGATTGCGCGGAAATCTGCGCGCGTTGCACCGGTTGCCCGGTCCCCTTGGCGGGGATCAGCCGGTGCGTTCCGAACAATTCGAATACGCTCCCGGCTTTGGCACGTCGCGCGCGGGCGTGCTCGCAATGGACGCGGACACCGACAATGACGGGAATCCCGACCAGCTTTCGTCTTATCTGCGCGATCACAACAACATCACATTCACATACGCAGCATACGCAGCCGGTGGCGACCACTCGACACTCCAGCAGGGAAGCGAGCCCCCGGCGGATCCAAACATCCCGCTTCTCGGCTTCAGGATTGTTTACGTCGATACCGTTGAAATATCAATTAATGGCCGGGAAGGCATGAGGAACCAAAACATTTATTGCACGCAGCACACCGACGCCCGCAGCAACTTCATTCAATACGCCTACGACTCGCGCGGCAACCGGATTCACGCGACGAACCGGATCGCAACCGTCATTGAAGATTGGGAATACAACTCCTCCGGCCAACTCACCGCCCACGTGCTACCGGACAACGGCAGCGGCTCGCGGCGGCGGGATGAATATTCTTACTACAGCGCCGGCCCGCAAACGGGTTACTTGCAGCAGCAGGTGGTGGATGCGGGCGGTTTCAATCTCACGACCACTTACGAATACGACGCGGTGGGCAATCTCGTGCGCCGGGTTGATCCCCGGACTAATGACACGCTCTACGCCGTCAACGCGCTCAATCAAATCGTCCGCCGCACCTCGCGCGAAACGACCAACGGCAGCGGCGTCCGCTATCAACGCGATTATTTCTACGACGCGAACAACAATCTCGTGCGCGTGGACATCGAGGACAAAGACGAAACCGGCGCGCTCCGCCCCGGCTCGCCGCTCACGACGACGTTTGCCTACGACAGTCTCAATTTTCTCACCGCCCGCATGGAAGAGGAAGAAGTCGGATACGACGTCGTCACCCAATACCAATACGACGCGAACCGCAACCGCACGCTCGTGCGTTTCGGCGCGGCTACGTCCGGCGCGGACTCCAACAACGTCGTCCAGATGCTCTACGACGAGCGCGACCTGCCCTTCGGTCAAATCCGTGCACCTGGCAGTGCCGATCAGTCCACAACACAGTTTGATTACGACCTCAACGGCAGCATGCGCCGCATGAGCCAGGGACTGGAAAGCACGCCGCGTGTCACGGATTACACCTACGACGGCTACAATCGACTGACGCAAACGACCGACGCAATGGGCAACGTGACGACCGCGCACTATGACGCGAACGGCAACATCGTGACCAACCGCACTGACGGAGAGACGACCGATGCGCCCGGCAGCGCCGGCAATGTGCGTTTGAGGGAAACAGTGTATCAGTACGACGCGATGAACCGGCTCATCCGGCGCGATCGATCCTTCTTCGACACCGCCACGCAACTTCCCATCGGAGACGGGCAGTCCACGACCCAGTATGGTTACAACGATTGCTCGCAGTTCATCGTTCTCAGTGACGATCTCTTTAATCAGATGTTCGCGAGATATGACATGGCCAACCGCCTGCTGCAAGTGACCGACGCCAAGAGCAACACTGTCGCCTACGCCTACGACGCCAACGGGAGTGTCGTGAGCAAAATCAATGTGGACAAGTCCGACTTGGGCGATCCCGAACAGACGTTCGTGACGACTTACGCCTACGATAATCTCGACCGCCTCATCCGCTCCGTGGATAACCTCAACAACACAAACCGCTGGTCGTACGATTCACGCCACAATCTTGTGCTCGACACCGACGCGCGCGGCAACACGACCCGCTACGCTTACGATGGCCTGAGCCGGCTTACTCGGACCACGCGCGCGATGACCGACACTGGCACCGGCGCGGGTACGGTCACCAACAACATTATCACGCTCCAGGATTGGGACGATTCCTCACGTCTCATAAGCGTCACTGACGCCAATTCCAACCGGACGGTTTATGCTTACGATTCGCTCGACCGCCGCATCCGCACGGAGCACCCTGACACGACGACGAATTATTGCGTGTATGATCCGCACTTCAACTTGGTTACCAATACCGACCCCAACAGCAACGTCATCACCCGCGCTTACGATTCGCTGAATCGCATCACCAACAAAACCGTTCTCCGCGGCCCGTCCATCCAAGGCAACACCAATGAAGTGTATCAATACGACGGCGTCTCGCGTTTGGTGCGCGCGCTGGACGATGACTCGCTGGTCACGCGCAGTTACGATTCCTTGTCGCGCATCGTCACTGAAACCCAGCAGATATTGCCGGGCGGTCCGACGCGCACCAACTCGGCCACCTACGACGGCGTGGGTAACAAGACTCAGCAGGTCTATCCCGGCGGGCGCACGATCACCAATACCTGCGACTCGCTCAATCGCATCGCCGTCGTTTCGGACGCCGGCGGCGTGATTGCCAGCAACAAGTATATTGGCCCGTCCCGCCTTGAACAGCGCGACTACGGCAACGGCACGAGAATGAACGTGGGTTACGATGGCATCCGCCGCGTGTCCAGCATCGCCCACGTCCGCGTCGCCGGGAACGTCCCGCTGGACATGCGTTTTTACGCGTGGGACTCGACGCACAACAGAATTGCCGCGCAAGCACCGTTGAACCCGGCGGAACAACACTCGTATTCGTATGATTCGGCCAACCGCCTGGTTCAAAGCGTGAGTTTCGGTCAGCCTGTCACCTGCGATCTGGATGACCTCGGCAATCGCCGCAGCGTCACCGGCAATATTGATCCGGGAAATTATCTCATGGACCCGACTTTACCGCAGCCGGCGGATTTCCAGATGAACCAATACACGCAAACGCCGTTCGATCTCCGCCAATACGATGAGAATGGAAACCTCAGCATCGCCGCCAGCGGTCAACGACGTTTCTTTTTCGATTGCCGCGATCAGCTCGTCGGCTTCAACGATTTCGGTGCCGGCATCAATGCGCTTTACCGCTACGATTGTCTGGGCCGGCGAATCGAATCATTTGTCAACGGTGAAACGACGCGTTTCTACCACGACAACGCGACCGTCCTCGAGGAACAGAACGCCGACAACACCACTGTCGCCAGTTACGTCTATGTGGACAATGACGACGCGGAAGTTGTGTTTTGTTCTCTCACACAGATGCAACGCGGCGGTTCGAACTACTTCCTGCACCCAGACGATCTTGGCAGCGTGATGAAAGTGACGGATCCAGTTGGCAACATCGTCGAGCAATATCAATATCTGGATTTTGGATTGCCATCATTCTTCAACGGCGGCGGTGGTGCCATGGCAAGCTCAACCATCGGCAATCCGTATCTCTTCCAAGCCATGCGATTCGATCCGGAAATGCTGTTCTATCAAGCGAATGAGGCAAAGTCCGAACCCTATCGTCCCACGGGTTCCGCCTTGTGGGCAAGCCTGGGCGGAGCCCTGGATCCGCGCACCGGCCGAACCATCAGCCGGCTTCATCACGACCCCCGGATTTGGAACGATTCCGACATTGTCCAAGCAGCGACTGCCTTCGCAGACAACAATCCGGTTTCTTCTATCCATCCCAGGCGTGAATACGCCATTCAATATAACGATGCGGCTTTGTCTTTCGTCTCACGCCTGTTGGAACACGAAGGGATTTTCTACTCCGTCACCGCAGGGGACGGCAAGGACACCGTTGTATTTTGCGACGAGCCGGGGGCTACTGACACAGAAGTGCGCAGGAGCGATCCTTTGTCCCCGTTCGATCGCGGTGGACCACCAACGCAGCCAGTGGTGCCGATTGAAATGCTGCAACTTGAACTGCACTCGTGCATGCCGATCACTATTACACCTCCAAAACCACCTGTGCCGCCGCCCAGCCCCCAACCGCCGCGAGTGTCGCCTTCACCATGGGTTTCGCCCGGAGTCGATATCAGCGGCCCGAGAGTGTCACCGGTGCCTTGGGTTCCAAAATGACGACAGCGCGGGTTTTCGAGATTAAACCAAACCACCGCACTGCGACACGTATGGTCTGCCGATGCCAAGTTGTCCGGTGTGCCGTGACGCCGCTTAACCTTTCTCAATCGGCGCGGCGACGAGGTTGCCATATTCCGTCCAACTGCCGTCGTAGTTCTTCACGTTGTTGAGGCCGAGGAGATATTTCAGCACGAACCACGTGTGGCTGCTGCGTTCACCGATGCGGCAATAAGCAATCGTGTCCTTCTTCGGATCAACGCCCTTCTCTTGCAGATAAATCCGCTGAAGTTCATCGGCTGATTTGAAAGTTCCGTCCGTCGTGTTGACCGCTGTGCTCCACGGGATGCTCTTCGCGCCGGGAATGTGACCGCCGCGTTGCGCGGTCTCGCTCATGCCGGGCGGGGCGATCACCTTGCCGGTGAACTCGTCCGGACTCCGCACATCCACCAGATTCCAGTTACCGCCCTTCGACGCTTCAAACACTTGCGGCACGAACGCGCGCAAATTCAGATCGACTTTGCCCGCTTTGTATTGTGTGGGGGTCACCTTGGGTTTGTCGGTGGTCATTGGCTTGTCGGATTCATTCAGCCACTTCACCCGCCCGCCATTCATCAGACGCACGTCCTTGTGCCCGTAGATTTTGAACAACCAGAAGCCATAAGCGGCGAACCAGTTGTTGTTGTCGCCATAAACAATGACGGTGTCGCTCGGTGAAATGCCCGCGCCACCCACCAGTTTCTCAAACGCTTCCTTGCTGATGATGTCGCGCTTGACCTGATCCTGAAGTTGCGTCTGCCAGTTAAAGCCGATGGCGCCGGGGATGTGTCCCGCCTCGTAGGCTTTCGTGTCCACGTCGATTTCGGTGAGTTTGATGCCGGGTTTGCCGAGGTTCGTCTTGACCCAGTCGGTTTCGACCAGCACTTCCATTTGCGCATATCTTGCCATACGATTTCTTTTCTACGCTGTCGTCCCGGCCAACAGGTCGGGAATATGTTTCACCATGTTCGAGGTGTATTTGAATATGTTATCGGGAAAAATCATCACACCCAGTCCCTTTTTGTCACGCTCAATTATTTTCCGCGCCCCTTCCAAAATCAACCCGGAACTCGGCCCGGCGAGCAACCCCTCGTTCTGACATAACTCCAGCGCCCGGGTGTACGCCAGTTTGAAATCAACTTCCAGGATGTCGTCGATCAACGACGCATCGAACAATTTTGAAACACTCAACTGATTGATGTTTCGCAACCCCGGCACGTCGTGACCCTCGGTCGGTTGAACGGCGATGACCTTCACATCAGGATTCTGCCCGCGCAAAAACTGGCCCGTGCCCGTCACCGTGCCGCAGGTACCGAGCGAGACAAACAAATGAGTGATCTTGCCCTGGGTCTGCCGCCAGATTTCCGGGCCGGTCGTGGTCAGATGCGCCAGCACGTTTTGCTGGCTCTCGTACTGATTCGGCATCGCGTATTTGTGCTTCGACGCCTTCGCGTGCGTCTTGGCGATGTTAATGGAACCATCGCCCAAGCCGGGCGCCGGGCAAAGCTCGTCGGAAACAACGTCCAAGTCCGCGCCTGCAATCTTCAACAGGATTTTCTTTTCGAGCGGCACCTTGTTCGGCACGACGGCGCGCATGTGATAACCCCGCGCCCGCGCCATCGCCGCTAGGCTGATCCCCGTGTTGCCCGACGTCGGCTCCACCACGCCACGACTGTTGCCGACTTCCTTCCGCTCCTCCAGATCGCGCAACATCGCCCACGCCGCACGGTCCTTGACCGACCCAAACGGGTTCATCCATTCCAGCTTCGCGAAGAGTTGAAAGTCCGGCGATGGATTCAAACGATTTAAGCGCACCATCGGCGTCGGATTCTGTTCACTGGGCAGCATCTCGAAGACATCGTTGTAAACGCGAGCGGCGTGATTCATGGATTCAACTTAGAGGAAGTCAGGTGGCGTTTACAAGATTTGTGTCCGCGGCGATCACCCTTCCTCCCAATGATGCGCACCGGTCTTTACATCTCACAGAAAGTGCTGAGCGTGCCGCGACGCCGTTTCGTCGCCCCGCTGACCAATCTTTGCGGCCGTCCCATCCAGACATCGCGGACGCCCGGCGAGAAATTCGCACCCACGAACCGCGCGTGTTTGAACCAAGGCCAGGTTGAAGTCAGCAGGCTATCGTTCAGCACGGTTAGCTCGACCGGCGATTGCCGCCACGGCGGATGCCAGATTCTAAAGAACCGGCGACGGCCCGCCGCACAATTGAACGCCGTGTAACGTTCCATCAACCACTCGTCCAGCGAGCCGCTTGAGCACGGCGCAAAGTTCGGAGCACCGGATGTCGCCCCGCCGTTGAAGCGGACAGTTTCATGTTGCATATGCAACAACAACTTGTCCGCATCGTCTGACAGCCTTGCCTCGTACCCAAGGTTCGCGCCCGTCTCTTCGTCCTCCACAAACCCGCGTAAAGGACGTCTCGACCAGACATTCTGGTAGGAGATTCTCCCGTAGCGATACGGCAGACCAAACGTAGCCGGGCCAAGGCGTGTGGCCAGCCAGTTCGACAACCATTCGGCAAGAAAATGAATACCCGCTTCGTCGCCATGCCGCACGTACGTCCGCACATTGAGAAAATGATGCGTGGCGATGGGACGGAACAACCAGGCCGCAAACCGGCCTCCGAAACGCGGTCGCATCCCGCGCATCGTGAATGCGACAAGACTGACGAACGCACGGCCGTCGCGCAAATCCAGTTGAAACGGCACGTCGCGTTGCAACTCTTCGGCGTCCACTTCAAAATGGATCATCAACACGCGTTCCCAATCCGCAACGAACAACGGCTCGCCACGTCGCGACAAAATGCGCCGCCCCGCCGCGTAACTCAAAGGGTTCGGCTTTCCGTCCGTTTCACCATCCGACGGAGAGAGTCTGACCGAAGGCCGCATAGGGATGATTTCATGCACGATTGTCCCGATCTCGTTCGGCAATCAAATCCTCAAACGCTTCACGCAACTGCGGATAACAAAACTCAAAGCCCGAGGCCAACAACCGTCCCGGCACGACGCGCCGGCTCTTGATGATCAACTCCGTTTCCGTTCGCAGAAAGAATGCGCCGACCTCAAGCATCCAGAGCGTCGCTGGCAATCCGAACGGCACGCCGCAAATTTCACGTAGGGTTCGCATCATTTCGTGGTTCGGCACTGGATTGGGCGACGCCAAATTCACCAGTCCGATGAAATCGTCATGGTCGATCAGCCATTCGACGGCACGACAGAAATCAGTTTCATGAATCCACGAAACGAATTGCTTGCCACTCCCCATTTTTCCTCCCAACCCAAATCGCGCGAGCCGCCGCAGCACCGGAAAGACGCTGTTCCTTGCGTTCGCCAGCACCATGGCACTCCGGAGCGCGAGCTTGCGGGTAGAGGGTGTTTTCGCTTCGGCAAAAACACGTTCCCATGCGGTCGCGACTTCGACGGAAAATTCATCCTTGGCTTCCGGCGTACCACCGATCTCGCCTGCTTCATCCCAAGCTGGACCGTACGTGTGCCTGTGAATTGTCGCCGTACTGAAATTGAGCCAGACGCGCGGTGGCTTGGCGCATTGAGCGATGGCCTCGCCCAGAACGCGTGTTGAGTGGATGCGTGATTCGAGAATCTCACGGCGATTGCGGGCGTGGTAGCGGCAGTTCACCGAACGCCCGGCGAGATTGATCACCGCCTCCGCGCCCTCCAGTTCGCGCGTCCATCCGCCGAGCGTGTCCCCGTCCCATGCGACCTCGCGCGCAACACTTGCGCCGGATTTCGGCGTGCGCGTCAGAACCACTGCTTCCTGTCCGGAGGCATGAAAGTGTTTCGCCAATACACCGCCCAGAAAACCCGATCCACCTGCGAGAATGATACGCGCGGTATTCATGGCATTTCGAAGACGCCGCCTGGCCCGTGATGCCTGTGCGACCGGAAGCGCGGCGATTTTCCGAATCGGCCCAACGCCCGCCACTCGTGTCCGATGCAGCGCATCAACAATGCGCAATCAAACTCGACCGACCCCGGCGGAAACCGACGACGATCGCCGAAGAAGCTCGACTCGACTTGTTCGACGGCGAGCGCGTCCATCGCCCAGTGCTCCGTGTGAAGCTCTACGCCTTCAAGCGCACAATTCCTCGATGGCGACCAGCCGCAACCGCCATTGCGGAAAAAAACGCTCGCTTCCTCCAGCGATTCGAACACCGAGCCAGCCGGCCAACCGTCCGCCAGTCGCGCCACGACATTTACGCGCGTCTTGCCGTCCCGACTGCGCAACTCCACTTTGAACCGATTACCGCTTTGCGCGCAGCAAAACTCAGCCGGGTGATGGATTCCGGGAAACAACCGGCCGCCAGCCACGCGGTTGAGCAGCGAATTGGTATCGCGCCGCGGGATGAAAACGCCCTCGCGCGTGCGACCGTTCTCCGTCCATTCCACCGCGATGCGGTGCGCGGCGTTTTCGGATGCCACACCACACAAACGCGGCATCCAGGCTGGTCGCATGTCTTCCAGGCGAATGAGACAGATGCCTGCCATGGCCCAACCGTTGACCAGCTTGGGCCGGAATGGGTCCGGCAGCGATTCGGTGATGACCTCCGGTCGCACGCGGAAGTTGACGAGAATGCGCCGCGCCATGACGGCGTGAACGGCGGGGATCAGGGCGTTCAAAGCGCACCTCCCGCGATAGCAGCCCATCCGTAGATCACCGGCAAAAGCGCGACTGCCCAGTCCAGGAACTCGACGCGACCCCGCAGGTTCCGGTCCACGAGAGATGCTCCGCCGACGCAGTAGCGGTTGCGAGCAAACCAATCATAGGCCAGTCGCCCGAGTTCCCGGAACCCGGGCACGAACAGGAGAAACCCCAACGGCCACAGCCACCACACACTCCGGCAAAGCACACCAAGTGCGTCCGCGTTATGAAGCACGCGACCGTCCACCGTGAGCAGGTGCATGCGGGTCTCGAAGGCGGACGCCGGCACCCCCAACCGCACCGCAACCCCAGGCGTTTGCAGTGGCACCCATTCAAACCCGCGAGATTCAAAAAGCCGACCAACGCGCTCTCGTCCACGCACACAAAGCGCAAAAGCGGCATCATAGAAGATCCAACCGCGGATGGTTTGGTCGTCTCTTATTTCGGTAATTTCAGCATTCACAGAAATCAATTTCCAAAACAATGAGCCGCCGTCAGTCCGAGCCAACACCCAGCAATTTGAGCAGCTTGTCGCCCATCCGCATGAACTTGATCGTGGCGCTAACCGGCAGTTTGGCTATCTGCGAGTACCACGTCGTCGTGGTTTCAAAGAAATCGAGCAATGCGGCCAGGCGCTCTTTCGTGTGAGCGTCGGCTGGTTTGGTGTTGTCGGCTTCCGTGACACATTCCTGCAGCATCGCCAGCGTGGGATCGATCTCGCGCCGTTTCCGTTCGTCCAGCACAGTGCGAAACATCTCCCAAACGTCCTTTACCGATTCAAAGTGATCGCGCCGGTCGCCCAGGACATGAACCGTCTTGACGATCCTCCACCCTTGCAGCTCCCACAGGCTCGAACTGACGTTTGAACGGGCCACGGACAGGGTATCCGCAATCTCTTCGGCGTTCAGCGGTTTGGGCGAAAGGTAAAGCAGCGCATGAATCTGGGCGACCGTGCGGTTGATGCCCCACTGCGTCCCCATCTTGCCCCAGTGAAGGATGAATTTTTGTTGAACCGGTGTGAGCTTCTTCATAGTGTTCTGTTATTTCTGTCTGTTCAGAACGTACAATAATAACAGATGCCGTCAAGCGGAATGTTTTCCCCGGTTTGAGCTTTCCAACTCCGGCCGACTATCGTAGAAATCCCTTCCCGCTACGGCGGCAACCATGAAACCCGAAGTTGAAATATACGATACAACCCTGCGCGACGGCAGTCAGGGCGAAGGCATCAATTTCTCGGTGATGGACAAGCTCAGCATTGCGGACAAACTGGACGATTTTGGGGTTCATTACATTGAAGGCGGCTGGCCCGGATCAAACCCCAAAGACCTGGAATTCTTCAAGCAGGCCGCCCGACGCAAATGGAAGTCCGCCCGAATCGCTGCCTTCAGCATGACCCGGCGCAAAGGCGTGGCCGTGGAGAAGGATGATTTGATGCGGCAGGTGCTCGAGGCGAACACGCCGGTCGTCACCATCGTCGGCAAAACCTGGCTGCTGCACGTCACTGAAGTCCTGCGCGCCAAACCGGACGAGAATCTAGCCATGATCGCCGATACGATTCGCTATCTCAAGGACCATGGCAAAGTGGTCATCTACGACGCGGAACACAGTTTCGATGGCTACAAGGATGAACCGGAGTACGCCCTCGCCACCTGGCAGGCTGCGGAAAAAGCCGGGGCGCAATGTGTCGTCCTTTGCGACACGAATGGCGGTTGTCTGCCGTCCGAGATCGCACACATCACTGCCGTGGCCAGGAACAAGCTGACGGCGCGCCTCGGCATCCACACTCACGACGACATCGGCGTCGGCGTGGCCAACGCGCTCGCCGGTTTGGAGGCCGGCGCGACGCACGTTCAAGGCACGATCAACGGTTATGGCGAACGCACGGGTAATTGCAGTCTCACCAGCGTGATCCCGCTCGTGCATTTCAAGCTAAAGAAAACCGGCGTGCCCGCGAAGTCTTTGCCCAAGTTGAAGGAACTCTCCGAGTTCGTGGACGAAATCGCCAACGTGCGGCACGACCCGCGCCGGCCGTGGGTCGGGCAAACCGCCTTCGCACACAAAGGCGGGATGCACGTCCACGCCATTGGCCGCGCCGCGAGGAGCTATGAGCACATTGACCCCGCGAGCGTGGGCAATTTCCGCCGCGTGCTGATCAGTGACATGTCCGGACGCACCAACATTCTGATGAAAGCGGCAGAACTCGGCTTCAAGCTTACGGCCGACATGCCGGAGTTGAAGACGATCACCACGCGCGTAAAGGAGTTGGAGTCGCAGGGTTACGAGTACGAAGCTGCCGAGGCGTCACTGGCCTTGCTGATTCGCGGCGTGCTCGATCACAACCCGGAACTGCTGTTCACAGTGGAGACCTATCACGTCTCGATGCGCCGCGACGTAAAGGAATCCGTTTGTGAAGCGACGGTACGAGTGCGGGTCGGCAAGCAGGTCCATCACGAGGTGGCGGAAGGCGACGGGCCGGTGAATGCGCTCGACTCCGCGCTGCGCCTCGCGCTCAGCAAATCCTTTCCGAAGGTCAAGAATGTTTCGCTCACCGACTACAAGGTGCGCATCCTGGATGGCGTCGCGGGGACTGCGGCCCGAACTCGAGTGCTGATTCAATCCACGGACGGAAAACGCGAGTGGGGCACGGTCGGTGTGAGCGAGAACATCATCGAAGCCAGCTTGCAAGCGTTGGTGGACAGCATGGAATATCGGTTGGTGCAACGTTGGTAAAGTCGGAACCTTATCCAATCCGTTCCATAGCGTTAGCCGCCGTTGAAACGCACGGTTGCCATCCTCTTCTCTATTCACACCCTATTGGTCGTCATCAGACGTGACGCCAGTTGGTTCGCAAAATATGGCAAGTTTTTGGCAAGGAAGGTTTGGTTCATTCGCCTCGAATGCCACATTTTATTCCCCAAGCGGATGAAGGATTTCTCCTGACGATACCTGGCTTGGTTATGAACCGAGCGTCAGGGCGCGTTCATTTCAGCACGCTTCTGGAAATAATAACGATGGTTTTGTGATGTGACAAAGGTAACAGCGAATAGAATCAACACGACCGTCTGCGACGGAGAATCGTCGGAGAAGGCAGCGTGCTTCCATTGCGGACAGCGTTGTCGGGACGACTCGTTCGCAAGGAATGAAAAACTGTTCTGCTGCAACGGCTGTCTGGTGGTTCACGATCTGCTGACCGAGACTGGCCTCGGCCACTACTACGATCTAAGGCGGAATCCCGGCGCGCGCATCCAGAAAACCACGCCCAGCGAGCAATGGGCTTACCTCGACGAGCTGGCTTTGCTGCAACGCTTGCTGGATTTCACGGACGGCAAGCAAAGCAAGGTCACGTTCCACGTGCCGGCCATTCACTGCATCGCCTGCGTGTGGTTGCTGGAAAATCTATTCCGGCTGCATCCCGCCGTTGGCCGTTCACAAGTCAACTTCGCCCGACGCGAAGTCGCCATCACGTTCGCGACGAGGAAACTCAAACTCAGCGAACTGGTGGCGCTGCTCGCGTCCATCGGCTATGAGCCGACGCTCACCTTCGACGAATTGGATAAGCCGAAAGGCGGCCCCGCCCGCAAGCGAGCCTGGTTGCAAGTCGGCATAGCGGGATTTGCGTTCGGCAATATCATGCTGTTCAGCATCCCACAATACTTTGGGTTGAATAGCTTCAACGGCGGCAATTTCAAAACTCTCTTCGGCTGGGCCAGTCTCGCGCTCGCGCTGCCGGTTGTGATTTTCAGCGCGTCGGATTATTGGAAGTCCGCACTGCTCTCGCTGCGTCAGCGCGTTCTCACGCTCGATGTGCCCATCGCCCTTGGCCTCGCCGCGATTTACGGCGAGAGCGCCTACGAGATCATCACACGCACTGGCGAAGGCTACTGCGATTCGCTGACGGGATTGATATTCTTTCTGCTCTGCGGTCGTATGTTCCAAGCGAAGACCTATGAGCGAATGGCCTTTGATCGCGATTACAAATCTTTCTTCCCACTCTCGGTGACGCGCAGGAGTCAGAACAAAACTGAAGAACGTGTCCCGCTCTCCCAACTCCAGATCGGTGACCGCATCATCATCCGGAATGGTGAATTGGTTCCAGCCGATGCGAAACTCATCAGCGGGCCGGCGTTCATCGATTACAGCTTCGTCACCGGCGAATCTGAACCCGTGGCTAGAAGTGAGGGCGATCATCTTTACGCGGGCGGCCAGCAGATCGGCTCGGCCATCGAAATCGAAACGCTCAAGGCGGTTTCGCAAAGCTATCTCACTTCACTCTGGAATCACGAAACGTTCCGCAAAAACCGCAATCAAGACTTCAATACGCTTACAAACCGTTACAGCCGCCGCTTCACGCTGATCGTGATTTCAATCGCGGTAGCGGTGGCGGCTTTTTGGATTGCCTCGGGCAACTTGCCGCGCGGTGTCAAGGCATTCACGTCCGTGCTGATCGTTGCGTGTCCATGTGCGTTGGCGTTGGCCGCGCCGTTCACGCTCGGCACAGCGCAACGCTGGCTCGCGCAGATCAGCGTGTTTCTCAAGAACGCGCTTGTGCTGGAACGTCTCGCGCTGGTGGACGCCATTGTCTTCGACAAGACTGGCACGCTCACTTCGACGGGCGCGAAGGCCGTGAAGTTTGAAGGCGCGGAGCTAAACGAGGCGGAGCGGACCTGCATTTTTTCACTTACCCGGCACTCGACACATCCGCACTCGGTGCGTATCAGCGAATCATTCGGGAGCAGGCTATTTCCTGAACCAGTGCGCTCGTTTCTCGAAACTCCCGGCTGTGGTATCGAAGGCCAGGTCAACGGACGCGAAATCTGGCTTGGCTCGCGGGTGTGGCTGGAGTCGCGCGGCGCGCTTGGTAGCAGCCAACGTAAGGAGGCTCTAACTTCCACCTACCAAGACATTAAGTCAGAGCCTCCTCACGTCGGCTGCTACGAGGGAAGCGGCAGCGTCGTCCACGTGGCGATTGATGGCCGGCATCGCGGCGCGTTCGTGCTATCGAGTTCGCTGCGGCCGGAGGCAGATCAACTCATCCGCCGGCTGGCAGGTCGTTACGAACTGGCGTTGCTTTCCGGTGACAACGAACGCGAGCGCGCGTGTTTCCTTGAGCTGTTCGGCAACGACGCGAAGTTGAATTTCAATCAAAGCCCGCTCGACAAACTCGGCTTTATTCGTCGCCTGCAGGAATGCGGCAAGACGGTGATGATGGTGGGTGACGGGTTGAACGACGCGGGCGCGCTCAAGCAGGCCGACGTGGGCGTGGCGGTGGTGGAGAAGATCGGCGCGTTCTCGCCCGCGAGCGATGTGATTCTCGATGCCGGACACGTACCGCAGCTTTTCGAAATTCTCACTCTGGCCCGGCGCAGCGCATGGATTGTGCGGATCAGCTTCGGCATTTCGTCGCTCTACAACATCGTTGGCGTGAGCATCGCGGCGGCGGGATTGCTTTCGCCACTCACTTGCGCGGTGTTGATGCCGCTGAGTTCGGCGAGTGTGGTTTTGTTTGCGTGCGGCGTGACGACTTGGGCGGCGCGACGGAGCGGGCTTCTCGCGGATCGTGTTGTTTCGGACAACTCAGAGCAAACCCTCACCCCGTCCCTCTCCCTTTCCGAAAGGGAGAGGGAGAATCATTCTGCAAACGTCGGCGAGTTCCGCGCGCTCGGCGGTCGCTCGATTCCGGAGGCGGTGTCATGAGCGTGATCCTGATTCTCATCCTCGCGAGCCTGGTTATGGCGACGCTATTTCTCTTTGGCTTCATCTGGTCCGTGCGTTCCGGTCAATACGAGGACACGCTCACGCCTTCGATGCGGGTGCTGATGGAGGAAACCGGCGGAGTAAATCCTGAGCACGCTCACGATTCACGACTCCCCCTCACCCTGACCTTCTCCCGCCGGGAGAGGGAACAGCAAGCGCGAGCTTCTGATTTGGCGAACGCGCGTCCGGCCATCTCCGACTCACGCCATCTCCAAAACCTGACAGCAATTCTCCCTCTCCCAGCGGGAGAGGGCCGGGGTGAGGGGGAACCGGACAAAAACCAGCGACGTTCTCTCGCCTCCGAACACAGCCAGCCGAAGAAATGATTTCCAACAACCTATGAACTCAAACGTAGAAACATTCAAATACGACAACAGAATCGTGCGCGCGTTCGCCATCGCCACGGTCATCTGGGGACTCGTGGGTTTCAGCGCAGGCCTCTTGATCGCGTGCCAGTTGTTTTGGCCGGACCTGAACCTCAACCTGCAATTCACCACGTTCGGCCGATTGCGCCCGCTGCACACGAACGCCGTGATCTTCGCCTTCGTCGGCAACGGTATGTTCATGGGCATTTATTATTCGCTGCAACGACTCTGCAAGGCGCGCATGTTCAGCGATTTCTTGAGCTGGTTCAACTTCTGGGGCTGGCAGGCGATCATTGTCAGCGCGGCGATCACCTTGCCGCTCGGGCTCACCACCAGCAAGGAGTATGCGGAATTGGAATGGCCCATTGACATCGCCATCGCGGTCGTGTGGGTCGCGTTCACCGTGAACCTGATGGGCACGATCATCAAGCGCCGCGAGCAGCACATGTATGTGGCGATCTGGTTCTACATTGCCACGGCGTTCACGGTCGCTGTGCTGCACATCATCAACTCGCTGGAAATTCCTGCGAGCCTGTTCAAGAGCTACTCGATGTATGCCGGTGTGCAGGATGCGCTCGTGCAATGGTGGTACGGCCACAACGCCGTCGCGTTCTTTCTCACCACGCCGTATCTCGGCTTGATGTATTATTTCCTGCCGAAAGCGGCGGAGCGTCCGGTGTTCAGTTACCGGCTTTCGATCATTCATTTTTGGGCGCTGATTTTCATCTATATCTGGGCCGGGCCGCACCACTTGCTTTACACCGCATTGCCGGACTGGGCGCAATCGCTGGGAATGGTGTTCTCATTGATGCTCATCGCGCCGAGTTGGGGCGGCATGTTGAACGGTTTGCTCACCTTGCGCGGGGCCTGGGACAAGCTTCGCACCGAACCAATGCTGAAATTCATGGTCGTCGCCGTCACCGCTTATGGCATGGCGACACTCGAAGGCCCGACGCTCGCAATCAAGAGCATCAACTCGCTTTCGCATTATACCGACTGGACCATCGCGCACGTCCACACCGGCGCGCTCGGTTGGAACGGGTTTCTCACCTTCTCGGTGCTCTATTGGCTGTTCCCGCGGCTCTACAACACCAAGCTCTGGTCGAACAAACTCGCGAACTATCACTTCTGGATCGCGGTCATGGGAATGATTTTCTACGTCGTGCCGATGTATGCCAGCGGTGTGACGCAAGGTTTGATGTGGAAGCAATTCAACCAGGACGGCTTCCTGCAATATCCGAACTTTCTGGAAACGGTTTTGCAGATTGTGCCGCTGTATCGGTTGCGCGCCATCGGTGGCTCGCTTTACATCATCGGCGCGGTGTTGATGGCGTTCAATCTCTACCGCACGGCCAGGAGTGGCAAGTTCGTGGAAGATCAGGAGGCGCACGCACCCGCGCTGGAGAAAACTTCCGCCATGGAACATGGCCCCTACAAAGGCCATCGCTTCCTCGAAGCCAAACCGTTGTTGTTCACCGCGCTGGCAGTGGTCGCGGTTCTCGTTGGCGGATTGATCGAAATCATCCCGATGTATCTCATCAAGGAAAACGTGCCGACGATTTCGTCGGTGAAACCCTACACACCGCTCGAAGTTTTGGGTCGCGACATCTACATTCGCGAAGGTTGCGTCGGCTGTCACTCGCAGATGGTGCGCCCGTTCCGCTCCGAGACCGAACGCTACGGCGAATACTCGAAGTCCGGCGAATACATCTACGATCACCCATTTCTCTGGGGCTCGAAGCGCACCGGGCCGGACCTGCATCGCGAAGGCGGCAAGTATCCCGACGCCTGGCATTACAATCACATGGACGATCCGCGCAGCACTTCGCCCGGCTCGATCATGCCGCGCTATTCATGGCTGTTGACGCAAAGACTCGACACGACCTCATTGCCCTCGCGCCTCGGCGCACTGCGCAAGATCGGCGTGCCCTATCCCGCCGGCTATGAGAATGGTGCGGCACAGAAAGATCTGACGGCGCAAGCCAGCCAGATCGTGCTCGGCCTGAAAGCCGGCATGGTAAACACCGAGACGAATCGTGAGGTCATCGCGCTGATCGCGTATCTGCAACGGCTCGGCAAAGACATCAAATCCGCGCCCGCCACGCCTGCGCCGGTGGCTTCGGCAACAACCAAATGAGGCAACCATGATCAAACAAGTTCTCGAACACATCGGCGGAGTGGGCGCCTATGGCGTCCTCTCGATCAGCATTTTCTTCGCGTTCTTCATCGGCGTATTGGTCTGGGCGGCGCGGATGAAGAAGTCGCACTTGAACACGATGAGCCAGTTGCCGCTCGAAGACAGCGCGCCCCAAAATAAACCTGAATCCGATTGCAAACCTTGAGCCTATGAACGACCAAAACGATCCCCTGCTGCTCGACCACGAGGCCGACGGCATCCGCGAGCTCGACAACAAGCTGCCGCGCTGGTGGGTGTGGCTGTTTTACATCACCATCATTTTCGCAGCTATCTATCTGAGTTACTACCACGTATTCGACCTCGGCAAGCTCTCCGCCGCCGAGTATGAGGAAGAACGGGCCGCCGGCGAGAAACTCAAAAGTGCTACGATGACGAAATTTGAATCCACGATCGGCAGCCTCGAGCCGTCCAAGGAACCTGCCGTGCTCAATGCTGGACGCCAAACCTTCATGACGCTCTGCGCACCTTGCCATCGACCGGATGGCGGCGGACTGGTCGGCCCGAACCTGTGCGACGACTACTGGATTCACGGTTCGAACTTCGTGGACAACGTGAAAACCATCTGGAACGGCGTGCCGGAGAAAGGCATGATCACCTGGAAGACAACCCTCAACCCTAAACAGATCCATGAAGTCGCGAGTTTCATCTATACGTTCCGCGGTACGAAACCGCCGAATCCGAAGCCGCCGGAAAATCTCGCGCCGACAAAAACCGGACCCAGTGAATTCGAATGAAATATCCAAGCACCAACATCCAAGCGCCAGAGAAATTCCAAGCACCAAACTGCAAAGCGATAGTCCCGCTTAGCGGAGTTATTTGGAATTCAAAGCTTGATGCTTCTCTGGAATTTGGAGCTTGGAATTTGGAGCATTGACCATGCTGCCCCCGCCGGAAAAAAAGCCAGTGCCGACTCCGCTCCCTGAAGAGGCGGTGAAACCCGTGGACTGGAAGGATTATCGCGACCATCTCGCGACCGCCGACCAGGAAGGGCATCGCGTATGGATTTATCCGCGCAAGCCGCATGGCCGCTTCACCCGCGCGCGCACCTGGGTAAGTTGGCTGCTGCTGGCGGTGATGTTCATCGGCCCGTTTGTCAGGATCAACGGCAACCCGCTGCTCCTGCTCAACTTCCTCGAGCGCAAGTTCGTCATCCTCGGACAAATCTTCTGGCCGCAGGACATGATCATTTCGGCAGTCACGATGCTGGTGTTTCTGGTTGGCATTGTGATCTTCACGACGGCGTTCGGCCGGCTCTGGTGCGGTTGGACCTGCCCGCAGACCGTGCTCATGGAAATGGTCTTTCGCAAGATCGAATATTTTATCGAAGGCGACGCCCACGAACAGCGCGCGTTGAACAAGGCGCCGTGGACCGCCACCAAGATCATCAAGAAGCTCGGCAAGCACGCGATCTTCTTCGCGCTGTCTTTCCTCATCGGCAACACGCTGCTTGCTTACTTCATCGGCACGGAGCAGTTGTTCCACATCATCGCCGACGATCCGATGAATCATCTCAGCGGGCTGACGTTCATGATCCTGTTCACCCTGTTGTTCTATGGCATCTTCGCCCGCTTCCGCGAACAGGCCTGCACCTTCATCTGCCCTTATGGCCGGTTGCAATCCACGTTGCTCGACGAGAACACGATCGTCGTTGCGTACGATTACAAGCGCGGCGAGAAACGCGGCACGCTCCGGCGCAACGTCCCGCCGATGCAACGCCGGCACGACGGCTTCGGCGACTGCATCGACTGTTATCAATGCGTGACCGTCTGCCCGACCGGCATTGACATCCGCGACGGCACCCAAATGGAATGCGTGAACTGCACCGCGTGCATTGATGCCTGCGACGACGTGATGGACAAGATCAAGCGCCCGCGCGGCCTGATCCGCTTCGCGTCACTCAACGGCATCGAGCGTGGCGAACGATTGCGCGTCACGCCGCGGCTCGTCGGCTACGCGATCGTGCTGCTTGCCCTCATCGCGTTGTGGATGGTGCTCGTCTTCACGCGCTCCGATGTCGAAGCCACGATGCTGCGCGCGCCTGGTTCGATGTTTCAGATGATGCCTGACGGTCACCTGAGCAACCTCTACACCGTCAAGGTTGTGAACAAAACGTCGCGGGAGATTCCCATCGAGTTCAAACTAGAAAACGTGAAAGGCGAATTGCAAGTCATGGGCGGCCACATCGTCGTACCGCCGCAACAACTCGCGGAGAATTCCGTGCTGATTGGTCTCGATCCCAAACTCATCCGGCACGGCAAACTTCCGCTGGTCATCGGCGTTTACTCAAACGGCAAACACATTGAAGCGATCTATACCACCTTCATCGGCCCGCGCGACGACCGCGACCATGACGACAAACATGAACACGACTGACCATTCCACCGCTCCCCTCCGCAACCTCTGGCCTCACGCCATCATTGCCACGTTCGTAATCTTCATCTGCGGCACGGCGGCGCTGATCGCCATCGCCTGCACACATCAGACCGATCTCATCACGCCAAACTATTACGAGGACGAGATCAAATTCCAAAGCCGGCTCGATCAACTCAACCGCACTGCGCCGCTCAGCAACCAGGTTGTCGTAGCCTACGATGCGGCGAAACAAAGCATCAGCATTTCACTGCCCGCTGGTCAGACGTCGAGCGTGACGTCCGGGCGCATCGAACTCTATCGCCCCTCCGCCACCGACCGCGACCGCGAATTGAAACTCCAGATTGATGCCAGCGGATCACAAACCGTGGACGCGGCTTCGCTGCTGCCCGGCTTCTGGAAAGTCCGCGTGCATTGGACCACACAAGGCCAGGATTACTTCGCCGACAAAAGCATCGTCGTGAAACGCGGCGCGTGATGCTGAATTGAACCCATGGAACTGTTGACAGCATTCATGCTCGGACTGGTTGGCAGCCTGCATTGCGCGGGCATGTGCGGCCCGCTCGCGCTTGCATTGCCTCAAACGGGAAATCGGGCGGCGAGTTTCTTCGTCGGTCGCGTCGCCTACAACACTGGCCGGATCGTTACCTATTGTATGCTCGGCTTGATCTTCGGTCTGCTCGGCAAAACGCTTTTGCTCGCCGGCATCCAACGTTGGCTGTCGATTACACTTGGAGTTCTACTCCTGGTCGGACTGATCACGTCGCATAAACTGGCTCTGTGGCGGCCCATCGGCGCATTAGTTACCCAAGTCAAAACCGGCATGAGCTTTCTGCTGCGCCGCCGCTCTGCCGACGCGCTGCTCGTGCTCGGCTTGTTGAACGGCCTCCTGCCCTGCGGACTCGTCTATGTCGCCGGTGCAGGCGCGACCGCCACCGGCGATCTCCTCAATGGCGCGCTCTACATGCTGGCGTTCGGCGTGGGTACGATTCCGATGATGCTCGCGATCAGTCTCTCCGGAAAACTTGTTCCGTTCTCCCTGCGGCTGAAACTTCTCAAAGCAGTACCGGTCACCGTCTTCCTTCTCGGCTCACTCCTCATTCTTCGCGGTATGGAACTGGGTATCCCTTACGTCAGTCCGATGCTCTCCAGCGACGCGCCGGGTTGTTGTCCGGCACCGATGCATCATTGAAAAGTTGCCGCGACAGTTGCACGACGGAAAATATTTCGGTAGCGTTCGCGCTTGCAAATGGCAGAAATTCCCAAAGCCTACGAACCGCAGTCCGTCGAGGACAAATGGTATGACTTCTGGCAGCGCAACGCTTGCTTCACCGCCGACCCGGCGCGCGTGAGCGAGAAGCGCCCGGCGTATTCGATCGTCATCCCGCCGCCGAACGTCACCGGCGTGTTGCACATGGGGCACGTGCTCAACAACACCATCCAGGACATCCTCGCCCGCAAGGCGCGGATGGACGGCAAGGAAGTCCTCTGGCTGCCCGGCACGGACCACGCCGGCATCGCCACGCAGGTGCAGGTCGAGAGGGCGCTCAAGAAGGAGGAACGAAAAACCAAGCATGATCTCGGGCGCGAGGAATTCCTCAAGCGCGTTTGGGCGTGGAAGGAAAAGCACGGCGGCATCATCATCCAGCAACTCAAGAAGCTCGGCTGCTCGTGCGATTGGACGCGCGAACGCTTCACGATGGACCCGGAGTATTCGCGCTGCGTGCAAAAGGTTTTCGTCGAACTTTACAAGAAGGGCCTCATCTATCGCGGCAAACGCATGGTGAACTGGTGTCCGGCATCACTCACCGCGCTCTCGGACGAGGAGGTGGACATGGAATCGCAGAAAGGTTTTCTCTACTACTTCAAAGTCGAGGTTGAAATGGGGAGCGCAGCCGCCCCGGCTGCACCGGTCAGCGCCCCGCTGACCGGAACTCTCGCGCCGCCCGATGTCGAACGCGGGGCGCATTCGACTGCGCCCGCGGCGGGCGCGCTCCCCGGACCAGATGGAAAAATCTGGCTCACCATCGCCACGACGCGGCCGGAAACGATTCCCGGCGACACCGCCATCGCGGTGAATCCGAAAGACCCGCGCTACGCGCACCTCATCGGCAAGCACGCAATTCGTCCGCTGCCGGCGGAATTACCGATGGAGAAGAAGCTCATCCCGATCATCGGCGACGAATACGTGGACTTCGAGTTCGGCACGGGCGTGCTCAAGGTGACACCCGCGCACGACAAAAACGACTTCGAGATCGGCCAACGCCACAAGCTCGCCGCCGTGGACATCATGAATCCAAACGGTTCGATGAATGATCTGGCGGGCAAAGACCTCGCGGGTCTTGATCGTTTCGAGGCGCGCAAAGTCGCGGTGGAAAAGCTCAAGGAACTTGGCGCGTTGGAGAAGGAGGAGCCGTACGAAAACAAAATTGGTTTCAGTCAGCGCGCGTGTGTGCCGATCGAGCCACGCTTGAGCGAGCAATGGTTTTTGAAGTATCCGGCGGTGGAGCAATCCAAGGCGTGCGAGGAGCAGGAAGGGAGCACGCCCGCCTCGGGCGTCGCTGCCCGCGCCCTCGCGGGCAGCACCGAGCGCGTCGAGACTTTGGCGACGGCTGGTTCTTCCGTACGCCACGATGCGGCGGACGGGGCGTCCGCCGCTGCGCCCGGGGCGGGCGCGCTCCCCAGCAAAATGCGTTTCCACCCGCAGCGGTGGGCGAAGGTTTATGACCACTGGCTGACGAACATTCAGGACTGGTGCATCAGCCGCCAGCTTTGGTGGGGGCATCGGATTCCGGTGTGGAGTTTAAAGATTGATGGTGCAAATTTTCGTGACCATCCCGTTCGTGAAAATATGGTTGAGAATGCGTTTGTGCTTTGCGGAGTTGAAATTCCTGACGGCAAACGATTGTCAAAGCCTCGCGTCAGCCCAGATTCAAAAACGTTAGAACGTCACGGCAAAACAGTGACAGTTTCAGAAATTACTTTCGAGGTTCTAAAGACTTCTGATGGATTTATTCTTCACGCGCTGACGACGAATCCTTCCATGGCAAAAGAATTAGATCAGGCAGGTTTCACCCAAGACCCAGACGTCCTCGACACGTGGTTCAGTTCCTGGCTCTGGCCGTTCGCCACGATGGGTTGGACGGGTGACAAATCTCAAGACTCCAAGAACGCAACACTTCAAGCCTTCTACCCGACCACCGACCTCGTCACCGCGCCGGAAATTATTTTCTTCTGGGTCGCGCGCATGATCATGGCAGGCTACGAGTTCATGGGCGACCTGCCGTTCCGCAACGTCTATTTCACCGGCATCGTCCGCGACAAGCAGGGCCGCAAGATGTCGAAGTCCCTTGGCAACTCGCCCGATCCGCTCGATCTGATCGCGAAGTACGGCGCGGACGCGATTCGTTTCGGCACGATGCGCAGCGCGCCGCTCGGCCAGGACGTGCTCTTCGACGAGAAGGACGTGGAACTGGGCCGCAATTTCTGCAACAAGCTCTGGAACGCCTGCCGCTTCCGCCAAATGCAGGGGAGCGCGCCCGCCCCGGGCGCAGCGGCGGACGCCTCGTCCGCCGAATTCGAGATTCAGGGTGAAATTGACCCGCGCTTGCTCACAAGCGACGACAAGTGGATTCTGCTGAAGCTTAACGACGCCATCCGAGAAATCACCACCGCGCTGGCCGAATACAATTTCAGTGCTGCCGTGCAAGTGCTCTATCGTTTCTTCTGGAGCGAGTATTGCGATTGGTATGTCGAGGCGAGCAAAGCGGTGTTGAGCAGGCAACTGTCCGAAGCTCCCCTCACCCGGCCTTCGGCCACCCTCTCCCCATCCGATGGGGAGAGGGACGGGGTGAGGGGCAACGATGCTGCGCGAAAGGCCAACACGCTCGCGGTGATTGATTTTGTGCTCTCGCACACGCTGCGGTTGTTCCATCCATTTCTACCGTTTATCACGGAAGAGTTGTGGCACGGAATGGGTTACGCCGAGGACATGCCAGAGAGTCAAGGCGGCCAGACCATTATGAATGCGCCTTGGCCCAAGCCGTTTGAAGGCGAGTTCCGCGATGCCTACGGGCTCGATGATTGTTATCTCGAATTCGCCAACGATAAATACGAGGTGGTCACGCAAGGACGCAACCTGCGTCGCATCGGCAATATCCAGTCCGGTAAGAAAGTAAAGTTCGTCCTCAAGCCGAGCCGTGAAATTCTCCCGCACGACCGCGAAGTCATCAGGATTCTGTTGAACGCCGAAAACATCGAGATCAACGAGAACTACGCCGCGAAGAAGGGCACACCCACCGCGCACACGCCGATGGGCGAATTGTTCCTGCCCCTGGAAGGACTCGTTGATGTCGAAGCCGAACGCGCCCGTCTGACGAAGGAGAAGGAAAAGTATGAAGCCGAGATCGTGAAGGTAGAACAGAAACTCGCCAACCCAGGCTTCACCCAGAAAGTTCCGCCCCAGGTTCTCCTGGAACATCAGCAACGCCTCGCCGGCTGGCAGGCGAAACTCGTTCACGTCAAGACGGCTTTGGAGAGCCTGGCAGGTTGAGCGAATTTCGTCGGTCGCGCCAAACCAGGATGAAACTTACCGAACAAAACAAGTTCCTCGCCTGCGCCGTCAAAGCGGCGCACGCGGCCGGAGGGTTGATGCGTCAGCACCGGTATCGGACCAAAGAAGTTCACGCGGCCACGCGATACGACATCCGGCTTGCCCTCGATGTTCGTTGCCAGAAATTGATTGAGAAGATTCTGCTTACGGCCTTCCCAAACATCCCGATTCTCGGCGAGGAAGGTGTCGTTGGCGATCTGAACGCCGAGCAGCGCTGGGTGGTTGATCCGATTGATGGCACGGTCAATTTCGCCCGCGGGATTCCGCACGCCTGCGTGTCCATCGCGTTACAGGCGAGGAGGGCGGAGCGCGAAGAGCGGAATTCACCCCATGGGGTCACCACGCATCACGCTTCACGGTTCACGCATCACGAAACCATCGCCGGCGTTGTCTATGATCCGTTTTGCAATGAACTCTGGACGGCGATTCGCGGACAGCCAGCGCGTTTAAATGGACGGATCATCAAAGTCAGCGACCGTCGGCGTCTCGAAGAAGCGATCGTCGTGATGGGTTTCGCAAAGAGTAAGGCGACACTGGACACGATGCTGCCGGTTTTCAATCAACTCGCCCGTCGGACGCACAAGGTGCGTTCGATGGGATCGGCAGCGTTGGCCTTGGTCTATGTGGCGAGCGGACGATTCGATGCCTACATCGAAGCGAACATCCGGTTGTGGGACATCGCCGCGGGTGGGTTGATCCTGGAATGCGCCGGCGGAGAATTCTGGCATCGTGCAGTTCGTGGCGAACATGCTTTCCAACTGATTGCTACGAACGGGTTGCTGCGGCCCAAGCTGCGTGTGGATTTTTGAACGGAGTGAAGTGATTTCTTCATCAGGTCTGCCAACACGTGTTCACACTCCACCTCACCGTGCCCTCTTCATGAAGCCGCAGCCGACCCACTCACCCACCCCGTGGCCCCTCCCAAGAGGGGAACAAGCCACCGTGCATTGCTCCCCTGCTTGGAGCGGTTGGGATGGGTTCAATCGTCACTGCGAACCATCCGTCAGCCAACCGATCTCGCATGCAATCGGATTTTCAGTTTCAGCAGTGCTTTCGCGCGGTGGCTCAGTTGGTTTTTGACGCTCTCGCCCAGTTCAGCAAAGGTCTGTTGATGGCCTCCGGGAATGAAAAGCGGATCGTAACCGAATCCCCCCTGCCCGCTTGGCGAAAATCCAATTCGGCCTTCACACGTGCCGTCGAACAATTCGGTGTTCAGTTCAAATTCATCCGCGCTGCAAACGGGTGAGGCAGTTCCAGCAGCAGGCTCGAGGACTGGCGTCAACGCGAGCACACAGCGAAAGCGGGCGGCGCGTTTCTCCGTCGGAACGTTCTGGAGCAAGCCAAGCAGTTTGGTGTTATTCGCCACGTCGGATGAATTGGCAGCGCCGCCGTTGGTGGCAAACCGCGCTGAATGCACGCCGGGCGCGCCGTTGAGGGCGTCCACTTCCAGGCCGGAATCGTCAGCCAGCACGAAGGCGGGCAAGTTGATGCGTGATGCGCCATGCGTGATGCGTGAGTTGGAAATCCATCGGGCGAGTTGAGCTGCCTTCTTTGTGGCGTTGCCCGCAAAGCTGCCGGCATCTTCCACAACAGCGGGTGCGTTCGGAAAATCACTCAGGGTCAGGTAATCGAGGTTCTCGCCGAGAATGGCGCGGATTTCCTGGACCTTGTGGGCGTTGCGCGTGGCGATTATCAGCGTTGTCATGGACAGCAAATCAGGGTTGAGCGGAAAGAGCGTCGAGCTGAAATGAGAAGCCGTTGGTTCCCGAACTGACCCAAAACAGATTTGTTCCGTAAACGGGAGTCGAGACGTTCGCGAAATTCAGCCAGCCGATCATTGTCTCGCTGCCGACCTGGAGCGAAACGTAGAAAGGACAATCGCCATTCGGTGTGAGGAACGTCGTCATATTGAACTTGGGTCCATCGCTCAGACTGCCGCGAAGGCGCACGCGGCCGAATGGGTTGATCTTCGCAACGCCCCGTGCGATTTCCATCGAGTTGTCATGGCGTCGCAGCAGGAACGGCCCCGCTCCGGTCGGCAATGGGGAACTGGCGAGCGCTGGGAATACGCAGCGGTCTCCTCGCAATTCAGCCGACCATTGGCCGGCAGTGACCTGGCCATCCATTCGCCCGGTTGTATTGCTCAAATCGAGATTAAGGGTGAGCACCACGGGAGCAAGTTGCCGCCGCAGCACCGGAACTTTGACATGGCCGTGCGCATCGAACCGGCCGCGAAACAGGGAACGACCGCCATCGACAACCAGCCCGCCGCTGAACGCGCCGAAGCCGTCAACGTGCAGTGAAAAGAATCCTGAACTCTTCGACGCAACGCCGTTGGTGTCATAGAACAGCCCGGCGTAAGTCCCATTGATCGTCGCGAACGGATTGGAAATAAAATTGGCCGTCAGAACGAGATTGGACTGCATCACAAAATTAACGCTCGCGTAATTGGAATTGGCCACGCCTTCCCACCCACCAAAAATAAATCCAAAACCCGGAACGGCTCTGAGGCCGTAAACCTGTCCGATCTCCAGGTCGCGGTCATCGAGGTCAGGCGTGACGCTCCCCGGCCCGTTCGTGCGTACGGTCAGTGGCGCCTCGACAACATAAGTGAAAAAGCGGAAGTCGTCGGACGAAACATTGCCGGCCAGATCGACACTGTGCAAAAGGATCGCGTTGGGGCCGGCCGGCAAATCGTTCGTAAACACCCAGTTGGTGGTGCCGACGGCAAGGTTGGTCGCACCGTTGATGATAAGTTCCACTTGAGCCAAGCCAATGTCGTCGTTGGCAGTACCGGCCAAGGTGATTTGGGACGAGCGGCGACGGTCGAAGTTTGGCGGCGAAGTGGTGAGGAGGAATGTGGGCGGCGTCGAATCCAGGCGAAGCGTCGCGGGTTGACTGTTCGTAAAGCCGGCGCGATTGCTGACGATGACGGAGTAGGTGCCGGCATCCGTTGGCTGGCTATTGGTGATTTGATAAACGGAGTTGGTAGCGCCGGGAATATCGTTGTTCTCAAATCGCCATTGGTAGGTTGGCGGCGGTACGCCCGTCGCAACAACGGCGAAAGCATTGGACGCGCCGACTCGAACAACAAGATTCTGTGGTTGGGAAATGATTGCGGGCGGCACCGGCGGCCCCACGCCAAAGTTGACGACTGCGGGGCTGGAGGACGCGCCTTGATTGTCCACCGCAACCGCGCTCAGTGAGTAACTGCCAACGGCGATATTGGTCAGCGTCATGGTGTAAGGCGGATTGGTAAGCGAGAGCAACAAGTTGCCATTCACAGAAAGATCGACACGGGCGACTGTGCCATCGCTGTCCGAGGCGAACGCCTGGACAAACACGTCGTCGCCCGCAATGAACGACGCGCCGTTGGTGGGACTGTCGATTGAAACCAACGGTGGCGCGTTCGGCACGACGACCGTGATCGATCCAATCATCCCAAACGTGCGCCAATGCGGCGTGCAGTAATAGGGAATGCGCTTTCCAACGGGTGTGTTGGTGAAGGTAAAGGAATATCTCCCACCGAATCCGAACAACGGGCTTTTCCAAATGAGCGGATTGCTCGGAATGCCATTGACGCCACTCACCGTGTCGTGCGTCGTGAAGTCCAGATTCGTCCAGGTCACCGTGTCGCCGACGTTGATTGTCAAATCGCGCGGGACAAACTGGTAGCCGCTCATGTTGACGATCACCGTCGCACTCAACGCCCGTTGAGCGTCAAGCACGCCAAACCAGCCCAAACCGGCGAGGAGCAGCATCAGGAATTGTTTCATCGTTTGGCGACACGAGGAGTGTAACGGACTTCTTCGAAGTTTTCAAGCCGGCGCGTCTTCGTGGCGTTGTCCGCCGGCAAAGAATCAAGGCTGGCTGGGAACAACATCAACCTGAAAGAGCGGGCCGCCGGCTCCGGATTCAATCCAAAACAGTTTGCCAGCGACTGAAACGGGCGGTGCGTTCGTGAAATTCAACCAGCCGAGCACCGTTTCGCTGCCGCCCCGCGGCGAGACGTAGAAGGGACAATCACCGTTTTGCCCGAGTGAAGTCGCCGCACTGAATTTGCGTCCGTCCAGACTCCCACGCAGGCGCACCTGGCCTGACGAATTGATTTTCGCCATGCCGGTTCCGACCTCGAGCGCGTTGTCTTCGCGCACCAAATGAAAAGGGTACGCGCCGGCTTGGGGCGCGGGCGGCGATGAGAATTGAAAGACACTGCGGTATCCCAACAATTCCGCCGTCCGAAGAATATTCGTCAGCGTGATGATGTTGGTGCCATCCACAACGTTCGTCACATTGACGTTGATCAACACCGTTACGGTGCCGTGAATCTGGCCGGCGGTGTCAGCCGGATCAAAGTAGAAATTCAAGACCGCCGGGGCGAGCTGGCGGCGCAAGACCGGCAGCGTCGCCTGACGCTGATTGTTGAATCGACCGCGGTAGGAATAACTCGCGCCGTTGATTGTCAGCTTCCCACTGAATTCGCCCAGGCCGCCGACTTGCAAGGTGAACACGCCCGAACTTTCCGGTGCGATGGTGTTGGTGTCGTGGTCGTAAAACAGACCGGCGTAAGTTCCCAGGAGGGAGCTAAACGGATTGGAAATAAAATTCGCCCTCAACGTCAGGTTGGACTGCATCACGAAACTCAGGGTCGCGTTATTTGAATTGGCCACCTTCTCCCAAATCGAGTTGATGGCGGCCTCCCAACCGTCAAACACGCTGCCCACATCGGGAACGGCGCTGAGGGTGTACACCTGACCGATTTCCAGCGGGCGGGGAGTGAGGTCCGGCGTGACCGTTCCGGCGCCGCGCGTTTCCACCTGCAACGGGCTGGTGACGACATAAAAGAAAAAGCGGGTGGCGTCGAAAGATACGTTGCCGTTGAAATCCACGCTGTGCACCCGAATGGTGTTGGGTCCCGGTATCAGGGTGATTTCCGCCTGCCAGTTGGTTGTGCCGATGGCCTTCGCAACCACGCCGTTGACCACCAGTTCAACGAATTCCAGATGTTGATTGTCATCCGCTGTGCCGGACAGAAAAACCTGCGACGACATCAGACGGGCGAAGTTGGGCGGTGAATTGGTGATGGCGATGGTTGGTTTGACGAACTCGAAGACCAGGACCCGATTCGTCACCGGCGCAGAGCTTCCGGTTTGTCCCAGAATATCCGTCGCGACGGCGGTCAGCACATAGTCTTGCTCCACGGTTGGCGTCCAGTGGATGCTGAAAAGATTGGAAGACGCAGACAACGATTCGCCGACGAACGACCCGTTGGCGAAAAATTGGACTCGCGCTACGTCAGCGGACAACGCCGGCGGCAAGATCGCGGTGGTCACGGCAATGTTTGTGCCGAGCGCAAACCGTACCCCGGACGGCGGCGCAACCAGAAGTGGCAGTGGAGGAGCCAGCACACGAATCGCCACAGGATTGGTGGAGAGGCCGACATGGCCCTGCGAATCAGTTGCGTGCGCCGTCAAATCGAAATCCCCCGCCGCGAGATTGCTCAGAACCAGACTCGCGGGATTGTTGGTGGTGATGCCAACGGAAATTCCGTTGGTGAAGAATTCCATCTGAGTGATCGTTGCGTTGCTCGCCAGTTCGCTGACGGTTGCTACCGCAACCACCAGCACGTTGGAGTTAAGCGGAAATAACGCGCCGTTGGCCGGGCTGATAACTGTTACCATGGGCTGGAACGCGGATCGCGGGAATACATTTAGTGTGGCCGGCTGACTCACCACCGAGCCGGCTGAGTTGCGGACGATGACCGTATAAAAGCCGGTGTCGTTCGTTTGAACATTCGGCAACACCAGGACGCTGTTGGTGGCACCCGGAATGTCATTGGTGTTGAATTGCCACTGGTAACTCAGCGGCGGCGTGCCCGTGGCTTGAACGGTATTGGTGACCGTGTCGCCTTCGGAAACGGTCTGAGACCGGGGTTGAACCGAAATACCCGGCGGCACCGAAAAATCAATGACAAGGGTCGGAGTGTTGTTGGGATCTTCGTGCGTGCCGAAGTGCCGGGCGGTTTTGGCCGTCGTTTCATTTTCACTGATGAGCAGCCAGCCGAAGTTTGTGCCCGGATTGTTGACCCAGCTCTGGATGTCGTTCACCAAACTCGTCGTGGAAGGGAATGTGTACGTGCCCCGCCCGGTGACGAATACGGTTGAACTGGCCGAGGGAATTGAATCAGCCGCACCCGTGGCGCCGGGCAACTGCCAGGGTGTGTTGGGAGAGGAACGAGAGTTCCACGTGACGCCAGCTTCGCTCCACGACTGCAGGAGCCGACGCAGATCAAACGTGGAGTTGGCCGCTCCGGACGGCACTTTGACCACTTTGACCTTCACCGTGACCGAATTGATGATGGCGCCGGCTGGGATTGTTGGCCCGCCAAAATCAAACCGAAGCAAGGCACGCCTGATTTCCTGACCGGCGGTAAAGCCCAGGACACCCGGAACCATTGTCACATCACTGCCAAAATTGCTGGTGGGAGAAAACTGACGGATTTCGGCGTCCGCCACCGGGCTCAAGGTGACCGTGTCCGCGGACGCATGGCTCAACGCGACCGCCGCGCCGCCCAGGAGGAGACACAGTCTGAAAATGAACTTCAGCCAATTCACATTTTTATTTCCACAGTTTCCACACTCTAACTGCAACGGGGATTTACCGAGCGGCATTAATCGGACCGCGGTTGCAAAAATTCACGGCCACCTCATTGTCAGCGTCGCAAACACTCCATGCGCCGCGTAATTATTCACGCCACCGGAACTGGGTTCGTCGTACCGATAGTAGGCGTAACGCACATTGGTCGTGAGGTTGCTCGTCAAACGTCGGGTCACTCCGGCGATCACTCCGTGGCGGGCGTAATTCAGTCCCAACGGAAGTCCGTACGCATAATTGTTCTGATCGTAATTCGCCTGCGAAAAGGAATACGCAGCATTCAGGTCGGTGGATTTGTCCAGCGCGAAGGTTGCTGACGAAATGATTGTGTACACGTCTCCGCGATACGGAACGACCGACGGCTCGCTGAGTTGGGCGGTCAATGTCCGGGTATCGCTGTAGGAAAAGGTCGTGGCTAGGTAAAGTCGCTGAAACGGCGTGAGCGCGGCGTTGACACTGTACACATGGGCGTCGTAATTGCCCGCTTGGATTCCGCCGCCCGGCACAGCGGTCGTGGTGGAAACGGGATCGGTCGTGGTGTGGTAGTCGGTGGATAACAATTTATAGGTGAAGGTCGTCTTCAACCACTTGGCGGGCTTGAGCGCGAGTTTGGTTTGAACCTCATCGCCGTCGATTTTCCGATTACGAATAAAAGCTGAATAACCTTCGTTCGGAATGCTGTTCGTTGGCGGGTCGCTGAAATCCAGCCGATGATCGTAGTCACTGTCGCTGGCCTGAATCCGGTAATGCGCGCTCAAACTGAGCCAGCGCCACGGCGAAGTGTTAAAACCAAAGCGATAATCCCCGCTGAGGTTGGTGAAATCCGTGTCGCGCAAAAAGGCGCTGTCCAGCGGCCCAAACTGATCCTCCTGCTGTCCGAGTTCCCGCTCAAACTGGCCGATGCTCTCGTGGTCGATGCGGGCCTCGGCGAACAACACGGTCCACGGAATCTTGGAGAAGCGCAACGAAAGCTCGCCCGAAAGTTTCTGTTTGTCCAAGTCCGATCGAAGCGTCGCGGGATGCACAAAGTTGTCCGGTTGATACGGGTCGCCTTCATCCAGGTTGACATTGCCGAAGCCCTCCTGCTGCGTCCATTCGGTTTGCAGGCCGAGCGACGTCGTGAAACCTTCCAGGGGCAACAATGAACCGCCCAGGCTCACGATGTGGGTTTCGCGCTGAAGCAGAATTTCCTCACTCGACCAAAAACCACCATGGGTCAGATTGCCCATGACCGGTGTTCCCGCGGCATCCACCGTCATCTGATTGAGCGACGCACTGCCATCCAGACGCGAGTAGAGGTAACCGCCGGAGAGAAACAGCCAGTCATTGACCTGTCGCTCCAGGCGCAGCGCGTTCATGCCTTGGGTGTGTTCGAAACCTTCCCGCGTACTGACCACGCTGTCCGGGCCAGGACCCGAAGAGAAGGAATTCACGTTGTCACGGCGGGTTCGGGAATCGTAAATCTCGACGCGCGCATTGTCCTCGATCCGCCAGTCCCGGTATTCCTGTGTCAGATCGAATTTCAGAATATGCGTGTGCTCGTCGATGTCCTTGGCCGCTGGATAAATATTTTTCCCGTTCACATCCCCCCACTGCAACGTCGATTTGGTTCCCTCCTTGAACTGATACTCATAGCCCAAGACCATTTGCGGCCAGTCTGGCAACGTCAGCCCGAAATCAATCCACGCGCGGCCGGTGTCCAAAAACAAGTTGCGATCCAGGTCGTAGGAAGGCTTCGCTTGAAACGGGCGATAATAAGCACCCGTGTCGTCGTAGTATTTCCGCCATTGCTCGAATCCGCCGCTGATGAATCCGACCTCCCGTTTCTCCAATTTCAGGTTCAACTGATAATCCTGATCCTGAAAGAGCGCGCGGCCCCTCGCCGTGAATGTCCTGCCGTTGTCGAGTTGCTCTTTCAACTGAAACTCTTCGATGCCGGTCGCCCAGCCTTCTTTCATCCCCTCGTTTTCGCGGAACTTCTTCTCGTTGCCTTCGACGTGAATCCACCGCAACGTCGGCGCGAAAACAAAGCTGCGTTCCTCCACCGGGAACGGCTCCGGCCAACTGGCACCTTGATCAATCCATGCGCGCAACAGTCCGATTTGCGCGGGGTTGAGCGGCTCGCCTTTGCCCGGCGGCGGCATTTCCATGTCCTCCACCAGCCGCGCTACATTTTGGATGAGCCGGCTCTTCACGCTGTCGCCTGGAATAATGTCGTCCTTGTTGTTGTCGCCGCCTTGGAGCGCGGCTTCGCGGTTGTCCAGACGGAAATGGCTCTTGGGCTTTTCCGGACCGTGACAACGCAGGCAGGATTTTTCAAAGATGGGCTTGATGTCGCGGTCGAACTCGACTTGCAGCTTCGCTGATGGCGGCAGTTTGGTTGGGTCGATCTCCGCCGCTGTCAGGGACAGGCATCCCGCACAAATGGAGAACGTGATGCGTGATGCGTGATGCGTGAGGTGATGTTGGAGTTCACGCTTCAGCGTGCTCCGCGCCCAAAGCAGCCGGAAGGCTGAACTCCAATGCTGGGTCTGTTGGTTATCGCGACGCATTTCGCATCCCCTTCAATAAAACATTTTTGGGTGAACGTTCGACCCGTGCACCGCCGTGTGGCAACCCGAAGTCCAGCAGGTTCCCTGTCGCAACAGCAGCGTGTGTTTGACTTTTCCGATGTAGATTTCGCTTTGACTCCCTTGTACCTGCGCATGGCAGCGCAGGCACAAATTCGAGTCGGGCGCAACCAGCAGCTTGCGGTTGATCGAACCGTGCGGGCTGTGGCAGACGGTGCAACCTTCCCGCAGTGCCTCGTGTTCAAAAACAAACGGACGCGTTTGTTCGCGGTGACAGGGCGCGCAACTCTCGTTCAAGCGGGCCATCGCCAGACCGCCGGCCGGTTTGAAAATGTCGCTGCCGTGCGGATCGTGGCATTGCACACAATTCATCCGGTTCTCAATCACGGGATGGTGCTGCGGGAGATTGAACTCGGCGTGCGTCTCCAGGTGACATTGGAAACACGCCGCCGCGTCCTGGCGCGGATTGACGACGAACACGCCGCGCCCGCCTCCCGCCGCCACGTGCTTGCTGCCCGGCCCGTGGCAGGATTCACAACCCGTGCCGCCAGCCAGTTGCGCCGTCTCCAGATGCACACGCGCATGAGCGCTGCCGGGAAATCGCCGGGAAATGTTCGTGTGGCAGTCCGCGCAGGTTTGGTTGCCCACATAAGTCGCCCCGGGAATTTCCGGCGGCGCCATCACCGTGCGCTCGACCGTCGAACAGGACATCAGCATGAAACCAGCGCTCGCGGTGGTCACAAGCAACACGAGCCAGGGCACACAGCGATCCTTGAGATTCATGCGGCGTCTCCCGGTTTAAGTGGGTGCGACGCTGTAGTTCTTGCTCCAGTGGAAGGCAAGAGCCAACTCGGCTCTGGAGGGCGAAGCGTCCCATGAGCAGACGATTTGCAACCCGTAGTCATTTGGATCCGTGCTCTGATAATACCCGGTGAGTTTAGATGTCGGCAATGGAATTTCAAGCCTGCTGCTTTTCGGGAACTGAATTGGGACTCCCGCCGGACGGCGACCTCTCTGCGCTCCGTGGGATGCACCTGAAGTGGCTCAAAGGTTCCGCAACGGCTTGATCCACGAGTGCGCCTGCCATCCGGTGATCCCAATTTGTTTGAGTGCGCCCGTTCCCTCTGCGCGTAGCTGCCGGATCACGGAACCATGTACAGAGCGACTCCGCGCCCGCAAGCCGTTCCCCCTCGCGGCTCGTCGGGCGTGCGTGGAATGAAACGACCGCACGCCGACTCCGCTTCTGTTCGAACACGATCTCACCCACATTGAACGCCTTCTCAATTTCATAACCGAAACAAGAACTACGGCTCGGACGGGAGCACTCCCCCCTAGCCGCCAGTCCATCCTGCTTTGAGATGGTCGCGAAGAAGCTTTAGTTCCCGGGCAGGTCGAAATTTTTGATCTCGTTTGGGCGTCGAGTTGATGGCAGACTGGTTGGGTTGTCCGATTGGGGCAGAGGCGTGGGAACAATTCCGACGTTGATGGCTCTTATCGTTGACGGCCATGTATGGCTGCTGGCTTAAACTTTGAAACTCTCGTGGCGCGCTTTTATGAGTCGCTCTACCAGTTCGCTTTCAGTCTCACGCGGACGGAAGCCGACGCTTGTGATCTGGTTCAACAAACATTTTATGTCTGGGCCACAAAGGGCCATCAACTGCGCGATGAATCAAAAGTGAAGACCTGGTTGTTTACCACCTTGTATCGCGAGTTCCTGGAAACGCGTCGCAAACAGACGCGTTTTCCGCATTACGAGCTCAGTCAGGTGAACGCCGAGTTGCCCACCATCTCGCCGGCGACCGTGAATCAAATGGACTCGACACAAGTGCTCCGCTCACTGGCCCAGACCGACGAAATCTTCCAGGCCCCGCTCGCGTTGTTTTATCTGGAGGATTACTCGTACAAGGAAATTGCCGCGATTCTGGAAGTGCCGCTGGGTACCGTCAAATCAAGGATGGCCCGTGGCATGGCTCAACTGCAACAACTCTTAACCAACGAAGTTGCCCTGACCCGGCGATCGAGAAACGAACCCCGTGAATAATCAGCAAGCCAGAGAAATCCTGATGATTTATCGCCCCGGCATTGACGATGGGGGCGATCCCGACCTGACCGAGGCGTTGGGGCTGGCGCAACGCGACCCGGAATTGAAAAGCTGGTTTGCGACCCATTGCGCTCTCCAGGCGGTCATTCGCGAAAAGCTCAAACAGATTTCCGTTCCCGAAGCTTTGAAGGAGCAAATCCTGGCCGAATGTCCGCCGACGCGCAAAATCATTTGGTGGCAACAGCCGGCTGTGCTCGCGGCTGCCGCTGCCATCGTCCTGTTGATCGGCCTTTCCCTGTTTTGGTCTCAACCTCGCGGACGCGACGGTCTTTCCGTATTTAGCAGCCGGATGGTGCGCACGGTGTTGCGGCCTTACGCGATGACTTTGGAAACGAACGACCTGAATCAAGTCCGGTTGCATCTGGCGGAAAATCTGGCGCCCACCAATTATGTACTGCCCAGGGCGTTACAAGCCACACCTGTGGCAGGCTGCGGGGTTCTTCGATGGCAGGATAAACGTGTCGCCATGATCTGTTTTCTGTCCGGCAAATCGCTTGCCCCCGGCCAGAAGAGCGACCTGTTCCTTTTTGTTGTGGACCGTTCCTCCCTGCCGGACGCGCCGCCCGAAAACCAACCGCGCATCGCCAAGGTCAACCGACTCATGACCGCCAGTTGGAGCTCGGGTGACAAGGTTTATGTTCTGGGCGGATTCGGTGATGAGGATTTTATCCGGAAATACCTCTGAGCGTCAGCACGGCGGTCGTCCTATCGTTCCACGCTCATGTGGTCGGTGACCCAGTCGATGTCGCCCCAGTCGCTCTTGGGTATGGCGATCGGCAACTGGGCCGCGTCCGGGCGGGCGGGGCGTTTCGTGCTGTCGAAGCGCCAGCGATGCGTCTCGGAATGTCCGTCGGCGAACGAAAAGCAACCCGCCCCGTTGTGATAAGAAGCGGGCAGATCAGTCCATTCCCACTTGTAGGCTTGGTTGATGAAGTAACCGTCGTTGATGCTGTCGGGGTGCTCATCCAGAAACACAAAAATCTGCGCCGCCTGCGGGATCGACGATAGCGTGAAGAACTGCTCGTAATCGGGGTTGTTCTGATTCACGCCTGATGGCGAAAGCTCGCCCGCATTTCCCACCATGGCGTTCATCGAATAGCTCCGCACGCGTCCTCTCCACCCCGCCGCCCGCTGAATATCACTGAGAACATTGTCAGACGGACACCGGTAAATGCCGACCACCTTGTTGGCGTACGGTCCCAAACTCGCGTCCGCAATCAAGGCGGCATTGGTGTTGTCCGCATCCAACTCCCAACTCATGATGTCATTCACCCAGTTCAAATTGTTCTTTTCGGCAACCGTTTTGCGGGCGACGTCGCCGCCGAGGTTGTAGGGGAGCTGGTCGTTGTGATCATCGGCGTAAATCAACCATGCCAGCGTGAGTTGCTTCGTGTTGTTGAGACAGAAGATGGCGTGCGCTTTGGCTTTTGACCGGGACAAGGCCGGCATCAACAACGCCGCCAGGATGCCAATCACCGCCACCACCACCAGGAGTTCAACCAGCGTAAAACCCCGCCGGCCAAGACGCTCCGCCGTGTCAATCGTCGTTTGCGCTCTGATTGCTGTCTTCATGTGGCCCGGTCACTCTCGGTTTGCTGTCGTGTCGAATGGGTCATGCTTACTCTTTATTTAAGCGCCGACGGTGCGGATGTCAAAGATTAGCCCAACATCCCCGGCCCTATTCAAGACTCCTTTTTAACAACAAACCGCACGTCGGCCCACAGAAATATTACCAGGGTGAAAAGACCTTGCGCCACCTTCAAGTCAAGGCAGTCGGCTGGTTCGGCTTACAGCAAAGCCTGGTATGACGGGAAACGAGTCGGTTCGCTGTTTTCGGTGGCACCGGTGCTGGTCTGAAGGAAATCCGAACGCCCGACTCGGTGAGGGCTCTGACCTCAAAGCCCTGTTTGCGCCGCGCAACGCCCGTCCCAGACCGGAGGTTGCTCACCTCGGTCGCCAGCGGCAATTGGGATTTCGAGTTTCGGATTTGGCTTCGCAGGGTTCGTGGGTTCCACTGGAAACAGCAAACAACCGTTGCCAAAGGCCGGATTTCTTTTCCTGGGAACCTTTCGCTTATTCGCACATCACATTTTCGCAAGAAGCCCAAACTTTGAACCAAAATAACTGGAGAAAGAAATGAACATAATATCGTTGTGTACGCGCCTTCAAGGTCGCCCAAGGATCAAGTCTGCCACGGGCGGGAGAAACCCGTTCAGCCACGCCAGCGCACTTGCTCTCGGTCTGACGGCCGCTTTGCTGTTACGGGAAGCGGCGACCGCACAAACCTTTACCAATGTCACGGACAAAGGACTCGCTGCAGCTATCAATTGGGACGGCGGCAATGCACCATATCTGTTGCAGAAAAAAACGAGCCTGACCGACTCCAACTGGGTCAATGTGCTCACCACTCTCAGCAGCAACACCGCCATCGCCAAGGACACCCAAGCTGGTTTCTTCCGTCTGCAAAACCAGGTGACCAACACGGTGGTGGCGTTTACGGCATATATGGATGGCGCATCCGAAGTTCCCGCAGTCGTCACCCCGGCGACCGCGATCGGCACCCTGGCGCTCGAAGGCAGCAACCTGACCTATAATGTCAACTTTTCGGGATTATCTGCGCCCGCCACCGCGGCGCACATTCACGGTTTGGCCAGTCCCACCAATACCGCCGGCGTTTTAATCCCACTGACCGTCCCCGCGGCAACCGAAGGCACTATCGCTGGGACGAAGCTGCTGACAACAGACCAGATCGCCGCCATCGTCAATGGAATGACGTACCTTAATATTCACAACACCAACAACCCGGGTGGAGAAATTCGCGGCCAGATCGTGCCGCTCCACACCACCGTCACTCTGAATGGCGCGTCTGAAGTCCCGCCGGTGACCACCAGCGCCACCGGGAGCGGTTCGCTGACGTTCATCGGCAGCCAGTTGCTTTACGACATCAGCTACTCCGGGCTGGCCGGGCCGGCAACCGCCGCCCATATCCACGGTCCCGCCGACACTACTCAATCGACGAATGTGCTGGTTCCACTCAGCACGCCAAGCGGCCCTTCCGGAACAATTTCAGGATCTCTATCCCTGACGCCCACTCAGTTGAACCACCTTCTGCGTGGCGTGACGTACATCAACATCCACAACACCAATTACCCCGGCGGCGAAATCCGCGGTCAGATCTACCCGTTCCAGCTTGGCGTGAACATGAACGGGGCTTCCGAGGCCCCAACTCCCACGGTAACTCCGGGCACGGGATCGGGCTTGATGAACCTCGTGAACAGCGTCCTGACCTACAACATCAGCTATACGAACCTTCTGTCCGCCGCAACCGCCTTTCACATTCATGGACCTGCTGATACCACTCACGCAGCGGGTGTGCTTTTCGCGTTGAGCGGTACGTCTGGCACTTCGGGCACACTGTCCGGCACGCAGGCTTTGACCGTGCAGCAATTGTTCTATTTGGTTTCGGGCCTGACCTACGCCAACATCCATACAACCAATTACCCTGGCGGTGAAATCCGCGGCCAGAACTTGCCACTCAACTAAGGCGACCGAAGATACTTCTAACGAACGCGGGCGCGGAGTAACCCAGAGAGCATTTGCTCTTCTCCGCGCCCCGCAGCGGCCACCGATGTTCTGCGCAATTGAAAAGGACAATCCGATCTCAGCGAACTCCGTCGCTCACCAATCACCAGTTACGATTCACTTTTCTCTGATTGTAACTTCGCCCCGTCACGTTGATTCCCCGCGATGGTGAATTCTGCCATTGCCCTGCCTCTCCGGTTTCCGCAATATCCCGCGCTTATGTCATCGGGTCGCCGACAATATCCGTTTCATTTGATTGAGCCGAAATGGCAAACCGTCTGGGACGAGCAACAAGCTTTCCGCGCCTTCAATCCGGGCGATGAAATCCCCGCGTCGCATCCATTCGCGCAGCGTCACAAGTTGCAAGGCAAAGTCGATGCGACGCAACTCCCGCCCAAGTTTTACATCCTCGACATGTTTCCCTACCCCAGCGGCGCCGGATTGCACGTCGGCCATCCGGAAGGCTACACCGCCACGGACATCCTCTCGCGCTACAAACGCGCCTGCGGCCTGCACGTGTTGCATCCGATGGGCTGGGACGCCTTCGGCCTGCCCGCCGAGCAATACGCCATCAAGACCGGCCAGCATCCGCGCCAGACCACCGAGGAAAACATTGCCACCTTCAAGCGCCAGATCCAAAGCCTCGGCTTCAGCTACGACTGGACGCGCGAACTGGCCACGACCGACCCGGATTATTTCAAGTGGACGCAGTGGATTTTTCTCAAGCTCTACAACTCGTGGTTCAATCCGAAAACCAGGAAGGCAGAACCTATTGAAACGTTGGTTCAACAGTTGCCCACTTTTTCTGAACCTGAGGACAATTCAAAACATTCGGGACAGTTTGACGAAGAAGTGAGGCGATTGGAGTTGAAAGCGGTAAAGATGCGCCGTGATGTTATTAATTCTCACCGTCTCGCCTACGTGACCGACGCGCCGGTGTGGTGGTGTCCTGCGCTCGGCACGGTGCTGGCCAACGAAGAAGTCGTGGACGGCAAGAGCGAAGTCGGTGGCCATCCCGTCGTGCGCAAACCGATGCGCCAATGGATGCTCCGCATCACCGCCTACGCCGAGCGTTTGCTGACCGACCTCGATACAATTGACTGGAGCGATTCGCTCAAGGAAATGCAGCGGAACTGGATTGGGCGGAGCGAAGGCGCGGAGGTGCTGTTTGACACGTTCGGCTGGGCATTTCATGGGTCGCAGCAAAGCAAACAAATACGAGTGTTCACGACGCGGCCAGACACTTTGTTCGGTGCCACCTACGTCGTATTGGCGCCAGAGCACCCTCTCATCGAGGAATGGCTTAAGGTTGGCGTCGGCCCAATGGAGTGGCCTCTAGGAATTCCACGAGAATGGACAGGTACGTACAAGGACCCTCATGACGCGATCACGCTCTATCGCTGGACGGCCTCGGTCAAAAGCGACTTGGAACGCACTGAACTGGCGAAGGAAAAAACCGGCGTATTCACCGGCGCTTACGCCATCAATCCTGTAAGCGGCGAGAAGATTCCCATTTGGATAGCCGACTACGTTCTCGCCAGCTACGGCACAGGCGCAATCATGGCTGTGCCCGCGCATGACACTCGCGACTTCGAGTTCGCCACGCAATTCAATTTGCCCATCGTCCAAGTTGTTCAGCCGCCCGATCCCAAAACAGATTGGCGCGGCTTCGTTGACGACGGCACTTCGGTAAACTCGACCGGCCCGGAAATCTCCATCACCGGCCTTCCCACCGCCGAAGCCAAAAAGAAAATCACCGACTGGCTCGAAGCGAAAGGCCTCGGCAAACGCACCATCAACTACAAACTCCGCGATTGGCTCTTCAGCCGGCAGCGTTACTGGGGCGAGCCGTTCCCGATTGTCTGGAAGCGCGATGCGAGCGGGAATCTTTATCACGAGGCATTGCCGGAATCCGCGTTGCCCGTACTGCCGCCGTCGCTCACGGACTACAAACCCACCGCCACCGGCGAACCGCCACTCGCCCGCGCGAAGGATTGGGTGAATCTGCCGGACGGCTCGACGCGCGAGACCAACACCATGCCCCAATGGGCCGGCTCATGCTGGTATTATCTCCGCTACCTCGACACGAAGAATGCGCAGTCGTTTGTCGGCAAGGAAGCCGAGAATTATTGGATGGGCGCTTCCGAACTCTCAACTCTCAACTCTCAACTCTCAACTAAATCAACGACGCCAGGAGTTGATTTATATGTGGGCGGCACCGAGCACGCGGTGTTGCACCTGCTTTACGCCCGCTTTTGGCACAAGGTCTTGTTCGACCTCGGCCACGTCTCGACGCCCGAGCCGTTTTTCAAACTCGTCAACCAGGGCCTTATCCTCGGCGAAGACGGCCAAAAGATGGCCAAGTCGCGCGGCAACGTCGTGAATCCCGACGACATGGTGGCGGAATTCGGCGCGGACGCGTTCCGGCTTTACGAAATGTTCATGGGCCCGCTCCAAGACACCAAACCGTGGAGCACCATGGGCGTCGCCGGCGTTTACAAGTTCCTCGGTCGCGTCTGGCGCTTGTTCGTGGACGAGCAAAGCGAGACGGAGTTCGAACAGGCGGAAACGGAGGCAAATACCCAAGCACCGCAAACACCCAAAGAACTGCTGCACCTGATCAAGTTGAGTCCGGCGATTCGCGATATTGCGCCCACGCCCGCACAGTTGAAGACGCTGCACGCCTGCATCAAGAAGGTCACCGAAGACCTCGATGGAATGCGCTTCAACACCGCCATCTCCGCCATGATGGTGTTCGTGAACGAAGCGATGACGTGGGAGATAAAACCTGTTTCCGTTCTCCGGACTTTTTTGCAGTTGCTCGCGCCGTTTGCGCCGCATCTTACAGAAGAACTGTGGTCGAGACTCTCAACTCTCAACTCTCAACCCTCAACCAGTCTTGCCTACGCCTCCTGGCCCAAATTCGATCCGGCGTTGCTGGTCGAAGACACTTTGGAGATTCCCGTGCAAGTCAACGGCAAGCTCCGCGACGTGATCAAAGTCCCCGCCGACGCCGACAATGCCACACTCGAATCCTCCGCCCTCGCATCCGAGAAAGTGCAACAATTCATTGTCGGCAAAACGATCAAGAAAATCATCGTCGTGCCGAAGAAGTTGGTGAACATCGCCGTGGCGTAGCGGCCCGTTGGAGTTCAAGCTTCAGCTTGTCGGCTCGCGCCGGGTTGGTGGAACAAGCTAAAGCTTCAACTCCAACTCTTCTTCGCTCCAATCTGGAGATCGGTGCTCCTCCAAATTCTTCGTCCTTTCGACTTCTCTTTTTCGCATTAAGTGATAGACAGTTGAATGTCACCATGAGCGAGCAGCCCAATCCTGAAGTGGCCATTCTGAACGCCGCCTTGGAGTTCCACCCGGTGGAGCGCGCGGCCTATCTGGATCAAGCCTGCGCGGGCGACCCGGCGTTGCGCCAGCAGGTTGATGCCCTGCTCCAAGCTCACGAGCAAGCGGACAGTTTCCTGGAAGTCTCGCCGGCAGGCTTCGATTTCAAACGAACCGCCAACATTCCGCTCACCGAAAAGCCTGGCGACAAAATTGGGCGCTACAAATTGCTCCAGCAAATCGGCGAAGGCGGATGCGGCGTGGTTTACATGGCCGAACAGGAAGAACCGGTCCGCCGCCGCGTGGCGCTCAAGGTCATCAAGCTTGGCATGGACACCAAGCAAGTCATCGCCCGCTTCGAGGTCGAGCGGCAGGCACTGGCGCTCATGGACCATCCGAACATCGCCAAGGTTTTCGATGCCGGATCAACCGAGCGCCCCCGCACCCGTCCTGCGGACACCCTCGCCCCCACTGGGGGAGAGGGACGGGGTGAGGGGGACGCCATCTCTCAACTTTCAACTCTCAACTCTCCACTTCCCCTCGGCCGCCCCTACTTTGTCATGGAACTGGTGCGCGGCATCAAGATCACCGAGTTCTGCGACGAGAACCAGCTTTCCACCGCGGACCGCCTCAAGCTCTTCATCCAGGTTTGTCAGGCCATCCAGCACGCGCACCAGAAGGGCGTCATTCACCGCGACATCAAGCCCTCGAACATCCTCGTCACCGTCAACGACGGCGTGCCCGTGCCCAAGGTGATTGACTTCGGCATCGCCAAGGCCACGCAGGGGCGGCTGACCGACCACACGCTCTTCACCGCGTTCGAGCAATTCATCGGCACACCGGCTTACATGAGTCCCGAGCAAGCGGTGATGACCAGTCTGGACATTGACACGCGCAGCGACATCTACAGCCTGGGCGTGCTGCTCTACGAACTGCTCACGGGCCGCACGCCATTCGATCAGAAGGAACTGCTCGCCGCCGGTCTGGACGAAATGCGCCGCACCATTCGCGAGAAAGAGCCACCAAAGCCCTCCACGGTAGTTGAGAGGTTAAGCAAGTTGAGAGTTGAGCGGGGCGAAGCCCCCGCCTCTACGCTCAACTCTCAACTCAAATCTCTCTCAACTGATTTGGATTGGATCGCGATGAAGTGCCTGGAGAAGGACCGCACGCGTCGTTACGAAACAGCCAACGGCTTGGCGCGTGACATCGAGCGTCATCTGAACAACGAACCCGTCGTGGCCCGGCCGCCGAGCGCGGCCTACCGTTTCCAGAAACTCGTTCGCCGCAACAAAATCGCCGTCGCCGCCACGAGCGCGGTGGCGGCCGCGTTGATCTTTGGCCTCGGCGTCTCGACCTGGCTGTTCCTCAAAGAGCGCTTCGAACATCAACACGCGCTGGCCGAAGCCGCCAAGAGCAAACAAGTCGCCGAGTTTCTCAAAGACATGCTGAAAGGGATTGGCCCCTCGGTGGCTTTGGGGCGCGACACGACGATGCTGCGCGAGATCCTGGACAAGACGGCCGAGCGGGTGGGCAGGGACCTCACCAACCAGCCGGAGGTCGAAGCGGAGTTACGAAGCACGATCGGCGGAGTTTACTATCAGCTTGCCGAGTATGATAAGGCCGAAGCGATGGACCGCGCGGCGCTGGCGATACGCAGGAAAGTGCTCGGCAACATGCACACAGCGGTGGCCGATTCGCTAGAGGCCCTGGGTTACGTGCTTTGGGACCAAATGAAGCTGACTGAAGCCGAAGCTCTGCATCGCGAGGCGTTGACGATACGGAAGAAATTGTTGGGTAACGATCATCCCGCGATAGCTAGTTCGCTCACCGGTTTAGCCGACGTGTTTCTTAGGAACGGCAAACCGGCTGAAGCCGAACCCATGTACCGTGAGGCACTCGCAATGCGACGCAGGTGGTTCGGTAATGAGCATGTACTGACCGCCCTCTCAGTTCACAATCTTGCTGACGGACTCAGTGCCCAAGGCAAACTGTCTGAAGCCGAAACTTGTTATCGCGACGCGCTGGCGATGGGGAGGAGGTTGCGGGGCAATGACAGCCCTTACACAAGCGGCTCGCTGAATAACTTGGGCGATGTGCTTCGAAAAGAAGGTAAGCTGACCGAGGCCGAAAGCGCGTACCGCGAAGCGCTGACGAGCGAGAGAAAAGTGCTGGGCGACGAACATCCTAACACGGTTGAAACGCTGCAAAAATTGGCCGAGGTGCTCTGTCAGCAAGGAAAGATGTTTGAAGCCGAACCGCTGGCCCGCGAGTGCCTGGCCATCTGCGAAAGGAAACTTCCCAACGACTGGCAGACGTTCAACGCCCGGAGCCTGCTCGGTGGCAGCCTGCTGGGTCAGAAAAAAATCGCTGAAGCCGAGCCGCTGCTGCTCTCGGGTTACGAAGGAATGAAAATGCGGGAGGGCCAGGACCCCATCATTACCAAAGCGCGTCTCAAGGAAACTGTTCAACGTCTGGTGCAGCTTTACGAAGTCACGGGCCGGGCTGATCAAGCCGCCGAATGGAAGCAAAAGCTGGCCGGGTTTGATAAAACCGAAGCCGGGAAAAAGACCGGCGGTCCGTAGGGCCGCGCCCCGCTCAAAAAGTAGCCGCCGACGTGTGGAGGCGGCGAGAGCGCAGTGGATTGCCCAGGAAATCCGCCTCCTCACGTCGGCGGCTGCGCGGCTTGAGACTTCTTTAATTGCCTGCTGACGCTTGCAATCCACCGTTTTCCCCGCTTGACGCTTCAACGATCCACCGCCCGCCAAACTTTCTTTGCCCTTTTCGCTCCTGAACTTCGCATTACTTGATGAAGCCAAATCAACACATCAAACAAAACCATGAAAACACTCCTCTCCACGCGGCTGGCCCTGGCGGGCACGCTCGCTTTATTCACCCACACCACCCTTGCCCAAACCTGGCAGACGGTGGATGACTTCCAATATGTTGCCGACAAAAACGCGCAGGCCAACGCCATAGCGGTGGATGCTCAAGGCAACATTTATGTCGCGGGCATGGGCTATAATGGCTTGGTTGGCTATCGAGTCGCGATCGTGCGACGCAGCAGCGACCAGGGCGCAACTTGGACCACCATCGAGGATTACGTTAACCCCAATCCCACCAACCACTCCGTCGTATACACCGCCATCGGCCTTGACCCGGCGCAAAATCTCTACGCGGTGGGCATGACTGGCCTCGGCTCCCAGGATAGCAGCCGATTGATTGTGCGCAAGAGTGCCGATGGCGGAGCGACCTGGGGCACCGCCCTGGATGTCGCCATCCCGTACATTGTTGGCGGGCTCGCGAACGCCGGGACTCCTGGATTTGCGGCGGATGCTTCGGGTGCCATTTATGTGAGCGTGAGGCTGCCCGGCCACTCGACCATCCTGAAGAGCAGCGACGCCGGAGCAACCTGGATCGCCTGGAATGAGAATGGGGGCGTGCGGGGCATCCTGGGTGCCTCGGCAGGACTCTTCACCGCCGATTCCGAGGAGGGCGCGTGGGGCGTGGTTAAAAAGAGCCTCAACGGCGGAGCGACGTGGACGACCGTGGACAGCTACTCGCCGCCCGGCTTCAGTGGCGGCAACGTGGAGGCCCTTTGCGCCGACTGGACTGGCAACCTCTACGTCGGGGGATTTGCCAATATCACCGTCACGACCGGCAAAGGCAGGAACGCCATCAGCACCACCACTTACAACTGGGTCGTCCGCAAGGGGACCAATGGCGGCACCCGATGGACCACGCTGCCGATCATTCCGATGGACGCCACGCTCACGGGAGGCTGGCTTTACGGACTCGACGCTGACCCCGCGGGCAACCTCTATGCCGTGGGCCGCGTGACCGACATCTTGGGCTATCCCCGTTGGATCGTCGAGAAAGGCACGAACCAAGGCGCGACTTGGGCCATGGTGGAGGATTTCGGCCCTTGGCATTCCGGGTTCGCGATGGCGGTCGCGTGCGATGCCGCCGGCTGCGTGTATGTCTGCGGAGGGGCATTCTTCCCGTCCACCTCGCCGTCGTCTCATTGGATCGTCCGCAAGCAAGTCGGGCCGTGAGCGAATCAAACGCGACCTGCCTTGGCGGAAGCTTCTCCAAGGCAAGCGGCCAGAGGACCGAAAAATCAATCAACGAAAGAAAGTATGAACAACCGGAATCGCATGGTATCAGCCCTCGCAATGGTTGCGCTGGCCGCGCCCACTCCGACCGAATCGGGCCGCCCGCAAAAGTTCGCCTCCCGCGACGCTGTACTTGTCTGGCTGCGTTTAAGGACCGGCGGCGCCATCAGACTGCTGGCCGTGCTGTCACTGTTGACGCTGCCCGCCGTGGTGAAAGCCCAATACAGTTACGAAACCAATAACGGCGCGATCACCATCACGTACCCCTCCTGTCTCGCCGGGGTGGTAACCATTCCCAGCACGATCACTGGCCTGCCCGTCACCAGCATCGGGGGCGGGGCGTTCGATTCCTGCAGCAGCCTGAACAGCGTCACGATCCCCAACAGCGTCACCAACATCGGGGACTCTGCGTTCTATTTCTGCAGCTACCTGACCAGCGTCACGATCGGCACCAACGTCACCAGCATCGGGGGCGGGGCGTTCTATCACTGCGGCCTGACCAGGGTAACGATCCCCAACAGCGTCACCAGCATCGAGAATGTTACCTTCGGTTTCTGCAACCTCCTAACCAACGTCACGATCGGCAACAGCGTCACCAGCATTGGGCAAGATGCGTTCGTATCCTGCAACCTGACCAGCGCCACCATCCCCAACAGCGTCACCAACATCGGGAACTCTGCGTTCTTATACTGCTACGCCCTGACCAGCGTCACGATAGGCACCAACGTCACCAGCATCGGGGATTCTGCGTTCGCTTACTGCCGCCTGACCAGCGTCACAATCCCCAACAGCGTCACCAACGTCGGGGAGGGGACGTTCTCTAGTTGCCCTAGCCTGACGGCAATCACGGTGGGTGCAGCCAATTCAGCCTATACCAGTGTGGATGGGGTCTTGTTCGACAAAAGCCAGACCACGCTCATCCAATACCCGGCGGGCAAAGCCGGAAGTGACTACACGATCCCCAACAGCGTCACCAGCATCGGAGGCCAAGCGTTCTCTGGCTGCAGCGGCCTGACCAGCGTCACGATCCCCAGCAGCGTTACCAGCATCGGGCAAGGGGCGTTCCGTGACTGCACCAGCCTGACCAACGTTACGATCCCCAACGGCGTCACCAACATCGGGGGCGGGGTGTTCGGTGGCTGCAGGAGCCTGACCAGCATCACGATCCCCAACAGCGTCACCAGCATCGGGGGCGGGGCGTTCGTTGGCTGCACCAACCTGACCAACGTCACGATCCCCGACAGCGTCACCAGCATCGGAGACCAGGCTTTCATGGCCTGCACCAGCCTGATCAGCGTCACAATCGGCAACAGCGTCACCAGCATCGGGAACAATGCGTTCCAACAATGCAGCAGCCTGACCAGCGTCACGATCCCCGACAGCGTCACCAACATGGGAAACGTTGCGTTCGCTTGGTGCAGCAGCCTGACCAGCGTCACGATCGGCAATGGCGTCACCAGCATTGGGGGACAAGCGTTCTATAGCTGCACCAGCCTGATCAGCGTCACGATCGGCAATAGTGTCACCAGCATCGGGTACTATGCGTTCCAAAACTGCACCAGCCTGACCAGCGTCACGATCCCCGACAGCGTTACGAGCATTGGGAACTATGCGTTCTATTACTGCACCAGCTTGACCAGCGCTACGATAGGCACTGGCGTCACCAACATCGGGGACTACATGTTCGAAGGATGCACTAGCCTGATCAGTGTCACAATCCCCAACAGCGTCACCAGTATCGGGGACGTGGCGTTCGCAGACTGCACCAGCCTGGCCAGTGTCACAATCCCAAACAGCGTCACCAGTATCGGGGACGTGGCGTTCGCTGGCTGCACCAGCCTGACAGGAGTCTATTTCCAAGGTAACTCCCCCAACCTTGGTTCGTCTGTGTTCAACGGTACCGACAATGCGACCGTCTATTACTTGCCGGGAACCACGGGTTGGGACTCGACGTTTGGCGGCATTCCGACCGCGCTATGGTTGCTTCCGTACCCGCTGATACTAACCAGCGGTCCCAGCTTTGGCGTGAAGACAAACGTGTTCGGTTTCATCATCTCCTGGGCAGCGAACATCGACGTGGTGGTGGAAGCCTGCACGAACCTGGCCAATCCCATCTGGTCTCCGGTGGGCACCAACACCCTCACGGACGGCTGGTCCTATTTCAGCGATCCCCAGTGGAAGAATTATCACGCCCGTTTCTACCGCCTCCGCTCACCGTAAACGAAATATGAACACAAAACTGTCTGCTCCGTTGGTCGGCGCCGCGCTGCTGGTGGCGACGCTCCTTTCACCAACGGTCTGGGCCGCGCCCACTCAATCGGGTCGCCCGCAAAAGCTCGCCTCGCCCGACGCCGTGCCGGAGGGTCTGAGCGCGCCGGAGTGGTCCAGCATCCGCCAGCAATATGAGCAGCAGCGCCACGCCGCCTTCGCCGTGGACGGCGGGTATCAGGCGCGCAATCCCGGCCAGCAATGGCAGACCCGCTTTGATGGCCGTGGGTTCATTGTTCAGCCTGAGCCTCGTAGCAGCCGACGTGAGGAGGCTCACTCTGAAAAATCCGAAACCCGAAACCCGAAATCCGAAATTGATCAGAGCCTTCTCACGTCGGCTGCTACGGAGAGCATGGCAACGGGGACCTGGCAATGGGGATTGGAACTCCAGAGCTACGGTTTCGCCGGCAGTGAACGCGCCGTCAGCGGCAATCCCCACGTGAACACGGTCGGCCCACGCGTGACTTACGATTGGGGTGCCACGTTGCAGGAATGGTTCGTGAACGACCGGCACGGCTTGGAACACGGCTTCACCGTGCGCGAGCGACCCGTTCTCCTTGAGGCGCGTAGCAGCGGACGTCAGTCCGCTCATTCTGAAAGGCCGGAAGATCAGAGCCGACTCACGTCGGCTGCTACGGGCGAGGAACTGACTCCCCTCACCTTCACCCTCGCGGTGCGCGGCGGGTTGCGTCCGGAAGTGCAGGCGGACGGACGCGGCGTGCGCTTCGTGGATGCGCAAGGCGCGGCAGCCCTGACCTACTCGGAGTTGACCGTGCGCGATGCCGACGGGCGGAAACTTCCCGCGCACTTCGAGCCAGCACCAGGTAGCAGCGGACGTGAGTCCGCTCATTCTTTCTCGCAGCAAGGTCAGAGCCGACTCACGTCGGCTGCTACGGGCGGATTGATTGAGACGACGGCCGTTCTCCGTCTCGCCATTGACGAACGCGGCGCGCGCTACCCGCTGACCATTGACCCCATCGCCCAGCAAGCCTATCTCAAAGCCTCCAACACCGGTGCGTATGACGACTTCGGCGGTTCGGTTGCGGTGTCGGGCGACACGGTTGTGGTCGGGGCGTATTACGAATCCAGCAACGCCACCGGGGTGGACGGTGATCAGAGCGACAACAGCGCTTATAGTTCCGGCGCGGCCTACGTCTTCGTGCGCAGCGGGACAACTTGGACCCAGCAAGCCTATCTCAAAGCCTCCAATACCGGCCTGCGTGACGGTTTCGGCAGTTCAGTTGCGGTGTCGGGCGACACGGTGGTGGTCGGGGCGCCGGCGGAAGGCAGCAATGCCACTGGGGTGAACGGCGACCAGAGCAACAACAGCGTCTGGTATGCCGGCGCAGCCTATGTCTTCGTGCGCAACGGAACGACCTGGAGCCAGCAGGCCTATCTCAAAGCCTCCACCACCGTCGCGAACAATGTTTTCTACAGGTTCGGTTCATCGGTGTCGGTGTCGGGCGATACAGTGGTGGTTGGGGCACTTGGAGAGGCCAGTAACGCCACCGGGGTGGACGGCGTCGGGAGCAACAACAGCGCGAATAACTCCGGCGCGGCCTACGTCTTCGTGCGCAACGGCACGACCTGGACCCAGCAGGCCTATCTCAAAGCCTCCAACGCGGAGGCGGGTGACCGCTTCGGCATCTCGGTGGCAGTGTCGGGCGACACGGTGGTGATTGGGGCGGATGGGGAAGCCAGCAGCGCCACCGTGGTCAATGGCAACCAGAGCGACAATAACGCGCCGCAATCCGGCGCAGCCTACGTCTTTGTGCGCAATGGAACAACCTGGAGCCAGCAGGCATATCTCAAAGCTTCGAACGCAGAAGGCAATCCCCCTTACGACCCGTACAGTGGTGATCGGTTTGGTGTTTCGGTAGCGGTGTCAGGCGACACGGTGGTGATCGGAGCGAACGGGGAGGACAGCAGCGCCACCGGGGTGAATGGCAACCAGAGCGACAACGGCGCCACAGACTCCGGCGCGGCCTACGTCTTCGTGCGCAGCGGGACCACCTGGACCCAACAGGCGTATCTCAAAGCTTCCAACACCGATGCAGGTGACAACTTCGGCGATCCGGTGTCGGTATCGGGCGACACGGTGGTGATCGGGGCGTATTCGGAGGACAGCAACGCCAGCGGAGTGAACGGCAACCAGAGCGACAACAGCGTCCAAAACTCCGGCGCGGCCTACGTCTTTGTGCGCAACGGGACAACCTGGACCCAGCAGGCGTATCTCAAAGCCTCCAACGGCAGCGGACTGTTCTACGCTGGAGCGGTGTCGGGCGACACGGTGGTGGTCGGGGCTTGGGGTGACTCCAGCAACGCCACCGGGGTCAACGGCGACCAGAGCAACAACAGTGCCTCTGAGTCCGGCGCAGCCTACATCTTCACCGGCTTCGGCCCGCCACCTACGCTCACTCTCGTACCGGACGGTAATAGCGGCTTCTTCATCAACATCGCAGGTCGCTCCAATGTCACCTACCAATTGCAACGCGCCCCCAGCGTGACCGGCCCGTGGTCCGCCCTCGTCACGAACTCCGCGCCCGCCTCCGGCCTCCTCGAATATCACGAAACCTCCCCGCCGCCCGGCGCCGCCTTCTACCGCACGGTGCAACCGTGAAAAAGTTAAGATTGTAGCAGCCGAGGTAACGAGGCTCTGACTTCATTCTGCGTTTCGCATTTCGCACTCCGCATTTTCAGAATGAGCCTTACGTCGGCTGCTACGAGTTCTTTGACTGTTTCGGGTTGTCGCCGATTTTTTCTCCGCTATTCTGGAGCATGTGAGCGACGTAACGCGCATCCTTGAGGCAGCCCAACAAGGCGATCCCACGGCCGCGGATCAATTGCTGCCGCTGGTCTATGAAGAGCTAAGACGCCTGGCCGCGCACAAGATGGCGAACGAAGCGGCGGGACAAACCTTGCAACCCACCGCGCTCGTTCACGAAGCCTGGCTGCGCCTGGTCGGCAACGAAAATCAAAAGTGGGATGGCCGCGCTCACTTCTTCGCCGCCGCCGCCGAGGCCATGCGGCGCATTCTCATCGAACGCGCCCGGCGCAAGCGTGCCATCCGCCACGGCGGCGATCAGCAGCGCGTGGACGTTGCAAAAGTGGATCTCGCGTCTCCAAGCGATGACGACCAGTTGCTCGCCGTCAACGAGGCGCTCGACAAGCTTGCCGCCGAATACAAAGTCGAAGCGGAACTGGTGAAGCTGCGTTACTTCGTCGGCATGACGAACGAGGAAGCAGCGGAAGTGCTCGGCATTTCCCCGCGCACCGCCAAGTATTACTGGACCCACGCCCGTGCCTGGCTGTATCGCGAAATTAGTCGAGAAGGGTAGCCGCTTCATCGAGGCAAGTTAGTCGAGGCGTTGTCGCTGTGGGGGAACACCGAGTCTCGTGACTCACGATTCCGACGAGCGGACTATCGTTGCAAACGGAAGTACCGGCTAAATCCCGTTAGCCCGTTAGTAACCATATTGTTGGAATTGACGACCCCGACGGTATTCGTAACGTTCGTCCAGTTGGGCGATGAAAGGCTGGTGGTTGACTGAAGCGCGAAACCAAGCGCGTTGGTTGGCCAGGAGAGCACAAGGTTGTTTCCAGTGAGTTTAACTTTCAGCAATTGCGGGAGGTTGCAAATGTCGCCATAAACAATCCAGTCGAAGTCCACGGTGGTCGTCGCGTCATACTGCCACGAGCCGCTGCCCCATTCGACATATCCACTGAACGGATTGACCAGCGGTGCCATGCCGTCAAAAGCCAGCTTGCCGTCCCACCACAACATCACTTTCCCGTCTTTCCGCGCCCCGATGTAAACGGTGTGGAATTTCGCGTCCACGGCGCCGAGGTCCATGATCTCGGTATTCGCGCTCACGTAGTTCCAGAGTTTGTAACGTCCATCCACGAGCGTGATGGCGGGCGCCGGCCCCGGAGACATGGATGTCGAGTAGGTGGTCAAACACAACAGGTCCTCTCTGCCCGCGGGACTGTAAGCCGCGAGCCGGAAGCGCGCCCCGACCGCCCATTCGTCCGTGGGAAACGCGCCAACGAACCACTCGTTGACACCTGATCCGGAATTGATCCGCAGTGCCTGGTTTGTTGCTCCGCTGTCCGGGTCGAGAAAATTTACAATGAGAGTCCCTCCGCCCACGCCTCCCTGGTAGGGTTGCCAGGGCGAAGCGGGCAGGCTGGAACCGTCCAGGAATTGCGTCCACGGATGGCACGGATTGTCCACGTCCAGAAAAGTGCCCTTGAGAAGGTAAGCGCCCGGACCTTGCGGCAGTGTCACCTGGCTGCCGGTGCCAAGTGCATAGTTGTAAACGACCGCTCCAGTCAAAGGATTTAGGACCTGGAATGACACCGGCCGCCGCGCTTGCAGCGTGACGCCACCGCCAAGGATTCCCATTGGGAAGCACACAAACTCCTTGCCCTTCGCGCTGCCGATGTTGCGGTCGCAACCGCTGCTGGGGCTGCTCACGTCCGGCCAATACTTGTTCGCCTGCCCGTTGCAAAAAACGGTGAAGGGCGCGCTCGATTCCAAGCCGTCGTTGCGCACCCAACTCGCCAGGTCTGGCGGCAAAATCTGGCGGAGAAACTGATACGCATTGATTCCAGCCGTGTCCTCGAACCGCACTTCGCCGCCCGAGGGTGGACAACAATTCACATAACCGAAAACGCCCGCGCGCGAGTGGTAAACGTAGGCCGGCAGATTCGCAATGTAGGCGAACACCGCCGCGGCGCATAACTTGATGGGATCAGTCTCCGTGCTGACGGACGAGCCGGCGCCGATTGGCTCGTTACTTGTAACCGGTGGCACGCCCGACAAATTGCCCGCGCGATAACAATCCCGTACCGGCAGCCAGCCGCCTTCAATCGTGCCCGTGTCCCGGCTGAAATGCACCGTCGCCAAATCCGCCGCGCTGCCGCTGTAAAGTGAAGCGATGCCGGAATTGCTGGTGTCATCGTTGGACGTGATGGCCACCGGCACAGTCGTGTGGTCGGCGAGGTATTGAGCGAACTCACGCAGGTCGCTGACGCCTTGCGAACCGGGAAAACCATTCTGCCACGCTTCGTTCGCGACTTCGAGGTGAGCTATTTTATGCTCCCGACCGGTGATGTTCGCCAGAATACCGTCGAGGTGAGCCTGTCGCGCAGTTTTGCTCGGCATGACATACTGCGCATCGGCAAAGACGGTAACCTCGGCGCGCAATCCGTTGCCCGACACGAGATCGAGCACGTCGCGAAACTGTTGCCAATAATCGGGCCAACCGGCAACGAAATGCCCGGCGCTGTTGGTGAAACTCACGGGCGCAATCTCCAGCCCATCCCAATTCACCATGCTAAGGATGCGCACGTAGTTGAAACCCTTCGAAGCCAGCAGCGCCAGATCGCTGTTCAATCGGGTGCGGTCGTACTTCGCGCGACGCAGCGCTTGAAAATATGACGCGCCAAGGCCGAGGAACGGCCCGTTGTTGTCACGTAACGATTTCCCGTTGACCTGCACCAGATTCGCTCCATCCGGAACTGCTGTAGTATCGACATGAAACACGCGCCCGTTCCCGCTCCACGGTCCCCAACTGCTCGAATCGCTCAGCCGTACGAAAACAAAGTACGTGGATTGATCTTGGAGCGACCCAGTCCACGCGAAGTTGCGGTCCGAACTGACTTCGCCGGAGTCCCACTCAATGGCGGAGTCAGGATCGTTGGCGCGATTGATCCGCACCTCGTAGAGCGTGTGTGGGTCACCGCTCCATTGAATGAACACCACCGTCGAGTGCACCGTCGCGTCGTTCGTTGGTTGCGTGACCGTCGGCGCGCCGGGCGCGCCGCTCGACAAATTCCACACCTTCACGTTGCCGAAAACGGCGTCAATCGGCGCGCCGAAGTCCGCTGCGCGACGAGGACTGGCCGCGATGCGCACACTGTGCCCCACAGGATTCCAGGTGCCGGGCACTGAAGTCGTCAGCAGCAACGCGCCGTCACGATAAACCTTCAGCACGGCGTTACCCGCGCCGTCCGGTCCCCACTCTTCGCGGAAGTGATAGGTCGTGTTCGGGTCCCACGATAGTTGTGCCGTATCCGGTTCTGTGAAGTTGGGCGAGATTTGCCAAACGACTTCCATCGAGTTCACTCTGCCGGTGTCGAGGCAATCGGTCTTGCGGATGAAATGTTTGAACGGGTCGTCGCGATAGCCGGGCGCGTAATTGATGTCGGCGTTGTTGAATGTGTAATCGTACATGTGGAACAGTTCGACCTTGTCCGCCATGCCTGAGCGGCATTCGTCCGGATACAGACCGCGCACATCAAATTCGGCCGCCCCGTTGGTGATGGTCGGCACGTGCCAATAAATCGTGTCCGTCTGGCCTGTGACTTGCCACCCGTCAGTCACAAACGCTCCACCCGACTGCGTTCCCAATGTGGAGCCTTGAAGCGGATCGTCAAGGACGAGGGCGGCGGGCGAGGTTACGACGCCAATGGCGAGCAGAAGGGCTGGGATCAGCGCGAGTGCAAAGCCTCGGTGCGACTTGTTCGGCATGGAATCAACCTACTTTGAGGCTGGTATGATGGCAAGTTCGTCAGCATTGCCATCGTCCAACGGTTGCGCTAAGCTGCGCCGGTGATTCATTTGACCAGACAAGAGCAGTTGGTGTTGTGCGTCGTGCTCGGCCTTTTGTTGACCGGCTGGGCCGTCAAGGCGTACCGTGCCGCGCATCCGCCAACCTCCATGAATCAATCAGCCAACCCCTGACACTCATGCAAATTCCAACCTTCGAGGAAGTCCTGGAAAAAATTGTCGCCCACGACCCGCGCTACCATCGCGACGCCTACAACTTCTTGCGCGAGGCGCTGGCGTACACACAAAAGAAATCCGGCAAAGTTACAAAGGACAAAATCCAGCATGTGACCGGTCAGGCGTTGCTGGCGGGCATCCGTGAGTTTGCCTTGACCGAATTCGGTCCGATGGCGCTCACCGTCTTCGAAGAATGGGGCGTGCGCACGTGCGAAGATTTCGGTGAAATTGTTTTCAACATGGTGGAGAGCGGGTTGCTGGCCAAGACGGAGACGGACAGCCGCGATGACTTCAAAGGCGGTTACGATTTCAAGGAGGCGTTCCACTTACCTTTCTTGCCGACGGAAAAGAAAGTCGCGCCCAAACTCGACAGCCGACCGGCTCGGATTTCCGACAGCAAACCGACGCAGGCTTGATGGCGTGGCCTAGGAATGTGTTTCGCTTTGCCAACCGGCCCTAGTTTGTTCTTATGATCACCTCTGCCTTGAAAGCCACGGAAAACAAGTCCACCATTCCCGCCACGCCATCCGGCGTGCGCGTCACCACACTCGACAATGGCCTCACCATAATTATCCGCGAAGATCACAGCGCGCCGGTAGTTTCCGCACAAGCCTGGTGCAAAGCCGGCAGCGTCAATGAGGGCAAGTGGCTCGGCGCCGGTATGTCGCACGTGCTCGAACACATGCTCTTCAAGGGCACGACCACACGGCCCGGCAGCCGGATCGACCAGGAAGTGCAGGACGCCGGTGGTTACATGAACGCGTACACTTCATTTGACCGCACGGTTTATCACATCGACGTACCGAACACCGGCGCAAAGGTCGCCATCGATATTTTGTGCGACATCATGCAGCACGCCACCCTGCCCGCCGACGAAATGGCCAAGGAGAAACAAGTCATCCTCCGCGAAATGGACATGAACCAGGACGATCCCGGTCGCCGCTCCAGTCGCCGATTGTTCGAAACCGCTTACACCAAAAGCCCGTATCGGTTCACCGTCATCGGCTACCCAGACATCTACAATGAACTCAAGCCGGATGATATTCTCACTTACTACCGCGAGAAATATGTTCCCAACAATGTTTTCTACATCATCGCCGGCGACATAAAGCCGGACGAGATCGCCGGACAGATCAAGCAGGCTTACGAGAAATCCAAGGCCCGGTCGCTGCCTCCTGCCGTTCTTCCCGCAGAACCGAAACAAACCGCGCCGCGCGAAGTCATCGAAGAAGCGCCCATCGAACTCGGCCACTTTCATTTTAGCTGGCATATTCCAGACATCCGGCATCCCGACATTCCCGCGCTAGACGTGCTGGCCACGTTGCTCGGCAATGGCCGTAGTTCGCGTCTTTACCAGGAAGTGCGCGAGAAGAAAGGCCTCGTCAATTCAGTGGACGCCTGGACTTATAATCCCGGCGACCCCGGCCTGTTTGGCATGAGCGCGCTGGTTGACGCGGACAAATTCAGCGCCGCCCGTGATGCCATGCAGGCGGAATTAGAGAAGATGAAGGCGAAGCCGGTCTCCGCCAAGGAACTTTCCAAAGCCGTCAAGCAATTCACCGCCGGCACACTCGCGACCCGCAAGACCATGACCGGCCAGGCGCAGGACCTCGGTGGCAACTGGCTCGCGGCCAATGATCTGAATTTTTCCGAACGCTATCTCGCGGCTGTGAAACGCCTCACCCCCTCCGATCTTCAACGCGTCGCCCGCGAATATCTTACCGCCGAAAACCGCACGCTCTACGCGCTGTTGCCCACCGGCACCGCGCCCAAGCCAACGGAAGCTGTTGAATCATCCACCGAGAATGCGATTAAAAAGTTCGAACTCTCCAACGGCTTGCGGTTGCTCGTTAAGGAAAATCATCGCCTCCCGTTCGTGGAATTTCGCGCCGTCTTCAAAGGCGGCGTGCTGGCTGAAACACCGGCGAATAATGGCCTGACCCAACTGACCGGCAAGTTGCTCCTCAAGGGCACTAAGACGCGCTCGGCCGAAGACATCGCAACCGAGATCGAAACGCTCGGCGGCAGCATCGACACTTACGGCGGCAACAACAGTTTCGGCGTGAACGCAGAAGTATTGAGCGAGGATTTCGTCATGGGTTTGAAGCTTTTGACGGATGTGCTGCTGAACCCGACGTTTCCCGCGTCTGCCCTCGAACGTGAGCGCCAGATTCAACTGGCCGGCATCAAGGCGCAGCGCGACAATTTGCTTCAAAGCGGGGCCAAGGCGATGCGCCGCGCGCTTTTCGGCCAGGTTAGTTACGGCCTCGATTCACTCGGCACCGAAGAGAGTGTCCAAAAAATCAAGGCCAACGACCTGCGCGCGTTTCACGAAAAGCTGGTCAGACCCAACAACTCCGTGCTCGCCATCTATGGCGACGTGAAAACCTCCGACGTCAAAGTCGCCGTCGAAAAACTTCTCGGCAAATGGAAAAAGGGTGACACCACGTCAGGTGAATCTCCCAAAGCCAAACCGCTCAAAGAAATCAAACGTGTCACCGAAACCCGCGACAAGAAGCAAGCCGTGTTGCTGATCGGATTTACCGGCGCGACCGTCCACGATTCCAACCGTTACGCGCTTGAACTGTTGCAGGAGGCATGCAGCGACCTCGGCTCACGGCTGTTTCTCCGCATCCGGGAGAAGCTTGGACTGGCCTATTACGTCGGCGCGCAGAATTTCCTTGGGCTTGTTCCTGGTTATTTTGCGTTCTACGTCGGCACCGAGCCGGCCAAAGTCAGGCAGGTCGAGCAGGAATTATTAAAGGAGGCGGCGCTATTGCGCGCTGAAGGATTGACGGAGGAAGAACTGAAACGCGCGAAGGCCAAAATCATCGGCCAAAAGAAAATCGCGCGGCAAGACTTGGGCGGCTTCGCCATGACTACCGCGCTGGATGAACTCTACGGGCTGGGCTACGCCCACTGCGACAATGAAGACGCTCATTACGAGGCCGTGACATTAGAGGGCGTGAAGACCGTGGCGAACAAATACTTGAAACCGAAGTCGATGGTGATTTCGGTCGTCAAGCCAGACAAACCTTGACGCCGCAGGGCCGTTTTCATATCTCTTTTTTAACCGTCAGCCTCAAATTATTATGTGCGGAAAATTGTTTTTCTACGCGGGCCTCTGGGTCGCGCTGTTTGTCGTTCAAGGGTGCCAGGTAAATTCCGAACGCGCGATCAAGATGCAATCGCAGTCCGGAAAAATGAACCGCAACACTGATTTTGCCTATTTCGCCCAGTGCAAAACGCAAACACCCGGCGGACACGAAGGCACGTGGAAGGGCGCGCTCTGGCAGAAGAAGGAACAAGCCATGCGGGACGCGCTCGACCACAACACCGCGTTTCCCGGCCATAAGGCGACGGTTGAACATTATTGAAAGAATCATCGGTGAGCGACCACACCGGGGTCACGGTCAAAATCTTTCAGCGCGTGTTGGCCACGGGACGGCAGATGGAAATGCTTAGAAACAACGCCAACATTGACATCGACAAATGGTGGTGGGGCTGGTAGGAATTTGACCAATCAGCATCCGGAAATTCAGAAACGTATGCCGCGACTCTTCATCAACCCGGGAACGGCCCAAGCCATGGAAATCCAACTTCATCCTGGCTCGAATGTCTTTGGCCGCGCGCCCGGCACCGAATTCAAACTGGACGACCCTTCCGTTTCGGGCACGCACTGCCAGTTCATGGTCGCAGACGGCGACACCAGGATTACCGACCTGGGTTCGACCAATGGCACGTTCGTCGATCAGTCACCCGTTCGCGAAGCCTTGTTAAAACCGGGCCAGACCATCCGACTCGGCGGATTCGAGATGTTGTTCGACGCAGACGCCCCGGCCCGACCGGCAGCCGTGCCGTTGAAGCCGGCACGCTTGACCGCCACGAGCCTGACGCTTTCCGCCGAACCAGCCGTGGAAGCTGAACCGCCTCTTGAAACTCTCGCACCCACCGGCCCCGTCTTCTGCAAGTCACACATTAAATCCCCCGCGCAATGGATGTGCCGCAAGTGCAACAGATACTTTTGCTCTCTCTGCGTTGGCAGTCGCCGCGTGGGCAACGTCAGTCACCATTTTTGCCGTGCTTGCGGAAGCGAATGCGTGCCGTTGCAACAAAACGCGGTTGTCAGACCCGCATTGAAACGAAATTTCTTTGCCCTGTTGCCGGATGCGTTCAAATATCCATTTAAGGGAGACGGTATCATTTTGTTGATTACAGGTACGTTGTTTTACTTTGGAATGGATTCCGCCAGATTCTTTGCTCGCTTTGCGGGTCTGTTCGGGTTGGTCGCAATTTTGATCATAACCATCTTTGGTTTTGGTTACTTGTTTTCTTACATGAGACGAATCATTACGTCTTCGGCATTGGGTGAGGACCTTATGCCTGATTGGCCGGAATTTTCCGACTGGGGCAGCGATATTATTGCGCCTTTGCTGCAATTCATCGCTACGATTTTGGTTTGTTTTGGTCCCGCCATCGGACTGACAATTTGGGCGACCGGTGGCCAAGATATAGTGGCCTTGGCGATTATCCCTGCCGTAATTCTAGGATGTATTTATTTCCCGATGGGCTTTCTGGCGGTGGCAATGTTTGACACAGTGGCAGCTTTGAATCCGCTTTATATCGTGCCCGCCATCGTAAGGGTGCCGCTGGAATATGCCGTTGTCTGGCTGATTTTTGGAGTAATCATCGGCGTGGGGTTCATCAGAGATCTAGTGCTGGACGTTGTGATCCCTCTGCCAATTGTGCCAGCAATAATTTCCGGTTTTCTTGGACTGTATTTTCTAACGGTGGAGATGCGGATTCTCGGATTAATGTATTTCGCCAAGAAGGATCGATTCGGTTGGCTCACATAGACACGTCCCTGACTGAGACCCCCAATTTCAGCGGGCTGATTCGGTCGTTTCGGACCTTTTCCTCGGCCAGCCGAGCACATCCAAATCCGGCAGCGGCTTCTCCTCCTTGGGCCAGGTGAAATGGCAGTCCATGCAATAAAATTCCTTCTCCACCAGGTGCAACGTGCAAAAAATCTCGACCAGCGTTGGCGTGATGAATTTGCGTGTGAACTGAGGGTATTCGATGCGCGGCGATTTGCATTGCGGACAACGCACTGAGTCGTGCAACACATCCTCTCTGGCATCCAACCCTTCGAGAACATGTTTGGCGGTTTCAAAATCCTTCTCGTCGATGCGGATTTTCTTACCGGCCAGCGACTCCGACATGAACCAAAACTTCTGCAACTTTGATTCATCGTAGATTTCGGCGTGGACACCGGCCTTGTCGAGACACTCTTTGAGGAGCACGGCTTTGTCCATCTCGTTAAAGGTGGCTAGGGTTTCTTTGTGCATGACTCACTATAGCGCAAATTCTGCCGAATTCAAATCCGCGCCAGACAACGAAGCTGGTGAATCGGCGTGGTCAAAAGCATGTTAAAGCTTGTAACCTTGACCCGCTTTACAAGAATGAAATTCGACTTTGAACGTTACGTTTGACCCAAGCGCGTCACCTGATGGAAACGAGACTTCTGAAAATGTTTTGCGCCGTCGCGGAGAGCGGCAGCCTCGTCACCGCCGCGCGTAAAGCCCACCTGACGCCTTCGGCGATCAGCCACGCGATCAAGTCGCTGGAAACGGAATTGGGTTGCCGGCTATTCGAGCGCGCCGGCAAGAAGATGTTGCTGAACCAGGCCGGAGAACAACTTCTCGCGCAAGTCAGTCCGCCATTGGCGGCGCTGGAGGCGGCAGCGGAGGCGCTCAAGCGACTCGGCAAATGGGGACAAACACGCTTGCGCATCGGTGCCGCCGCCTCGGCCTGCCAGCACATTCTGCCGGGCGTGATTCGCGAAATAAAAAAATCCAATGCCCAACTCGAACTACAGATCGAATCAGGTGACATGCCGGAGATGGTGGAGCTGGTCCGCGCGAACAAGGTGGATCTGGCTTTGGGCGTCGCGCCGGATAGTCTCGCAGGATTGGAAGCACGCTCGATCTTCCGGGATGAGTTGATGTTTGTGTGTGCCCCCTCGCATCCGTGGGCTGCCGGCCGGCCCATCACGGCTGAAGGTTTGCGCACTCAACCGCTCATTCTCTATCAACGCCACAGTTTCACCGCCCGCCTGGTGGAGGAATTCTTCCGTCGTCTTGACATCGTGCCCAGCACGGTGATGGAGATTGCCAGCATCGAAGCAATCAAAGAACTAGTGAAGCTGAACCTAGGCGTGTCGGTGTTGGCGCCCTGGACGGTCGGTCGAGAGCTGGTTCGCGGGACGTTAAAAATGCGCCCGCTGGGGTCGCAGCCGCTGAGGCGACCCTGGGTCCTCATCTGGCTCGCGGGACGCCGGTTGAGCCTGCCCGAAGAAACCTTCTGCCGTTTGTGCCGCGCACACGCAGCCAGCATGAGATTGGATCGGCGGGATGTGCCGGCGTTGAAACCGTGAAAGCATGGGAACGTTGAAGCGCAGCGATGCCGCAAAGTTTGAACGAAGGGGCGGCGGGCGGGAAGTCATGAGCGGATACGCTTTTCCGGCAGATTCTTATTTGCGGTTTTGCTTCAGGTTGACCCCCGCGTGATGTTACGATGCTTCCGTCCAAACCTGAACCATGCATTTGTCAATCCAATGAAATCATCGAAGATCAGGGCACTTGTTGAGGCACCCATCTGGACGTTGTCATGGACACACCGCCACGCGGTTGCGAAGGATCCTGTTGGCGTTCAAGCTTCAGCTTGCTCCGGCGGCACGCTAAAGAGTGAATCCCAACGCGCGTCGTCTCGAGTGCTGCGCGCGGTTGCTTTGATCACACTTGCTTTATGGGTCACCGCAACTCCGACAGTCCAAGTCCACGCTCAGGAAACAAAACCTCGACCCAGGGCAAAAACCTTCCCCGCGCCCTACTTCGAAAACTCCAAGCCCAGTGGCCGCATGAAAGTCCTCTCCAAGGAGGTTTTCATTCGTTGCCGTGACAAACGACCCGCTGCCACCGGCTTTGTTACCTACGTCAGCAAGACCAAACCAATTCTCATGCACTGCAACGGTTGGGAGGATTACTCGGACGGCTACGACGATTACGCCATCAGCCTGAGCGCTGACAACGGCAATACCTGGGCGAAAGCCGAAGTGCGATGGAAGAGCAGCGTCGTTCCCGAAGGCAGAATTCGTTACGCCGAACCAGCGGCGTTCTTCGATCCTGACACCGACAAGCTCATTGTGCTCATCGACAAGACGCTTTATCCGAAGGACAAACTGAACGTGGACACCGACTACGGTCTCGAGCTGAACATCTATGATCCGAAGAAACGGAAATGGACCGAGCGGCGCGAACTCAGTTTTCCCGGACAACGCACGCCGGCCATGAGTTTTACCTTCCCGCTTAAAACTTCACACGGTCGTCTCCTGTTTCCCGGCATGAGAAAGACCGTCGATGCCGACGGCAAAGCCGTTCACTACAAAAGCACCTGGGCGCCGGTGGATGAAGCCGTAACCGTCATCGGCGAATACAATTCGCGCGGTGGTCTCGACTGGCGACTCGGAAAAGCGCTGAACATCAACCCCGAAATGAGTTCGCGCGGCCTCGACGAAAACGCCATCACTCAACTCGCCGATGGCCGCATTGCCGCCGTTTGTCGCGGCGACAACAGCGCGTTCCGGGAAAAGCCCGGCTACAAATGGCTCAGCTTCTCCAGCGACGAGGGCCAGACGTGGTCGGCGCCAGTGCCGCTGCCGGCCACGGGTGGCGACCCCATCGAATCTGGCGCCAACGGCTCGGCGCTGTTTCGCTCCATCAAGAACGGCAAACTCTACTGGATGGGAAACCTCGCGCTGCGTGGCGAAAGACCGAATGGCAACTGGCCGCGCTCACCGCTGGTCGTCGTGGAGGTGCAGGAAGAACCCTTTGCGTTGAAGCGCGACACCATCTTCGCCATTGACGAACGGAACTTCAACGACTCGCCGCGCGTGCAGCACTCCAACTTCCGGTTTTACCAGGACCGCGAAACCGGCGACCTGGTTATCTTTTTCACCCGTTATGGTGAGTTCAGCGAGAAGGAATGGCAGGTTGCGGATTACTACCGTTACCGCGTGGAGATGCCGTGAAGACGAACCGATCGGCTAACGCCGCCACGTAATCAGGATGGGAGTTTGGGCTTGATTAAAACCCCGTTTCGGCGGAAATGTATCCCAAATTAGCACTACCAATATATGTTCTGGTTTCAGCAATTACTTGTAGCTAAGAAAATTCTGGATGCGTCCAATAGTGCAGCGGAGGCAGCACAGAGCTTAAAGAATATCGAAGCGCAAGGCAGGGGGGTCGTTTGCCCCAGTTGTCATAAGACGACAAGTGGTAATTATTGTAATTGGTGCGGCTCGGCTCTCGGAATCCAGAGTTCACAGGATGTTTTATCTCGAAGCAATTTCCAGCAAAAGACTCGCACATTAAACCGAGAACCAACACGCGTTGGTTCTCCTATAAATGCACATGCTTCTCCCAGGAATCCCCATGCTTGGGACTCAATGCCGACGCGAGTCTGTCCGAAATGCAAACAATGGATTTATGCTAAACACGACGAGCCATGCTGCTACTGTAGGCACATCCCAAGCATTACCGACCTCCAAGGAGTTACGACAGATGAATCGCCGAACTTTAAGCGGGAGTTTACTAAGTTTATGAAAGAGCGCGGCGCAACTGACACTCACACCACCACGCTCTACGAAGAAATACGGAAAAACGGTGGCGACGGCAGTTGGATTGATTATTTTGAGCAACGGAAAAACAAGGGGAGTAGTTCGCTGCATTCCTACTTCTGGTGGATCGTCTTATCAGTTGTGTTCATTATTGTCGTAGGAGTTCTGGTATCCTTGGCGGTGAAACACTAACTCACAGATCTTTTCACTACAACCACGCCACGCCCGGATATTTCTTCTGCAAACCTGATTTCAGTTTCGGATAACTGTTCGTCTTGAAAGCCGGCCAGTTGAACGTGGACTCAATCCGTTTGCCGTCCGGCCCGCACAGCCAGAGTTTCACGGGCAATTTCCCTTCGCAGATGTGCGGGTGCTCTTTCAGTTGAAAACATTCCTGCAACTTCACCTGAATCTCCGGCGAATTTGGCTCGCCGTTTTCGTCGCGCGCATCCTCCGCGTAAAGCAGCTTGATCTTCCTCCCGTCCGGCCACGGAATCGCCAGCGGCATCAATTCATCCAGCCAGCCGAGTTGTTCCTTGGCGAGATGTTCCCGGAAGACATCGCGCAGCGGCGTGGCCTGCGCTTCCTTCACGAGCGTCAAGCCGTCAAACGCCCTGGTTAAGCATTTCAGAACTGCCGCGTCATCGAACGGCGGAAAATCCAGTTCCGGCGAAACCACGCAAACCAAATTCACCCGCGCCACAAATTGCTTCACGTCATGGTTGAACAGCGGCAGTTCAAAATAACCTTTGCGATACGCCTCGGCCAGACAGCGGCCCGACGCAACCGGATCAACCTCACGTTGATGTTCATGGTGAATAACCAGGTCCTGGAAGCGCACCAGCTTCACCGCGGCGACGCGCTTGTGCGTCCGATCGAACAGATGCTCGATCTGCGTGGAAAGGTGTTGCGGGAACATCTCTTCGATCCACTCGCGCTTCACGGCGCTGGCCAGGCCCAGCAGCGTAAGATTCTCCGAAGTGCGCGACGGCACTTCGCGAATCGTCGCCGCCACAAACAAAGTGGCGTTTTGCACCACACTTTCCCGCATCAATGTGCCGTGCCGCTCTTCAGTAAGATCACATTCCAGCGTTCCCTGGCTGCGGCGGATGCAGAGTTGATCGATGAATCCGGCCATGAGGCAGCGGAGCAAAGCGTCGTCCGAAGTTGCGACGTTGGCACGGTCCGGCGGCCCCCTCACCCCGCTCCTCTCCCATTCCGAAGGGGAGAGGGTGGCCGAAGGCCGGGTGAGGGGTGTTTGTTGCTGTTCTGCATTGGGACGGCCAACCAACCCTTGCCTCTCCGCAATCTGCACAATCTGCTGATACGTCTGCTCGATTTGCCGCGCGGTTTGCGCGTGGATGCCGTAACGACGGCACGTCTCCACGCTGAAATTGTTTTTCTTCGCGAACTGATATGCCCGCATCAGCGTGTAAAAATCCGATTCGGCGCTTGCCTCAAACAGTTCCCGCGCCTCGGCGATGTGTTTGTCGTCGCGACCAACCCGCATCAGCAAATCACGTCCGCTCACCAGCGCTGCACACAACGCAGCGGCGGGCAAGCAACCGCGTTGCGAGGCCTCGACCAACATCCGCGAGTAACGCGGATGCATCGGAAGTTTCAACATTTGCCGGCCGATTGGCGTGAGGTCGCCTGCCGAATCGTAGCCGCGCTCGTGAGAGCGCGAGTCACTTTGAGACTTCACCCGCCGACTCACGTCGGCGGCTACCGATTCGAGAGCGCCCAACGTCAGCAACAATTTCTCCGCCCGCTCCACCGCTTGCGGGTCAGGCTTGTCGAGCCAGTCAAATTCAGCCGCGCGCTTGATGCCCAGCGAGTGGAGCAGCAACACCACTTCCGCCAGATCGCTGCGCTGGATTTCCGGCGTGTTGCGTTCAGGTCGGTTCAACTGACCGCTCTCGGTCCACAGCCGATAACACGTCCCCGGCGCCGTGCGACCGGCGCGGCCTTCGCGTTGATCGGCGGAAGCGCGGCTGATCTCCTCAATGAATAATGTGCCGATGCCGCGTTCCGGATCGTAACGAGCCACACGCGCAATCCCGCTGTCCACGACATGACGAATGCCGTCGATGGTCACCGAAGTTTCAGCGACGTTCGTGGCAACAACGACCTTGCGGAGTGGATTGGGAGCGAAAGCCAGGTCTTGTTCTTCGGCCGGCAGATCACCGTGCAGCGGAATCAGCGCGAGTCGCTCGTGCGTGTGCGCGGCGCGAAGCGCATTGATCGTGGCGTTGATTTCGCCCATGCCGGGCATGAACACAAGAACGTCACCGGGCGCACCGGAATTGACGATGCGCTCGACGGCGTCGGCTGCCTGCTCCGTAACGGGTCGGTCGTCGTGGTGATCCAAGTAGCGGACTTCGACGGGAAAACTTTGCCCTTCGGAAATGAGGATGGGACATTCATTCAAGTACCCGGCCACGGGCTCGGCATCGAGGGTGGCGGACATGACAGCCATTTTCAAATCTGGCCGCTGTGTCTGCTGAAGATGTTTGACGAGGGCGAGCGCGACGTCGCTCAGCAAGTTTCGTTCGTGAAATTCGTCAAAGAGCACGATGCCAACCTCCGATAGCGTGCGGTCATCCTGCAACCAGCGGAGCAGAATTCCTTCAGTGACGTAGCAGATGCGTGTGCCGAGACTGGTTTGGTCATCAAAACGAATCTGGTAGCCGACTTCCTCGCCGAGTTTGCATCCGCGTTCCCAGGCGACGCGCGCCGCCACGGTGCGGGCGGCAACCCGGCGCGGTTGCAACACAACGATTTTCTTGGGGCCGGCCAACGCCGCATCCAGCAACATTTGCGGCACTTGAGTGGTTTTGCCGGAGCCCGTGGGTGCCACCAGAACCAGGCGGTTGCCGTCGCGCAACGTGCCGACAATGTCAGAATGGATTTGCCAGATGGGGAGCGAAGTTTGCGCCACGAGACGGCTGGACGCAGAACAGTTGCGCCCGGGAGGGTGGTTAGAATTTCAAATGCCTCAGCGCCAGCGTCGCCAAGGTCAGGATCAGCATCATTCCATTGGGCATGAATTTCCTCGACTTGGATAAGCGTAATCCGAAGAAGACCAGCAAGACCGCCAGGATAATGTCGGCCAGCGTGTTGCCAAATTTGGGATCGAGGAATCCTCTGATGGTACACAGGATCAACAGGGCCGCGAAAATGACGGAGGTTAGGATGGACGCTTTGCTGCCGGCTTTGAGATAGCCGACCATGCCGCCCGCAACGAGCAGGATGATGTAAATCCAGAGAATGGTGTTTGTGTTCATAATTTCAGCAGGCGAATTCTCGCTTAGTTTCCGCTGACATCCAAGCTCAGAATTTTGCCCGGTTCGCACTCCGCGATGACTTCGAACGGACGGCAACAAACCTCGCAATCGGTCGTGAACTGCTGCGAAGTGACGCTGGTATCGATGACCAGTTCGCTTCGCTGGCCGCAAAACGGACACAGGATGGATTCAGAGGTTTCCATAGCTGGCGAAGATAAATACGGATGCGTATCCCATGCAGCCTCTTTTTGTTTGTGTGGCAACGCGCCGTTTTGGATGCGGCAGAAAGCCGTCACTTCAATTCGTGGTCGGCGGGCTTGACGCCCTTAGTGAATTTGCCGAAACCGAAGGGTGTCGGTTTGTATTCACCGACGTAATCGACGTTGTTCTTCGCGGGAATTTTTTCGTCGAGGCCAAGTCCCCAGTAACAGGCGTTGACGAGCAGACGACGCAGACCTTCGCTTTCAAGATCAACCGATGCTCCCATCGTCGTGCAAATGATTTTGTTCGATTTGCCACTCTCGCCGACATAGTTGCGAATCCAGACCAGCGGCATCATCGGTTCATTCTTTTTGCCTACCACCGGCTTGTCGGTTTGTTTCATACCATCGAGCACTTGACCGTAAACGAGAACTTTGGCGTCAACGGGCAGGTGTGTGATGCCATAAACGTCAGTCGGTCCCCAGATGTCATCAACGCCTTTGAGGATGGGATGATTCTTCATCGCCTCGTTGATGATGCCGCGCGTGCTCTCCTTGCCGTGATTGCCGTGGTGACTGATCCAGGTGTCGCCGAGCACCTGTTGGCCGAACCCGCCCGGCCACTCCTTGCTTTGCCAATCGTATTTGGCGTAGCGGCTCTGCTTATTCTTGGCGTACGCAAACGCGTGCGTGGACGTGCGCAACGCGAGGATCGGTTTGCCGGCGTTCAGGAAATCGACGAAGTGTTTCATCTTGTCGTCCGGCAATTCGCGGAAGCGGAGCAGCATCACACATAAATCGGCGCTGTCGAGCGCTTCGATGCCGGGGATGTTGCTTGAGTTGTTGGGATCGATGGTGCCGTCGGCGGGGTTGAGGGAGAACAGGACAGTGCATTTGAAGCCGTGGCGCACCGCGAGAATTTTGGCGAGCTGCGGCAGTCCTTCTTCCGAGCGATACTCCTCATCACCGGCGAGAAAGACGATGTGTTTGCCTTTGCCGGGACCGGCCTTGCCTTCATAGACAACCCAATCCGCGGCGCGGATCTGGTTGCCGAGCGCGAAGGTCAACAGCGTCAACAGAGTGGCGAAATGTTTCATGTTTTTCATTGGATGGAAATGTTGTTGGCCGCATTCATACCCGAAGACATCGTGGAGGACAATGGTTGCGGATGCTGTACCCAGATCGCCGCCAGCAAGACGTTCACGTCCAGGAGATGTTTCATGGAAACTCAGCGAGGGCTTCTTTGATGGCTTCTGACAAGATCGGCTGATCGGAAACGCTCACGGAGTAGCCCCCCGCTTCTCCACCTTGACCAGTGTCGGCCGTGACACGCTGATGGACGCTTGAGGTACGCGGCGAAGTGTGATTTCGTCGGCACTGACGATTTCCGGCTCATACGAATCACCCGGCGCGAGCACGGCCAACTGGATTCGATGCGCGTCATCTACTTTAATTGCGTTCATGGTGGAAAATCTCCCACGGCTTCAGACCCCGTTCAAGGACAACTTAGCCGGAAACCTGGAGGCCGGCGCGAGGAAACTCGTGGCCAGCGAATTCAAACCGGGCGACTGCTTCAAAGTCAGCACAAAGATTGAAAATCACTTCTCCAAGAATCGTTTGAGCGGTTGCCAATAATGAGTCCGCCAGCCTTGGTATTTCCGGGCGTAATCCCCGGCCGGCACGCCCACTTGCGTGAAGCGAAGTTGCGTCCGACCGCCAGCTATGCTGGCAAGCGCGAACGTGACGATGGAATAGTGTTCGGGCGGCCAGTCGCGCGAGCGCCACGCCTGAACAATGCACCGGCCCGGTGCAAGTGCCAGCGTCATGCCGTTGATGTAACCGTCGTAACAGGTGAAGGCCGCGCCCGCTTTCGCGCGAATCCGGGCGGGTTCGCCGGTGAATCGCGTGTGTTTCTTCTGGTTCATCAGTGCGTCATAGACCGCTTTGGGCGTGGCACGAATCAGCACTGTGTGTTGAATGTTTTTGGTTTTCATGGCTGATGAATCGTGCATTGCTTCAAATAAAAAGGCGAACGATTTTCCCATTCGCCTTTGGTGTTTTAAATTTGAATCCGCTCAGTAGCGATAGTGCTCCGGCTTGCATGGCCCTTCGGGCGGCACGCCGAGGTAATCGGCTTGTTTCTTGGTGAGCTTGGTCAACTTGGCGCCGCTGCGTGCGAAGCGCAGGCAAACGTAATCCTGGCTCATCATCCTGACAATGTGGTCGTGCGTGATCACTCGAATCCGCGCTTGTCACAAGCTTCGCGAACCGCGTATGGTCGCTTCAATCGCCGCAACGAGAACCAACCCCAAACCCTTCATCACCATGAGCATCATCGGAAGAGTGGCCAGTCTTTGGCGTTACCCCGTCAAGAGCATGCGCGGCGAGTCGTTGCGCGAAGCGTTCCTCGGTTTCGCCGGAATTCATGGCGACCGCGTCTTTGCGATTCGCAGTTCGATTGCTCCCAAAGGATTCCCCTATCTTACGGCCCGCGAGCAACGCAAACTTCTGGCCTGCAGTCCGCGCTTCCGCCATCCCGAAAAAGCCGCACAGCCCGCGAATCTGGCCGAAGCGGAAAATCTCGCTCCCGGAGTGGGCCTGACTCCCGCGCCCACGGACGCGACGGATTTCATGGTGGACGTCGAATTGCCAACCGGTCGGAGGCTGGCAATTGACGACCCGGCGCTGCTCCACGCGATACGTGATGGCCTCCCCGGCGCGCCGGAGTTGACGCTGATGCGATCCGACCGGGCGATCACCGATTGCCGGCCCGTATCGCTCCTCTCGCTGCAAACGGCGCGGCAGCTTGGTGATGAAATAGGCGCGACCGTGGATGCGCGGCGTTTCCGGGCGAACATCTACCTGGACTTGAACGCGCCCGGCGGTTTTGCGGAGGACGGTTACATTGGCCGTTCGCTGCGGATCGGCTCCCGAGCGGTGGTTTCCCTTCTCCAGCGCGACGCGCGTTGCGCGATGATTACGTTGGATCCCGAGACGGGCGAATCGAATCCAGCCGTTTTGAAGCGTGTCGCGCAGGCCCACCAAGGCATGGCCGGCGTGTACGCTGCTGTACTGGTCGAGGGCATCGTGCGCGCGGGCGATGCGGTGGAAGTGCTGAGTCAATAAGCACCTGCCTCGCCGGGCATCTTTACGTCCTCGCGCCTCAACCTCTGCTTTGCGCTTAGAAAAAAGGCGAACGGTTGCCCGTTCGCCTCTCGAGTTTCGGCAGCAGCACTCGTTAGAGTGCGACACATTTTTCAATACCGGTAATGCTCCGGCTTGTAAGGTCCTTCCGCGGGCACGCCGAGGTAATCGGCTTGTTTCTTCGTGAGCTTGGTCAGCTTCACACCGATGCGGTCGAGGTGCAGGCGGGCGACTTCTTCGTCCAGTTTTTTGGGCAGACGATAGACGCCGGCCTTGTTGGTGGCGCGGTTGGCCCAGAGGTCCAGTTGCGCGAGGCATTGGTTGGTGAAGCTGTTGCTCACCCAGAAATCAATCACCCGGTTTTCTGATAAATCATTTCTCCGTGTTGGACTACAAACTTCACGGGAATTTTCGGATTGTTGATGTCTTTGCCTCCCGATTCGTGCCATTTCTTTTCCCAATTTGAGAAGTACGGCTCTAACGTCGCCGGCTTCATTCGATAAATCTTTTGCAGTTCTATGCCTTCGTAAATGGCCAGCAGCCAATCCACCTGTCGATACTTGGCAAGAATGACAGGGTTCATGTGATGGTGGGTCGAAAAACTTTGCGTCAACAGGACGTTCACCGACTTGAGTTCGTATTCCTTGCCCTGCTCATCAAGCGCATCATTGCCCTCTCGACTGCCGAGACATTTGAGTCCTGTGACCAACAAGAGTTGCAGAGCTTTCCACCGTTGTCCTGGAAGATGTCGCCGATGCCGTGCTTCGAAGCGAGCGCCTGATACTCGCGGATGTACGGAAACAGCCGTTCGAGTTCCACCGTGTCGGGATGCGGCTTCATCGCTTGCCCTCCTGCACCAGCGAAGAGAGTGAAATACCCACGGCAGCGGCCAGACGCTCCATGTTGTCTATTGAAACATTTCGTTCCGCCCGTTCGACCGAGCCGACGTAAGTGCGATGGAGGTTTGCCAACTCCGCCAAATCTTCCTGCGAAAGTCCTTTCGCCAGTCTTGCCTTGCGCAGATTTTCGGCGAAGATACGTCGAGCGGATGGCTTGGCTTTCATCTGCGGCACGTTATCGAAATTGACGACTTTACATCTACAGACTTAAAGTAGCTTTATGTTGTTGGAAAAACATGCGCCCGCATACCTCACCAACTGGGGTGCGGCGTATCGCGGCGATTCGCTTGACCTGCTCGCCGCGCTGCCCGATTCCAGCGTCAACCTCGTTCTCACCAGTCCGCCCTTCGCCCTTCAGCGCGAAAAGGAATACGGCAACAAAGCTCAGGCCGAGTATGTGGCCTGGCTCGCGCAATTCGCCCGGTTCGTTCATCGCAAGCTCAAAGACGACGGCAGCTTCGTTCTCGACCTCGGCGGCGCTTACGAACCCGGCTCGCCCACGCGCAGCCTCTACAACTTCCGCGTCCCGATTCATTTCTGCGACGAACTCGGCTTCCACCTCGCCGAAGATTTCTACTGGTTCAACCCGTCCAAGCTGCCCAGCCCCATTGAATGGGTCAACAAACGGAAGCTCCGCGCGAAGGACGCGGTCAACACCGTCTGGTGGTTCGGCAAAACCCGCTGGCCCAAAGCCAACGTGACCAAGGTGCTCGCCGAATACAGCGACCGGATGAAGAAACTGCTCGAAGACCCGGAAGGCTTTTACACGCCGAAGAAACGCCCGTCCGGCCACGACATCGGCAAAGCCTTCGCCAAAGACAACGGTGGCGCGATTCCGCCCAACCTCCTGCAAATCTCGAATTCGGAATCCAACGGCAGCTACCTGCGCGGCTGCAAAACCATCGGCGTGAAAGGCCATCCCGCCCGCTTCCCGGCGAAACTGCCGGAGTTCTTCATCCGCTTCCTCACCGAACCGGGCGACCTCGTGCTGGACATCTTTGCCGGCTCGAACACCACCGGTCACGTGGCCGAGTGCGAAGGCCGCAAATGGCTCGCCTTTGAAGAACGCCTCGATTACCTCGCTGCGTCCTCCTTCCGCTTCTTCGCCGAAGCCGTCAGCGACGCCGAACTCAAAACCGCCCACGCCGCGATTCTCCACGGCAAAACCGCCGACCTCCGCCGCGACGTTTTCCAAGTTGCGCAACCGTCGCCACGAAACGGGAACGTCCACAAACCAGCAACGCCGTCGCAAGGCGTGTTGGTGTTGGCGGAAACAGCCGGTGCTCCAGTTGCGCGAAAGAGACATTCGTCCAAGCCGGTTTCCTACAAACGACGGTCCTCGACATGACATAAATTCTCCGACGGTGTGTTGTCGGCTCATCGCAATTTCGATGATGCCAACTTTGGAAAAAACTTTCCGCTCGTTCGGCAAAATGAATTCAATCCCAACCGCCGGTTCGTTCAAATAAAACTCCTGTCAACGCAACCGACGTGTCGTGCGGTCATTCTTCAACGTGCGCCAGCCGTCTTGGTGAATCGGCTAAATCAAATTCTCAAAACTCGACTTTGCTGGTGCGATGGAGATAATCCCGAAAATGGGTTTCATAATTGAAAACCTGCGGCTGCAAGATTTGGTGGCCATCGTCCGGCAGAATCAAAAATTCTACGAGGACTTCTGCGTGTATTTGAAGCAGCACGGTTATCAAGACGTACACGACTTCATCAATGAGCCGTCGGGTGCGAAGGCGACGAAGGTCATCAAAGACTACCTGGCTAGGCAGAGTGAAGTTCAATTGTTTGATGGTTTGGCCAGACCTTACAAAGACGCGACGGCAAAGTGGTATTTCCTCGCCTGGATGTTGCGGGACGCGCCGGCTCAACGGCTTCAACCTCTCCTGACTTCAGTTCAGGGCGAATCCTTGGATGAAAAGCGCGCAAACCTCTTGAACCAGTTACGCAAGTTCGTCGGGCCGTTATTTCCGCAGGCAGAGAGTTGGTCGTGGCCGGCGTTGTCCGAAGTGATGCTGGCGCGGCTTGAGGGAAGTCGCCGGGCGCTCAAAGGGACGAAATTCGAGGAGTTGGTTCGCGGGGCGTTCCGAAAAGTCTTCGAGAGACGTTCCGTTCGGCTTGAAATCGGCGTCGGCGAAAAGCGAATCAACGAGGAAACGTTCGACGTGCAAATCATTGGCAAGAAGCGGACGATTCTTGTGCCGGTCAAGACGCGCGAAACAATGGGCGGAGGTCACGCCAATCTGTTCACGCGGGATATTTTCAAGGCGATTTCCGTGGCGCATGAGAATGGCTACGAGTGCGTGCCTGTCATAATTGCCGAGTCGTGGGGTGGAGACCTGAAGACCCTCAAGTGCGAGTATTGGATTTATCTTCGCGCCAATCCCAATCAGATCGAAGCCATCGAACCGATGCTCGAAAAGGAAGTGGAAAAGCTGATTCCGTTTTTCAAACGGTTCGCTTGATTCAGACCAGACCAAAGGCCAGTTGGCTTTTTTCGAGCCGCTTCTTGGCGAGGGCGCAGTAGTCCTCGCTGCAATCAATTCCGACGAAGTGCCGCCCGAACTGTTGCGCAACGATTGCCACCGTTCCACTTCCGGCGAACGGGTCGAGCACCAAATCGTTTGGCTTCGTCGCAGCCAGGATGCAAGTCTCAACCAGCTTTTCCGGGAACACGGCAAAATGCGCCTCGGGGAATTTCGACAAGGGAATCTGCCAGACGGTCCGCTTGTTTCTGCCCAGCGGATGAAACGCCTGATCCCAGCGCGCGTTGTGGAGATTGGGATTGCCGCCGTTCTTGCCTTGCTCCGGCGTTCCGCCGCGTTTTCCGAAATGCCCGCGTCCGCCCATCATCCGGCTTTTCTCCGTGAACGTGACGTGCGGCTCGCGAATCGCGTCGGCGTTGTAGAAATAATCCGGCGACTTGGAAAACATGAAAATGTATTCGTGATCCGTCGTCGGACGGTTCTTGATCGAAGCGGGCATGGCGTTGGTTTTATGCCAGATGATGTCCGACCGAAGAATCCAGCCGATGCTTTCCATCGCAAACACAACGCGCCACGGCATTCCCAGCAACCGCCCGTCCTTGTATTTGTCCCCGAGGTTCAGCCACAACGTGCCGTCCTTCGCCAGCACGCGGAAACATTCGCGGAAAACGCCCGTCAGCTTCTGCACATAAACTTCCGGCGCAGGCTCGTTTCCAATTTGCAACCCCGCGCCGTAATCCCGCTGCTGGTAGTAAGGCGGACTCGTGACAATCGCGTTGACCGATTCGTGCGGCAACGCGCGCAACGTGGACTCCGCATCGCCGCAGATGATCGCGTCCAGGTAATTGCCAATCGTCGTTGAGCGGATGCCAGCCGATTGCGCTTCCTCGCGGAGAATGTGAACGGAATGATGTCGGGTCAGCGGATACGCGGCTTTCTTTGCTTTGCGCATGACGCAACGCTACAACGCAGGGCGAATTCGGCCAAGCTGAATCTGGATTGTGGGGCAAGCGACATGCAATCCCCTTGCAGTTCTGCACCGACTGCCCGAACTTAAGTCTTGATGGACGAGGCCACTAAACAACAGGAAATCGAACGATTACTCCAGCTACGGCAGATTAGGGTTATTGAGAACCCAACGGCGTCCGCATTTGTCTGCGTCTATTCGAGCGAAGATGTCAAAAATGGTTTTCACACTTTTTGCTTTCTGTTGCCGCTGATTGGTGACGAGCGATTCCTCAAAGAGTTGAGTTGGGATTATCGTGCGTCTGACTTTAATCCGCAGGTACAATGCGTTGAGCATTGGCGAACAGGAGAAAAAGTGCGCGAAATCTCGTACCTGCCTGATGGTAATGAAACTGGCGCACAACCCTTGGTTCACGCACGTCATTTCTGGGGGTTGAGATCGCCGACGATTGAAATCGCTGAAGAGTTTAGGTTGTTTCACAATCTTTACCAAGACACCGCACGTGGAGTTTTTCTCCATTCTGATATTCATGGGGTCGAACACGAGGTGGTTCGAGTTGCCAACGGACGCGTTGAGGTTCATTTACGTTTTCTGGTCGATTTTCTCCGTGCAAAGCAGATGCATCTCGCTATGCAATGGGACGGTGCATACTGGTGTCAGTATTCCCTCAGCGAACTCGGTCTAAAGTCAGTTGGAAGTGAACGGCGTGGCGCGACTTTTCATTGGCATCTCAGTGCAAATGAAGACCGGCATCATGACGATCAATGCAAGTGCATCTCGCGAGTAATTGGAAAGGCCCTCATTTTGTGCCCCGGTCCCGTTGAATATCGTGACCCTTACGAGGAGGACCATTCAGCTTATCCTTCGTTCATCGTCGGATATAACAAACAAGGTGCGGCCATCACGCAAACCTCTGATCCGAAGGCTGCTGACAAAGACGCGCGGCATGCCTTGCAACCTGTATTTTTCCGACGAGGGGTCTTGGCACGGTATTTCGCTGAGCCGACCAAGTTTTCTGTCGAAGATGGATATCTCCGATGTGGAGGTCTTTGGGGTTTGAGAATCGACAATGATCATCCCAAGTATGTCATCGTTTTCCTCAAAGACCTCGGACTAGACCTTCCAGGAGTTGAACGCTTGCATTGGCGTTCCTTCAACGTCGCTCCGGACGGCGGTGTAAGCAAAACCTTCTACAGCCGCAACATCAAGGCGTGGTTTGCAAATCCGACGATGCCCGATTTGAAATTGAAACATTTGTATCCAATGGTGAACAACCTTTGGCAAAAAGCATACGGTTGGCCGTTGTGGCGAGAACCCGAGGAGGAGGATCGTTATGTTTTTGCTCAAGTCCACGTTTGCCTTGACGAAAGTCAGTCTGAGTTCGATCAACAAAACGGTCTTCTGGCGAAGCTGCTGAACGATTCCCTGAACGAAGACAAAATCAAGGGGACACTTCGAGCGCAAGCCCCGAATCCCGGTGGCCTGAATCGCTTGCAACAGTTCTTTATTGAGGCCGGATACGGTGATGCTGACCTGCGAATCAGACCGCTTCGCGTGCTACAGGAACTCCGGTCAAAAGGAAGTGCTCATCGGAAGAGCAGCGAATACGAAGTCGTTTTGAAACGTGCCGGACTGAAGGGGTTGCCAGTTGTGGACGCTTCGATGAAAATCTTTGCGGGTGCTGTGGAGTTCATCGAATGGCTGAAGGTGAATGTGTTGAAGGACAATTCTTAAATGAAAATGGCGAACGGTTTCCCGTTCGCCTTTCGTGTTTTGAGATTTGACTAGCGCTCAATACCGATAGTGCTCCGGCTTGTAAGGCCCTTCGGGCGGCACGCCGAGGTAGTCGGCTTGTTTCTTCGTGAGCTTGGTCAGCTTCACGCCGATGCGATCCAGGTGCAGGCGCGCGACTTCTTCGTCCAGTTTCTTGGGCAGACGATAGACACCGATTTTGTTCTTCACGCCTTTCAACGTGTTGAGCTTGTCCACCTGAATCTCGTTGTCGAAGTGGCCGATGTTACAAACGATGGCCTGGTCCTTCATCTTGAGGATGTGGTCGAGTGTGATGACGTCGCAATTGCCGGTGGTCGTCACGTAGATGTCGCCGATGCCGAGCGTGTCTTCGAGCGTGGTGACTTCGAAACCTTCCATCGCGGCTTGCAGCGCGTTGATGGGGTCAATCTCGGTGACGATCACGCGCGCGCCGAATCCGCGGAGCGAATGGGCGCAGCCCTTGCCGACGTCGCCGTAGCCCGCGACGACCGCGACTTTGCCGGCGATCATCACGTCGGTGGCGCGCTTGATGCCGTCGGCGAGCGATTCGCGGCAGCCGTAGAGGTTGTCGAACTTGGATTTGGTGACGGAGTCGTTGACGTTGATGGCGGGCACGAGAAGTTTGCCCTGCTCCAACATCTGGTAAAGGCGATGCACGCCGGTGGTCGTTTCTTCGGAAACACCTTTCCAGTCCTTCACGACTTCGTGCCAGAAACCGGGGCGTTCCTTTGCGACCTTCTTCAACAGCGCCTTGATGACGGCGACTTCGTGGTTGTCGCTCGGCGTGTTGACCCAGGTGTCGCCGTTTTCGAGTTCGTAGCCTTTGTGGATTAGGAGCGTGGCGTCGCCGCCATCGTCCACGATGAGTTGCGGTCCTTTGTTGCCCGGATGCGTGAGGGCGGCGAGGGTGAAGTCCCAATACTCTTCGAGCGATTCGCCTTTGTGCGCGAAGACAGGAATACCGGCCTTGGCAACAGCGGCGGCGGCGTGATCTTGCGTGGAGAAGATGTTGCAGCTCGCCCAACGCACCGACGCGCCGAGTTCAATAAGCGTCTCGATGAGGATCGCCGTCTCGATGGTCATGTGCAACGAGCCGGTGACGCGGACGCCCTTGAGCGGCTTGCTCACGCCATACTTTTTGCGGATGGACATGAGGCCGGGCATCTCGTGCTGGCAAACCTCAATGGTTTTGCGTCCCCACTCGGCGAGCGAGAGGTCGCGGACGGCGAAGTCGTGTTTGCTCGCGCCATTGCCGTTTTTGGCGGGTGCTTTGGTTAAGGTGCGACGTGCGGGAGAAAGTTTGATTGCTGCCATTTTGGTTGAGAGTTGAAAGTTGAGTGTTGAGAGTTAGGCGGAGGCTTGCGCGCTTGAAGTCGAGACGAGCGCGGCTGCTCGTTTCAAAGTGGCGGCGACGACGGGAGATTTGTTTTGGGTGACTGCTTTTCGGAGCGCATCGGTTTTGTCCGTTTTTTCCCAAGTGATGCTGTCGGTGTCGTCCACTTTTCCAAAATGGCCATAGTTGGTCGTCTTGGAATAAATCGGGCGGAGCAGGTTCAGTTGCTTGATGATGGCCGCCGGCTTGAAGCTGAAAATCTCCAGCACCGCCTTCTCTATTGCCTCGTCGCTCACCACACCCGTTCCAAACGTGTTGATACAAACGGAAACCGGTTCGGGATAGCCGATGGCGTAAGCGAATTGAATTTCCGCGCTCGTGGCGAGTCCAGCGGCCACGATGTTCTTGGCCACGTAACGGCCCATGTAGGCGGCGCTGCGATCCACCTTGCTGGGGTCCTTCCCGCTGAACGCGCCACCGCCGTGACGGCCCATGCCGCCGTAGCTGTCCACGATGATTTTGCGGCCGGTCAAACCGGTGTCGCCCTGAGGCCCGCCGACGACGAAGCGACCGGTGGGATTGATCAGGTATTTGGTCTCCTTCGTCAGCAAATTTCTCGGTAGCGTCTTCTTGACGACTTCCTCGATGCAGAATTCCTTGATCGTGGCGTGGTCCACGTCCGCGCTGTGTTGCGTGGAGATGACGACATTGGTGATGGCCACCGGTTGATCATTGACATAGCGAACCGACACCTGGCTCTTGGCATCGGGACGAAGCCATTTCACCTTGCCGTTCTTGCGGATCTTCGTCAGCGCACGACCGAGTTGATGCGCATACATGATCGGCGCAGGCATGAGTTCAGGGGTTTCATTGCAAGCATAACCAAACATCAAACCCTGGTCCCCGGCGCCTTGTTCGGCGGTTTCCTTGCCTTTGGCTTTGCGCGCATCCACGCCTTGAGCGATGTCCGCGCTTTGGGAAGTGATGGCGTTGAGAATGAGCACGCGGTCAGCGTGGAAAACATCATCCTCATGCGTGTAACCGATGTCGCGGATGGCCTGGCGGGCGATGGCATTGAAGTCGAGCCTGGCCTTGGTGGTGATTTCGCCGCCGACCACGACGAGATTGCTTTTGGCGTACGTTTCACAGGCCACCCGGCTGTGCGGGTCCTGCGCGAGGCACGCGTCCAGCACGGCGTCAGAAATGGTGTCGCATACTTTGTCCGGATGGCCTTCGCCGACGGACTCCGAGGAGAAGATGTAGTTTTTACTCATGTGTTAAAATGTCATATTGACGTATCAAGATGGGATGATATAACACTTTGCAAGCGCGTCAACTGGTTTCTGAAGAAAAGTTGGGTGAAGTTGGGCCAACGGTTGCGGGCTTGAGAAAACAAAGTATCTCTGGCAACGTCATTTTATGCAAAAGGCCAAGCAAAAACAGCCTCCAGTCTGCAGTCACCAGTGGATTGATCTGGTGGACTTGGCATTGCACCGCGCGATGGCCCGCAAGATTCGCCGCGATCCTAAATTCTTCGAACGCGCCCGCCGCAACATTGCCCATTGGGAGCGGATGAATCGAGCCTGTCCACAATCGTTGCGCGAATGGAAGCAAATCCTCCGTGAGTATGACCGGAGCACAGTGTTACGCATCATGACGCGTCCGGACGAGGAGGGGAATCGCCTGCGCCAATCTTCTCCTTTCTGCGGAATTCTGACGGAACGGGAGCGTAAGGCGATATGGGCGCGATATGACGAAAAGTAAACTGGAACTCATGTTGCGCGAAGCTGGGGCGGTTGCGCGTGAGCGGGATTTTTTTCTGTTTGGAAGCCAATCGCTTCGCGCGGTCTGTCGGCGCATCCCACGCGAATTTCCAAAGACTCTCGAAGCCGATCTATATCCCCGACGCCATCCGCAGACGTGGAGTCTCCTGCGTCAGCAATTGGGGCGCGGTTCACGATTTTATCGGAAGCACGGAGTTTATCTCGACTGTGTTGACCCCGGATTAGCCACGCTGCCCGATGGCTGGATGGAACGATTGATTCCATTCCGAACGCCTCGTACCGGCGGGGTAACGGCGTGGTGTCTGGAGCCGCACGATTTATTTGTGAGTAAGCTCGTGGCCTGGCGCAATAAGGACCAGCTTTTCTTGCGCGCAATGCTGAAACACAAACTGGTCAAACCCAAGGTCGTGCGCGGACGGATCCATGACTTGTCCGTGTCATCGTCCAGGCAAAAGGAATTGACCGGGTTGCTGGAGCAACTTGTTTCCGAAATGCGGACGCAACGGCGAACCGCGCGAAACAAAAACTGACACCATGTCCTCCACACTGAAATCCCTTCGCGCCCTCTCCGACCCCACACGATTGCGCATCATGGCGCTGCTGGAGCGCGACGAACTCTCCGTCAACGAGCTTCAGGAAATCACGCGATTGGGCCAGTCGCGCATTTCCACGCACCTCGGCCTGCTGCAGGAATCGGGTTTGGTGCAATCACGACGCGACGGTAAACGAACTTTTTACAAGTTGAACGAACGGGCCGATGGCGTGGCACGCGAGTTCATTCAACTGGCCGTGCGCGGCGCCCGGGAAATGTCCGAGCATTCCGCCGATCAACTCGACCTCAAACGCATTCTCACCCGGCGCAACGAACAGGCGCAGGTCTATTTCAACCAGGTGGCCGGGCGGTTCGACCGGAGCTACGGGCCGGGCCGCTCGTGGGAGGCCTTCGGGCATTTGCTTTTGCGGATTCTGCCGCCGATTGTCGTGGCGGACCTCGGTTCAGGCGAAGGTCTGTTGAGCGAACTCCTCGCCCGTCGCGCAAAAAAAGTAATCGCCGTCGATAACTCGGAGAAGATGGTGACCTTCGGCGCGAATAAGGCGAAGAAGAACGGGTTGAAGAATCTCGAATTCAGATTGGGCGATCTCGAAAGCCCGCCCATCGACCCGCAATCAGTTGATCTGGTGATCCTGAGCCAGGCGTTGCATCATGCGGCCAATCCAGCCAAAGCGATAGGTTGCGCGCACAAGATTCTCCGCGGCGGCGGGCAGATCATGATTCTCGATCTGCTCAAACACAACTTCGACAAAGCACGCGAACTGTACGGTGATCGCTGGCTTGGCTTTGCGGAAGGCGATTTGCATCGCTGGCTGGAGGACGTTGGTTTCAAAAAGATTGAAATCAGCGTCGTCGCCCGCGAAGAACAGCCGCCGCATTTTCAAACCATTCTCGCCGGCGGCATGAAATAGCCGACGAATCCCGGCGGACAGATGCTTGACACTCCAGTGCTCAACGACATCATTGCGCCGTGAATTCCCTGAGCCGTCGCGAAATGATCAAGAGCAGCGTTGCCGCAGCAGCACTGGGGTTCGCGCACAACCCGCTGTCGGTCTTTGGAGCGGACGAACCGCAAGTGGCTGAGACGCTGATCCCCTTCCTTGACGTTCAGCCCGCTGATCCCAAGCGACCGATGTTGAAGTGGGAACAACTCACGAGTTGGATCACGCCCAACGTCCAGGCTTTTTCCGTCAGTCATTACGGCCAGCCGCCGGTTGAGACGGACGCATGGAGTCTGGAAATCGGCGGTCTGATAAAGCGACCGAAGACATTTTCGCTGAGCGAAATCAAATCGCGCCGACGCAAGAGCATCATCGCGACCTTGGAATGTTCGGGGAACAGTTCGAATCCCGGCTTTATGGGTGCCATCGCCAACATTCGGTGGACGGGAACGCCACTGGCGCCACTTTTGACGGAATGCGGTGTGGACAAGCGCGGCATCGAAGTCGTTTTCTTTGGCGCGGATGAAAAGGTCGAAAAGATTCGCGAGCAAGATTATTCGCAAAACTTTGCGCGAAGTCTCGCCTTGCGAAATGCGCTCAATGACGAAGTGTTGCTGGCTTACGAGATGAACGGCCAACCGCTCCCCAAAGAGCATGGCGCTCCGCTGCGCCTCATTGTTCCGGGCTGGTTCGGCATTGCTTGGGTGAAATGGCTGACACGCGTTGAAGTTCTGGACCGCCGTTACATGAGCAAATACATGGCCCGCGAATACGTGACCATTCGCGGTGAAGAAAAGGATGGCCGCACCATCTGGCGCGAAACGAGCGTCGGCCCGATCGACGTGAAATCCATCGTCGCCCGCGTGGTGCGCCGGGCCGACGCCAACCTGCGCGTCAGCGGCGCGGCGTGGACGGACGGCACGCCACTCGCGAAGGTGGAGTTAAAGATTGACGACGGCAATTGGATTACCGTGCAACTCGATAAAAGGCAGCGCGCTAAATACGCCTGGACTTTCTGGTCGCATGACTGGCAAAAGCCCGAACCCGGCGACCACACGTTGGTTTCCCGCGCCATTGATGCCGAGGGTCGCGTTCAACCGCCGGCGGATGATCCCGCCATCAAATTGAAAAAGACTTATTGGGAAGCGAACCAACAACACCCTCGCAAGATCAGGATTTAGTTTTCGATTTCTAACAAACAATGCAGAACGTTTTGAAGAACGCTCGCCCTCACCCCGGCCCTCTCCCCCATGGAGAGGGTGAGCGCGGGCACACGTCTTGAACATGTCAACGTTTTCCTTGCCACTTCCGCCGAGCCTCTGTTCGCCGCAAAACGCATCGAACAACTCATCGCGTCAATCTCGGCAAAAGGCGGCAAATGATTCTCCCTCTCCTGGGGGGGGAGGGCCTGGGTGAGGGCGGTTTCTTAATCATGCTATTTCAGCGCTCTAAGTCGGAGGAAAACAAAATGAACTGCTACCATCAAAATCCATGCACTCTAATTTGAAATCACTTCTCGGCTCGTCTTTGGTAATCGGTGTTTTTCTCTGCGTTCATCCGCTGCTGGCGGATGATTGGCCGCAGTGGCTTGGCCCACAACGCGACGCAGTTTGGCGCGAGACTGGAATCATGGAGAAGCTTCCAGCCGACGGTCCGCCGGTGCGGTGGCGGACTCCGATCGGAGCTGGTTACGCCGGGCCAGCAGTCGCCAACGGAAAAGTTTACCTCACCGACCGACAACTCGCCGAGGGCGCAAGCAATCCAGCCAATCCGTTTGATCGCGGCACAATTCCTGGCACGGAACGGACGCTCTGTCTGAACGAAGCCGACGGGAAGATTCTTTGGCAGCACAAATACGATTGTCCCTACACCGTGAGTTATCCCGCCGGGCCGCGCGCCACACCGGTCATTGGCGGCGGAAAAGTTTATACGCTTGGCACAGAAGGACATTTGTTTTGCCTCGATGCGATTTCGGGAAAACCCCTTTGGTCGCACGATTTCAAAAAGGACTACGGCATCCCGACACCGATGTGGGGATTCTCCGCGCATCCGTTGCTCGACGGGAACAAACTGATCTGTCTTGCTGGCGGCGACGGCAGCACAGCGGTCGCCTTCGACAAGGATAGCGGCAAGGAACTCTGGCGCGCGCTCACGGCCAAAGAGCCGGGCTATTGTCCGCCAATGATTTTTGAAGCCGGCGGAAAACGCCAGCTCGTCGTCTGGCATCCCGAAGCGGTTAATTCGTTAGACCCGGAAACCGGAATGGTTTATTGGTCACATCCGTGCAAGATCCGCTCCGGCATGACCATCCCCACGCCCCGAAAAATGGGCGACCTGCTCTACCTCACCTGCTTTTACAACGGCTCGATCATGCTGCGGTTGGATGCGAACAAACCGGCCGCCACCGAAGTTTGGGCCAGCAAGAAGGTGAGCGAGAAGGACACGGATGCGCTCCATTCCACAATGAGCACGCCGTTTCTGGAAGACGGCTACATCTACGGCGTGTGCAGCTACGGTCAACTGCGCTGTTTGAAGGCCGACACCGGTGAGCGCGTGTGGGAAACCCTGAAAGCCACAACACCGGACGGAAAAGAAATGCGCTGGGCCAACGCCTTCCTCGTGAAAAACGGCGACCGCTTTTTCCTCTTCAACGAAAAGGGAGATTTGATCATCGCCAAGCTCAGTCCCAAAGGTTACGAGGAAATCAGCCGTGCTCATCTGCTCGAACCGACCAACACCGCTGCCGGTCGGGATGTGCTCTGGTCGCATCCCGCCTTTGCCAATCGCAGCATGTACGCCCGCAACGACAAGGAAATTATTTCTGTCTCTCTGGCGGCGACGAAATAAAGCGTCGGGGTCGTAATAATTCCGGGCCACAGTGAAGCGCAATGGCCAGCCCCTACAATCAGGTTACCAACAACACTCCCGAGGCCAAACCAACGAACAGCTCAAGCTGATGGCGTTTCTTCAGGTGTTCCTTGCGTTCGCTTGCGCCAATTGGGACATCGTGCCAACTGTGTTGGAGGTGCATTCTCGTTTTCATGATCTTGCCTTTTCGGATTTCGGGTTTCGGTTTTCCTTCGGGCTTCGGATTTCGGATTTACGGCCCAACTCCCACGCGGTAGAACAGCGGGGACAAAGACGTGGCGTTTGTGTCCGTGTAAGTCATCGTGCCGGGTTGGCCGGGGAGATTCGGGGCCAGCAGGGTGAAGGGCGGGGTCGCGGACAGATTCGTGCTGCGCTCCAGGAAATAGTTCACCCCGGCCACGCTCTGCCAAGTCACGGTCACGTTCGTGCCGGCGGGCGACGCCGAGAGCAGGCGCAACACCGAGAGCGGGTTGGTGGGATCGGTCTGGCAACGCCACTCCTGCCAGCTGGTGTGGCCGTCGGCGTCCGGGTCGGTGGCATCCGCCGAGCCGTCGGTGGGCAGGCCGTAGCGCTGGAGCCAGGCGTAGGAAATCACCGAGCTGGGCCCTTGGAACTCGTAGGCGCCGATGTCCACCGTGCCGCTGACAATGCGCGGGAGGCCGTCCAGGTCCGTAGTGCTCGAAACGTAGGCGTTGTGGCCAGCGTTGATGCAGGCGGAGTTGGATTGCAGACGCAGGTTGCCGTTGGGGTAATGCACAAACTGCGGCGGGAGTGTGATGTTGCCCCGCCCGCCGGTGGGCAACGGCGAGGTGCAGCAGTAATCCAACGTCGAGGCCGCGTAATTAGGGTCGGTCCAGGCGGCGTTGTAGGCCACGATGGAGTTCGCCAAGGTCGAACTCGCGACTCCACCACCTGAGTCCCAGGCCACGTTGTCCACCACGGTGCAGTTGTTGAGTGTCGCGGCTTTCGCTCCGCCACCGTCGGTGGCGGAGTTGTCCATCAGCGTGCAATTGTAAAGCGTGCCCCCATACGCCCCGCCGCCGAAGGTAGCCGAGTTGCCTGCAATCACAAAGTGCGCGAGAAAAGCGTTTGTGGATGCGCACCGCACCCCACCGCCGTTATCCGCCACTCCCTGGGTCAAGGTGAACCCGGACAGGCTGGCGCCGTCACTCAGATACACGCACCGAGCCGTGCTGTCACCATTGATTACCGTCAACTCCGGGCCGTTGACGCTCCACACCGTGAGCGGCTTGTCCACTGCCACGCGATTCACCAGCAAGTTCGTTCCCACCGCGCGCCCACCAGTGGCGTAGGTGCCGTTGGTCACCACGATCTCGTCGCCTGCCAGCGCCGCGTCCACGGCGTCCTGGATGTTCGTCGCCGCAGTGAGCCAGTTGGTGTAGGGCGGCGTGGGGTTGGTGCTGTTCACGTCCACGTAGCGCGTCACTGGCAGAAGCGATGTCCAAAGTTCAAGGTTGTCGAATATGGCCTCGGCCGCTGGCATCGTGCCGTCGGTGTACTGAAACAAGCCGAAGCCCACCCGGAATGACGTGAAGGGCGCTCCCGCCAGATCAGCAGGACCCACATCCTGCCAGTTCATACCGGTCAACGGCTTGAAACCGGGCGGCATTGATCGTCGGGTCAACGTTCGGTGTATCTACGACGGTGCATTGATACAGCACGTTGTTGAGATTGGCCTTATCCAGCACCCGGGCCGTCACCAGCAAATTCGGTTGCACCCGCGTCAACGCGAGAGTCAGGACGACATTCGTGTTCCTGACCGCTGCCCTTTCACAAGCCAATATGCAAATGCCGCCGCCAGAAGTTGGCCATTTCAACACGAACACGAAGTCACGGCTTTTGTGGACGGCATACAGGCCGCTCGTAGTGCCGACTAACAGCAACGCCGTATTGGTGGCGTTCTCATCCAAGCGGACCAGGTCCACCCGCCATTCCCTGGTCTGGCCGTTGGGAACAGCCCAAGTCGTGTAGTGCCCTCCGTACACCTGGGAGTCCGTATGGTTCACGGTGTGTACGCCCGGGTAATACCCGCGGACGGTCAACTGCTGGTTCGTATTGAAGAAGCTGCCGCTGCCAAACACCTCCCAATCTGTAAGCAGGTCGTCGTCGAAGTTGTCGACCACCATTTTGGTCGTCACCAGTGCAGGCCGCATCACATAAAGGCGGGCCACGGCACTGGTTCTCGCACCAGTGATGTTGGTAATGACCACGCGATAGTCACACGCGTCCCACGGCTGCACGTTCGTCAGGACCAGGGCGGCATTGGTACGGTCCGCGAGGTCGGAAAAACCATTGCCCGGATTTTTCTGCCACTGGTACACGAGCGGCGCGGTGCCCGTCGCCCCGACCTGGAAGGTTACGCTCGCGCCGGGAGCAGTGGCCTGGGTTGCGGGCTGGTTGGTGATGATGGGCTGGCCCAAGCAGATGCTGACGGCGGCCAGAAACAACGCGGACGTGAGGAGAAAACCACGGTCGGCGAGCGGGCAACGCGGCCATGAACTGCGTGGGTCGGTAGGGCGCGTCACTCCGTGCGCGCCGTTCGGAGCGTGGGTTGCCAGTTGCGGCGCGCACGGAGTGACGCGCCCTACCTTGAGGTTCATGGATTGGTTTGGTTTTGTTTTCATGAGGTCGAAATTTGGGTGGTTGTTCTTGCGGCATTGGGTTCACTCTGGACAGGGAGTCTGTCCCACTTGGTGGCGCAGACTCCCCATCGTTTCGCCGTCAGCAACTCGTTTGCTGAGTTGCGAGCGATCCACTATGGCAGGATGGGCACGCGGACACTCAGACCGGGTGGGAAAGGCACTGTCGCCAGCGGCATGGCAGTCGAGTCCGGGAGCCCATCGTGGTTCCCATCGGCTTCCGGCGCATAGATGCGGAGCGTCTCGGCTGACATCGCGCTGTTCGGGCCGGTGATTTCCCGTGTCCCATTCACGAGCCAGATCGCCTTGATCACTTGCGGGTGCGCATCCGTGACCGCGTACGCGACCCAGGTGAACTTGGCGGTATCCCGGTCGGTCATCGCCATCTCGCCAGCGCCTACGCTCAGGGTGTCAGCACCGAAGGGCGTCAGCAGCGCGGCTTGGAGTTCGGCAGGCCAAGTCGGGAATTGGATTTGGAGCGTCGCCTTTTGGCCGTACAAATCCAAGGGTGTTTCGATTTCGATCCACTGGATCCCCTGCACTCCGCCGACGAAGGAGCCGCCCAGTTGGTAACACCTTTGGTTCATCCAGCCCACCGTCGCCCCAGCGCCGATCAGCAGCACGGCGAGGAATCCCCAACGCGTGATCCTGCCTTTCAGCAGCTTGTTTAGTATCGTTTTCATTATGTTAACCTTTCTTTGGTTTGAGGTTCAGATGAACCTTCCGTTTGTGTTTTTGTTGGTTGCCTGCGTTCAGCGCCGGCGGATTCAAGGGCTGCTGGACGCGCCATTCCTGACCTTCATCACGTCGGCGACCTGGCTTGCCCTTGCGCAGCCGGCTTTTCGCACTGAACGCTCTGCTTCCACTCTGTACAGAGGAAAATCCGGGAAACAGGTGCGGAAAATCTTTGAGGGTTTTGCGGGAGCCAACGGGCGCGAACTCGCCGACTTGTGTTCGCGCCTTGCTGACCGCCACGAACAGCGCGGCGGGCTCGCCGAAGCGTGCCCCGCCGCGCTGTGTTTCATTCCGATGTTGGGCGTTCGCGCAGGCCCGCGGCCCTCGTGAGATGCGCACCCTCGGATTCGCCGAAGCCGACGGGCGCAGCAATCCAAGCGGGGACGGATCAATACGTGATGGTGCCGGTGCCCTCGTAGCTGTAGCTGATGATCAGCGTAGCCGAACCGTCGGGGTTGGGGATTATTGATGGAACTGATGTCACGTAAGTGAACTCTCCGGAGACGCCCGCGAAACGACCGGTACCGCTGGTAAAGCGGAACTCATCTGGGATGCTTCCCGGCACGTGGTACCCGGAAATCTGGTCGCCGTTGGCCGAAGTCGCCGTCAGGCTCCACACTCCCGTAAACGCATTCCCCGACCCCGCTGCCGTGAAGCTGCCACCAGCGGTGGACACCCCCACACTGCTGCCAGAGGAGGCGTCAAATGCGAAGCTGCCATCGAGTTGGATGACGGTGCTGACCTGGCCGGCGATCTTAAACGGGCGTTCCACTTGGGCAAGCAATCGGTACGTGTGCGGTTTATATCTGACAACGAGCGTGTCGTTTGCATAAACCGTGACCCATTCATCGGTCACAAGGCCAAGGTTTTCATCTTCGTTGATAGGCAGGCCGGTCGCGGGATTAATCAGCCCCGGATTGAAGTAGTAAGTGCCCGGCAATGCGCTGTTGAATCCGATTTGGAGATCTCCGTTGCCGATGACGTCCTCGTCGTGTCCGACCCAGATAATATCAACCGCCGTGCGGAACCACAGCGGTGCCTCTGGGACCACGAAGCGCCCGCCCCAATCAGGGATCAAGCCGGACTGGTCCACGCCGATGAGAGTTATCAGCGCCCCATCCTCGATACCGGGGGTGGCGATACCCGCTCCAGTGTACACGTCATATCCATTCGGGGCACCGTTCACCTGGATCACGGGCGCTCCGTTGGGAACGTCGTTGATACTGACGACTATTGGGACCGCCAGGAGGCTGCACGGCAGCAATGCGAGCAGCGCGACTGCGAGGGCAGCGAGCCCTCTAATGAATACGGATTTTTTCATAGTTATGGACTTTCTTTTTGGTTTCCAGCCATCGGTGTCCCACGCCGCCGGAGCCTCGACCGCAGGCCATTGCGGTTGTCCGCTGCGGCGCTGCCCGGGAGGCCCCGGTGTCACGGCTGGAACACCCGGCCGTCCACTCCGTACAGAGGAAAATCCGGGAAACAGGTGCGGAAAAGTTTCGAGAATCTTGCGGAAGCCAACCAGAGGAGGAGTGCGGAAGCTGGCCCCGTGAGATAACTGTCCGCCTGTCGCCGACACGGTCGCCAAGCCCTATCGCACGGGGCTGGCGGGGAAAGGGGCCGACAATGGCGCGCCAGCGTTTGGACTGCGTGCGCTTCAGCGCCGCTTTCGCTTCTTGTCAGGCTCGCCCCATGTCCGTAACCAAAAGCGCCGATGAATCGGCGCAGTCCAAACGCTTCGCGACAACCAACGCCACGACCTCACGGAATCGGCACCTTTGCGGGAAGGGCGCGGAAGAAACGGCCCAGGTCACGATCGGTGTTGGGCACGGCGGGTTTGAAATCCGGCCAGGGATTCGCCTTCGGTGGCTTGAGCGTCGTCGCTTCCTTCCAATGCCACACTTCGGCATGTCCATCGGCAAAGCTCACCGTGCCGGCGTTGCCGTGGCGCGTGGCCGGGGAATCGAGCCACGCCCACACGCCCCCCCAAAAATCCAAGTAGTCCGGGTGGTTGAGCGCGAACATGCCGCAGTGGATGGTGTTCTCGTGCTCATCCACGAACACGAGGGCCTGGGCCGGGCCTGGATTGTGAATCTGACTGAGCCGATGCCAATCGTAAGGGTAATAAAATTGGCCTGGATCGGGCCACTGGTTCATGTACCAGCTCATCGAATAACTGCGGGTGCGAAGGATGATGCCTTGGTCGCGGACGGTGGACTTGTCGGCCGGGCAGCGATAAATGCCTGGCGAATTGTTGTAGCGGAACAAAAGGCCGCGTTGGAGGTTATCGGTGGTGGTGTCCGTCCAAGCATTGCCAGCCACCCACGAGTTTGACGTGGACGACAAGGGGGCGCGACTTGCATAACTGGTGGTCACCGGCGTATTGGGCGGCAGCCCGTCGTCATTATCGTGGCAGTACATCACCCAGCAGGACTGGAGCTGCCGGAGGTTGTTCACACACGCGATGCCCTGCGCCTTGACCTTGGCCCGCTGCAACGCCGGCAAGAGCAGCGCAGCGAGAATGGCAATGATCGCGATGACGACGAGTAATTCGATGAGGGTGAAGCCGGAGTGGAAACACTGTGGCCGAAACGCTCCGCGACTACGAACGCTGAAGGCCGGTCCGTGCGCGAAAGACCGACACCTCCAACACCACATCGCCATTGGAGCTGTGTTTGTTTTCATGGTTTAACTGATGGTTGGCTTTGAGTCACTCGACCGTCAGCCCGACCAGCAAAGGGCCGCACCGCGTCAACTTGGAAACATAATCAATCCGCACGACTTCCAATGCCGGGTTGGGATTGACGAACGTCGTCACGTAAAGCCGTGGGCGGTTGTCGGCAGGATCCGCGGAGGCCCCTGCCCCCCACACGAGTTGGCCGTTTGGACATTCCGACTTGGGATCGTGGCGAGGATGCTCGCCCCGCAGGTGTTCTCCAAACACGATGGGCAGTTCCGTGACCTCGCCGTTGGCATAGTGGAACACGAAGGCGCCGATCTCGCGACCCTGCCGCTCGAACCAGGTCGTTCCGTGCAGCACATGAAGGCGTGTGAAAACTTGCTTCACCGGGATGGCCACCCGATCCGGATAGAGTTCGGAATCGGGCGCGAGGCCGCACAGTTGGACGAAGCCGCGGACATCGAATGGCACGCCGGCAAAGGTCTGGAGTCCCGCAGGCAATGCGCTCAAATCGCGGTCCACGTCTGCCAGGTTGCCGATGGCCTGCCACGACTCGTTCAACGCGACGTTGTAGGCGTCGGTCAAATCAATCTGGTTCGAGCTGGCTTGGGCCGGGCGTGGGGGCATCGGGAACAACGGCTGGGTCTTGCTGCCGGGCGGTGGCAGATGCATCTCGCCAAGGGCGTGTTGATAGACGCGGAAACCGTTCGTCCAGGAGCGACCGATGGCGTCCGCCGCCTTTTGGGTGGAAATCGCGGCTCGCCAAAACTGGCGTTTGAACTCCTCAATCCGGGTGGACATGCCGACACTTGAATCGCCCGGGTAATCGGTGGATCGCCAGGGAAACGCCGTCCAAATGCGCGCGGTATTGTCGCCGCTGGCCGTGACCAGGCGCTTTCCGTCCGGGCTGAAGGCCGCGGCATAGACGGCATTGTCGTGTGACGGGAGAGTGAGGAGTTGGCGGCCCGACGCCACATCCCAGAAGAAGACCCGCATATCGCGAGTGATATTGGCATCGAGTCCCGTGCCGCTGGCCGTGGTGACCAACCGCTGCCCGTCGGGGCTGAAGGCAACCGAAGTTACACCGTTGATGTGCCCGGACAGGACATGGACTGGCTGGCCGGTACGGGTGTCCCACAGCCGTGCGGACTTATCATCGCTGCCAGTGGCGAGCAGATTGCCGTCCGGACTGAAGGCGAGAGAAAGAACCTCGTTGGTGTGGTTGGTGAGCAAACGAAGGCGCTGGCCCGACGAGACGGACCAAAGCCGCGCCGTGCCGTCGGCGCTGCCGGTGGCCAGAGTGTTGCCGTCGGGGGAGAAGGCCACGGCCTGGACTGCGTCCTCGTGCCCGGCCAAGGTCAGGCGTTCTGCGCCCGTGTTGGCGTTCCAAATCCTGGCCGTCTTGTCCTTGCTGCCGGTGGCGATCCACTGGTCGTTCGTGCTCCACGCAACGCTCAGCACCGCGCGAGTGTGGCCGCGCAAGCGAAGGAGTTCAGTACTCGTAGCAGCCGACGTAAGGAGGCTCTGTTCAGTTTCGGATTTCGGATTTCGGATTTCGGATTTTTCAGTTGGAGCCTCCTCACGTCGGCTGCTACGGATTTCAGGGGGCGTTTGAACGTCCCATACGCACGCGGTGTTGTCCGGGCCGACCGTCGCCAGCCGCTTGCTGTCGTGACTGAAAGCCAGGCTCACCACCGGGAAGCGAACCACGAACGTGCGCAGCAGGGCGCCGTTCTTCGCGTCCCAGATCCGGGCGGTCTGGTCGAGGCTGCCCGTCGCGACGCGCTGGCCATCCGGTGAAAACGCCGCCGCCCAGACAGTTTGGCCGTGGCCTTCCAAGGTGACGAAGGGCGGCAGCGGAGCTACCGGCCAGATTTTGACCGTGCGATCCAACGATGCCGTGGCGACATACTGGCCGTCCGGGCTGAAACGAATGTTGAAAACGACCAGCGAATGTCCGGCCAACTCCCGCACGACCCGCCGCGTCCGCACATCGAACAGGGTCGCGCGCGCGGTCGGAAGCGGATCATCCACACCCACCGCGCCGAGGAGCCGACCGTCGGGGCTAAACGCAACGTGGGGGATGACGCGTTGTTTCGGCGAAGCCTCAAAGGGTGGCAGTTCGCGTCCGGACTCGGGGTCCCAAACCTTGATCTTTCCCTCCCAGCCACAACTGACGAGCAGGGAGCCGTCCGGACTCCAAGCCACGCAGGAAACCTCCTGCGCATGACCCACCAACCGTCTGGTCTCGCCGGTGGGGAGATTCCAGATGCGGATCGTGGTGTCCTGGCTCCCGGTCCACAAATGGGAGCCGCCGGCATAGGCGATTCGGCGGCCATCCGGGCTGAACTCAGCGCAATAGACCGCATCGCCATAGTCGTTGGTTAAACCGGTGTCCGCGCCGGTCGCGGCGTCGAAAACGCGCACCTGGCCATCAGCACAAGCCGTAACCAAACGCCGACCGTCCCGGCTGAAGGCGGCATAAAAGGCAGCGTCTGGATGCACCAGCGGCGCGAACGCCGGCTGGCCTGTTTCCATTTCCCAGACCCGGACCGTCGTGTCGCCGCCCGCCCATCCGAAGCTACACAGGTGTCGGCCGTCCGGGCTGAACGGCGTGATGTCGGCGACGCCGGTGTGGCCGCGGAGCGAGCGGATTGCTTTGCCGGTCGTGAGGTCCCAAATCCAAATCACCGGATGGAGACTCGCCGTAACCAGGAATCGCGAGTCCGGACTGAACGACGCCGTCATCCCAAGGGAGGGATTGTCGGACAGGGTCATCAGGTCTTGATTGCAGCTTCGCAGGAGCCAGCCCCATTCCCAACCGCGATAAGACTCCGGTGTGCGCGCCAGCAAAGTGTCCCGTGCACGACCAAACTGGTGAGCCTGAATCAAGCCCTGCGCCAGAGCGATGTTGGCGGCATATTCGCGGTGCTCCGCATCGCCTCTGGCGTCAACGGCGGCCTGGCGCTGGACAGCCTCCGCTTCGGCATTGTGTTCCGCCCGCCGCCATTGCCAGAGCACACCGGCGATTCCCGCCACGAACACCACGACCAAGGCGGCGGCCAACCCCGCCCGCACCGGCTGCCGCCGACACCGGCGCCACGCCTTGCCGGCAAGGCCGATGGGCCGCGCAAGCACCGGATGGCCGTTTAGAAAACGCTCCAGTTCATCCGCCAGCGCCTGAGCCGTCGCATACCGGCGCACCGGCTCCTTCTCCAGGCACTTCAGGCAAATCGTTTCCAAGTCCCGCGGCGCGCTGGGATTCAACAGGCGCGGCGCGAGCGGTTCGGTGTTCAGCACCTGCTGCAACGTGTCCGTCAGCGTTTCGCCCTGAAACGGCGGCCGGCCCGTCAGCAGGTGATACAACATCGCGCCCAACGCATACACGTCACTTTGCCGGGAGACCTTGCCGCGTTTGCCCAGCGCCTGCTCCGGGGGAATGTAGTTTGGCGAACCGAGCACCTGGCCGGACAGTGTGAGTTGAGGGTTGAGAGTTGAGAGTTGAGAGTCGGTCAGTTGCCTAGCCAGCCCGAAGTCGGTCACGCGCGGCTGGTCATTGGCATCAATGAGGACGTTCGACGGCTTCAGGTCGCGGTGCAGGATGCCGCGTTCGTGGGCGTAGTGAATCGCTTCGGCAACGGTCTTCAGGTAGCTGGCCGCGCGCCGGGCGGGCAAGGGCTGGTGGCCGACCAGTTGGGCCAGGCTCGGTCCCGCCACGTAGTCCATGACGAAGAATTGCTGGCCCTCGTGCGCGCCGACTTCGTGGATGGCGACGATGTTGGGATGTTGCAGGCTGGCGGCGAGGACGGCTTCGGCGCGGAAGCGTTTGGCGAACTCCGGGCTGGCCTGCGGTCCGAACAGGAGCAGCTTGAGCGCGACAATGCGGTCGAGGCTTTTCTGGCGGGCCTTATAGACGATGCCCATCCCGCCGCGCGCAATCTCCTCTAGGAGTTCATAGTCGCCGAAATCGCGGGTGAAGGGTTGAGGGTTGAGGGTTGAGGGTTGACGGTGGACTTCAGTTGGGGCGACGCTTGAGCCGAACTTGAGCGCGCTGCGGAGCGAGCACACCGGGCAAACTCCGTCCAGTGCGTCTTCGGGCAAAGGCTGCCCGCAGTTGGGACAGGTTCGGTTCTTCGGCATAACTGTTTGGGCGACTCAGTCAGCCGCCTCACTCTCTTACAGAGGCAAATCGGACGAAAAGTTGCGCGCGAATTTACTGGCTCAGCACCGCGATCAGGTAACGAAGCTCGGTGTCAATCTGTGCGGGGTCAGCCACGGTGTGCGCAACCTCCTCGCGCACCAACTCGCGATAACGCTGCCGGAGGCGGTGCAGGACGGATTTCACCGCGCTCTCCGTGAGTCCCAGTTGAGCGGCAGCCTCACCACACGAGACGTCGCTTTCGCCCGCCACGAAATCTTTCAAGCGCCCGAACTGCTCGGTTTTGCCCACCGCGACATTTTCGTCGCGCAGCCGGGTCAGCGCCTGCTCGAGCAAGGTCATCGCCCAGCGGCGCTCGTAGATTTTCTCGGCGTCCATGCGGTCCACCGGTTCGAGGCGATAGCGCTCTTCGGCGGTTTGCGCGTCCAGGGAAAGGCAGTCGGCTCCGCCGCCGCGCTTCACGGCCCGGGCGCGGTCCCGTTGATCGGCGAGAAAGTGGCGCAACGCCGCGAGGAGAAATGAGCGGAACTTGCCTTTCTGGCGTTCGACCTGGGCGAGATAGTTTTTCTGCAGCAAACGGGCGAAGAATTCCTGCGTCAGGTCCTGGGCATCCGGGGCACTGGAACCCTCCCGCCGCACGTAGGCATAGAGGGGATACCAATAGGTCCGGCAAAGTTGCTCCAAGGCTTCGGCCGCATGCGGTGTGTGCGCCGCCTGCGCCGCCAGCACGACGCTCCAGTGCGTTGTGGCGAAAATTGCAGGTCCCAGGTTCGTCTGAGTATCTGCTGACACAGGATTCTACCCGGCAGCCTGCGCCCCTCGAAAGGCCGGCGTCAAGCCCGTTCTTGAGGAGAACTCCACGGCTCGTTGCCGGGCATCGTGCCCATGTCGCTGCGGAGCGCGGACAGCCTTGTCCGCAAGTTCTCGAAAGCTTGAAGTCATCACGCGGACAAGGCTGTCCGCGCTCCGGCGACCGGCGAAGTGGCGGTCAGCGCGCGTCGCCCCGCATCACCCACGCTTCGTTGAAGTGTGCGTGCTTGATCGATTTGCGCGCTGGTTGGCCGTCGGCGTCTTTGCCGACTTCCTTCTTGCCAAGAAAATAACTGTAGCTCGCGTGCAGCGTGCCATCCTTTGCTTGAATGATGCTCGGGTAGTGGAATGAACCGGCGTCCGGTCCGGGCGGGTCGTATTCGAGATGGCGTTTCCATTTCCAGGTTTTGCCTTCGTCGTCAGAAATCTGCACGGCCAGACTGTTGCGTCCGCGTTCGGTGTCGTTGCTGATGAGAATCCAGTGGCCGTTCTTGAGCGAATTGATTTCCGCACCGGAGCCGGGATTCGGCTGCTCGCTGTCGGTCACCGGACTCCACGTTTCGCCGCGATCATGCGATTCACTTTGGTGAAGACGCTTGGGCGGCGGGCCGTTGTCGCGCATTAGCGTGTAAAGCGAACCGTCTTTGCGCTGCACGATGCTGGGTTGAATATTGCCCGCGCCGATCAACGGCGCGCTCGTGTGCCAGGTCGCGCCCCAGTCATCCGTGATAGCCATCAATGAAAACGAAAAGCCATCGGAATAGAGCGGCACGATCAATCGTTTCCCATCGAGGACGAACGGATGGGCGCGCGTAAACCAGCCGAGGCGTCTGGAAAGTTTGTCGTTCGTGCGTTCGCGCATCCGGTTGAAGTAGGCCTGGATGCGCTGACGAGCGGCTTCGGGTTGCGATGAAAGCTTTTCCTCCGCTTGTTGCAGGTAGTTGGTCACGGCGTCGCCGAATTCCTTGCCGGGTTTGAGCAGCATCAGTTCATTGACATTCCATTTCGGCGGGCCGTCGCCACGATAGTCCGACGAAATCCGGTAGCGCATCAAAGCCGATTCCCATTGGTTTGCGAGGATCGCGGGCCAGAGCAACCAGAGGCGGCCTTGCGGGTCAACGAACATGCAGCAGTTGGTGTCGGGAAACTCCGGCGTGTCGGCCATCGTGAAGCGTTTGCTCCAGGCCTTGGCGCCCTTGCGTTTGCGCGCGCCTTCGATCTTCACATCGTCGGCTGTGCGCTCACCTGAACCGTGAAACCAGCACACGATCAAATCGCCGTTGGGCGCTTCGACGATGCAGGAACCATGGTTGTGCCAGTGTTCGAGTGGGAAAATGATTTCCGATTCGAGAAACGGAGCATCAATGTTGCGCGGCGCGGCCAGTACGTTTTGTGGAAGCGAGTTCAGCGAGAACAGCGCCATAAGGACCGACAGGAATAATATCAATTGCCTGTGATTGTCGGTAAAACCAGTCAAGCGGCCCCTCACCCTGTCCCTCTCCCCATCCGATGGGGAGCGGGTGGTCGAAGGTCGGGTACGGGGCTGGTCGTTCATTCTACCGCTCTTCACCCACTGTTGGTATAAGCTTATTCTTTTCATAATTCTCTTGGGCAACTCTCCGCTCTGCCGGAGTGAGATTCCATGAACTAGAGTACGCGAATCGGCCCATGAACCCACCCCCGACCCCTCCCAGGAGGGGAGCAGCGCACGGTGGATTGTTCCCCTCTTGGGAGGGGTCTGGGGTGGGTCGGTGGGTGCAGGTTCATGGGTGATGGGTTCGTGTGTCTGCATCGTTACGACTGAGTGGCGTCACAGCGAAGGTTCAGCGCCATTATTTAGACACGGAAAAACCTGCCGCAGGTTTCCCGTCCTTGTCCAGTTTGTCGCAGGCCCACAGAATTCCGTTGGCGAGCAGACGAAGATAGTCCGGGGATTGCGCGGTCTTCATGTCATGACCGAGCGTCGTGGCGAAAACATGCCCTTTGCCATAATCATGCGTCCAGCAGACAATATGCTCGCGACCGTCACGCGGACTCTTTGCCTTCAACAGAGGATGCGAACCCTGAATCAATTCGATTGTTTGATATAATTCGTCGCCGGGAGTTTTCCAATCGTCGGGAAAGTTCTTCATCAGCGGATGATTCTTATCAAGTTTCTCCGTGGCAAATGCTTGATAGGGATCGTGCACCTTGGACCTCATGCCGCAGCAATTCTCCCATTCACGAACTTTGTCGGAACGGCGGAAGGCGTGCACCGCGCAATGAATCATGACCGTCGGCTTGCCGGCGCGCGTGACCTTGAGCGCGTTCTCCAGCAGCGCGGAATCCGCCTCGTCAAAACAAACGTCATAAACCACGACATCATAGGCATCCGCGAACTTTTCATCTTTCAAAACATTCAGATCGAAACTCACGTCAAACGACACATTGACCAACTGGCTGATGTTGGTGGTCAAGTAAGGAGCAAGTTTTTCGTAATCATGATAACCGCCTCCGGTGAGGAAAAGCCCCCTCAACGGTTTCTGTGCGGCATCGAGTTCCATGGGGGCGCACGCTGACATTCCGACAAACAACATCAGGAAAGCAAAACGGGAAGCCAATCGCTGGACGGGATAAAACACTTTTGTCATGGCTGGATTTCATAGCATCCACCCGTTGTCCGCTCCAGAAGAATGTTGCTGACGACGAAATCAAACAGGCGTAACCAATCGTCTATGGCGAAGTATTCTGAACTTGGAAATCAAATTGTCCTCGTGACGGGTGGTGCGAACGGCATCGGCGAAGCCATCGTCCGCGCCTTTCACGAACAGGACGCGCGGGTTTGCTTTTGTGACGTGGATGTGAAGGCGGGCCGGGCTTTGGCGAAGGAGTTGGGCGGCGAAATCGTTTTCCAGAAAGTCGATGTGATGAAGGAAAACGAAGTCTGCCGTTGGGTCAAACAAATCGGCGCGCGCTGGAAACGCATCGATGTGCTGATCAACAACGCGGCCAAAGACCCGCGGATGGCCTTGGAGAAAACATCGGTGGCAAATTGGGACCGTCTCTTCGCGCGAAACCTGCGCGCTTACTTTCTGACCTGTCGTGAAGCTGTTCGGTTCATGCCCCGGGGCGGTTCAATTATCAATCTCGCTTCCATCACGTTTCGCAACTCGCCCGTCAACATGAGCGCCTACGTGGCGACAAAGGGAGGCGTGATTGGCTTCACGCGTTCGGTAGCGCGCGAACTTGGCCCGCGTCGCATTCGGGTCAACGCCGTTTCGCCCGGCTGGGTGATGACCGAACGCCAGTTGCGGCAATTCGTGACGCCTGCCATCAAGCGATTCGTTCGCAAATCCCAATCCATTCCTGACCTGATTCAGCCGGAGGAAATCGCCAACGTGGTGGTGTTTCTGGCAAGTGATGCCAGCCGCGCGATCACTGGTCAGGAAATATTGGTGGAACGCGGCTGGGTTCATGGGTGAAGCAGACGGCGCGAATCGGGTCTGGACTCTGTGAGAGAAAGCTCGACAGTCAGCTTGATTTAGCCGCGATGTTGGTCCAGCTTTGCCGCACTGGACGCGCATATGAAGGTTGTCGCCGCAAACCGACGCGAACTTTGGATTTCGATGCTCGTGGTTATAGCAGCCGTTTGTGTCAGCAGCATCCCCGTGACTTTCGACGGAGCATTGATGCTTGCAGCCGCGATGGTTATCGGCTTGCTGTGCGCCGTCAACGCGGTGCTGGACATTGACGAGATGGGAGTCGTCGAAACATACGTTGCAGTGCTCTGGCTGATTGCCCTGATGATTATGACGCCCCTGACACTTTATTGGGTGGCCAGTATTCGAGACTTCGCAAACAAGTGATTCACAATGCGACTTGTCTTAGCAAGAGCGATAGACTGACTCTCCAAAGCATCGACATTCGTCGCTGTCTTCTTAATACTTCGCGTATGACTCCGCGACGGTTCGCATTGGCTATAGCGCTGTTGGCCTGTTTGTTACCTAGCCTTAGCCTCGGCGCGCCAATCAAAACGCCGACGGTCAACGATTCTCGGCTCGAAATCAGTTTGTTCGCCTCTGAACCGAACATCATGACGCCCGTTGGACTGGCGATTGATCAGCGCGGGCGCATCTTCGTCCTCGAATCGCACACGCACTTCCCACCCGCCGATTACCCCGGCCCGAAATTCGATCGCGTGAAACTGTTTCAGCCGGCAACCGCCACGAGCAATGCACCGTCCATCTTCGCCGGCGGTTTCCACCACGCGATGAATCTCGCATTCTCGCCGGACGGCCAACTTTATCTGACGCATCGCAACGGAGTGATCGCGTTGCACGAAAAGGACGGTGACGGGGTCAGCGAGTCGCGCACGACCATCCTCGAAATGAAAACGCCCGGTGATTATCCCCATAACGGCCTCGGCGGAATCGCCTTTTCGAGTGACGGCTGGCTCTACGTCGGCATGGGCGAGAATCTCGGAGTGGAATACACGCTCAAAGGAAGCGATGGCAATTCGCACACCGGAGGCGGCGAAGGCGGCAATGTTTTTCGTTGTCGCCCCGATGGCAGTAAGCTCCAACACGTCGCCACCGGCTTTTGGAATCCGTTCGCGCTCGCGTTTTACAAGAACGATTTTCTCCTCGCAGTCGATAACGATCCCGACTCGCGTCCGCCGTGTCGTTTGTTGGACGTGGTGATACACGGCGACTACGGTTTCAAGTTTCGATACGGGCGGAGCGGGCTGCATCCGTTCACGGCGTGGAACGGCGAACTGCCCGGTACGTTGCCAATGATCGCCGGCACGGGTGAAGCGCCGTCGGGCATTCTCGATTGCGCGCACGCGCGGCTGCCGGCTGATTACCACGACGCGCTGCTGGTCACATCCTGGGGCGATCATCGGCTGGAACTCTTTCGGACAACACCCTTTGGCGCTTCGCTGCGGGCGGACCGCGAAGCGCTGGTCGAAGGCGACGAATGGTTTCGGCCCGTTGCCATCGCCGCGGCACCGGACGGCAGCATTTATTTCACAGACTGGGTGGATCGCAATTACTCCGTCCATCAGAAAGGACGTATCTGGCGGTTGACTACCAAGGCGGACATCAAGACGAAACCAAGCGAGAAGTCCAAGGACGTTCACAACGCAGACCGTGAACGAATGAACCGCCTGCTTCGCGCCGACGCGAAATTCTCCGAGCTAATTCGCGCGTTGGCTGACCGCGATCCGTTCATTCGCTCCGCTGCAATCAGCACGCTCGCCCAGCCCGTGCATCGCGAAATGCTTTTGCGCGAGCTCGATTCCAGAAATCCGCAAACCCGGCTCGGCGCATTGCTGGCGCTGCGTCAGGCGAAGTACCGCGACGCCATTCTGTTACTCGACAAATATCTAGCCGACCCGGATCAACAGATCCGGTTGATGGCCTTGATTTGGGCGGGGGAAGATAATCTGTCGCCGCTGACAAACCGGCTGAATCCAGCTTTGTCTGCTGGTCCAGTCTCGCCTTCGTTGCTGCGCGCGTACACGGCGGCCTCGCAAATTCTGACCGGCGCAAAACCTGCGGTCGGCGGGTCAAATTCGTTCGCGTTGCCCGCAACCGGCAGCCGGACTGACGGAAGCCAGAGCATTCAGATCATCGAGCTGGAAACGAAACCGGACGAAGGACAATTCATCGACTTGCTCACCAACCCGGCGCACAAGGGCGAAACCCAACTGCGCATAGAAGCTGTGAGAAGCCTTGCCGGGACGACGAATACAAATGTCGCAGCGGTTTTGAACGCGGTTGCGCGCGACAACAAAAATCCACCTGAGTTGCGGGCCGAGGCGATTGTTGCAATGGCCAGCCAATCGCCGCAAGACGTGGCTTCCCTCACACCGTTGCTCGACGATCCGTCATCGGCTGTGCGAGTTGAAACGGCGCGGGCGTTGCGCCTGGCTGCTTCGGAGTCTCGCGTGCGCACGGCGCTCGAAAAGAAACTCGACTCCATCCGCAACGATCAACGTGAAACCGATTCGACCCAACAGTTGCAGTTCGCTCTGCACGGCCTACAAGGGATGGACAGACCCAGGTCCGACGACGAATGGCGACGCGCACTGGCACAGCCCGGTGATGTTGAAGCAGGTCGTCGCGTGTTCTTTAGTCCGGTCGTCGGTTGCGCGAAGTGTCATCGGATTGAAGATCACGGCGGTGCGGTTGGGCCGGACTTGTCGGTCATCACGCGCGGAGCAGATCGGGAAAGACTCATGCAATCGATCCTGCATCCGTCGCAAGAGATCGCGCCGCAGTTTGTGTCGCACACGGTTGAGACGAAGGACAACCAGACCTTCAACGGCATCAGCCCGGGACAGGGACCGGACGGATCGTTAACGCTGATCATGGCGGACGGCAAAGGCGTGTGGATTCCGGCGGCGCAAGTGGTCTCGGACACGCCCTCCAACGTTTCGCTCATGCCGGAAGGATTGGAGAAAGGAATGACCCTCCAGGATTTTCGCGACCTGATGGCGTTCGTGCAGTCGCGGAAATAACTATTAGCCATCCGCTCCCGCCAACAGACAGTTGTTGGCAAGTTGTTAATAAGATGTGAATACGTTTCTCTTGATTCACCGACGCCACGACTTCATTTTCACGGCCATGTCTCACCGGGTTCGTGGTTTCGGGTCGCCTCATTTTTTGCAACCGTAAGATGCCCGATGGTTGTACGGAGAGACAGTAAAGTCCCATGAACTACCCAGACAAAATCTACTTATGGCCAGAATCAGATTACACTTGGGAAATCTCAACATCGCGGAACTCGTCGCTCTTGGACGGCGGGTGCGCGCTGCGATGCGCGACAATTCCAGTTATGCTCCGCTCCGATCGCAGGTTGCCTGCTTGTCGGATGAAATCGAGGAGTTAACGACCCGGAACGAGAGTTACAAGGCCGCGTTGCTGTTCGTTCAAGAACGGCTCACCGAACAACAAGCCCAGCGGACCCGGCTCGAGAACCTCCTCACCGAACTCGCCAACGGAGTCGAAGTCCTTTCTGGCGCCAACACCGAAGTGATGCAAAGCGCCGGTTTTGATCCTCCGATGGTCGTCATGCCATCAAACTCGCTGCGCGCGCCACGAAAATTACCCTTCGAGCTGGAAGGGGCAGTGGTGACGCGCTAAGACAAGCGGTTGCCTGGCTTGTCCGATGTATTTTCTCGCGGCGCGAAAGAAAGCCCGATGAATGAAACGAGGTAGAGAACCGCGCCCATAACCGCCAGCCCGATCAACCAGCGCGGATGCATGACCAGGCCGATTCGTTCGAGACGATCCCCCTCCAAAATGTTTCCGTTCAACGCCAGTTCAAGATACTGATTGAAGCCGATCAGAAAAATGCCCAGCGCCCCCGCAAAACAGCCGATGAACGGTACCAGCAGAACCAGGCCAAAGAGTCGTTGACCAAGATAACACTGCCCCGCGCCGGGCAGCAGCAAATTGAGCAGACCAGCGACCCGGAGACTTTTCGCCGGTTTGACTTTGGGTGGCGTTTCCATCCATTTCGGTGAGGTCAAGATGCCGCCGAATCATTCAAACGGCGTTGCAGCATTAGTCGTTGGCTTACTTCTTTTCTTCCTTCTTCTCATCCTTTTTTTCCTCTTTTTTTTCCTCTTTCTTCGCGACTTCCTTGAACTCTGCTCCGGTGGAAACATCAACATTCGGCAACGTTTTCTTGAGGTTCGCCACGCCAGCCTCGGTCGTCTTGGTCTGCCACAGATAAAGATGTTTCAATTTGGTCAACCCTTCGAGCTGCTTGAGACCCGCGTCGGTGACGGCCGTGCCGTAGAGATTGAGATAATTCAGATTGGTCAAACCTTTCAGATTCGCCAAACCGGCGTCTGTAATCGGTGTGTTCTCCAAATGTAATCGGTTCAGGTTCACCAAGCTCTTGATGTTCGCCAGGTCGGCGTCCTTGATCTTCGTGCCGCCGAGATTGAGATCAACCAATCCCAACACATCCTTCAACGGCACGAGCGCCTTCTCCACCACGTCGGCGCCTTGCGCGCGAAAATTGACCTCCCGCCAGTTCACGTTCATGGCGATGGGTCGGACGGCCACGCCCATCGACTCCAGCTTCGTGATGGCTTTCAACTCGGCGGCGGAAGGTTTGTAATCAGGGAGTTTGGGGATCACGGGCGCCGCCGCTTCTGAAGACTTGTCTTCTTTTTTAGGGATGCTCGCGATCACAACTCCGTCGGGCCACACCGCGCCCTGATTGATCCAATCGCGGATCAACTCGATCTGCGCCTTGGTGAGCAGATCGCCTTTATTCGGCATCACATCGTCGTCGCCCGCGGGCAGGTTGATGCGGCGATACACCTCGCTCTTGTCCGCCTTGCCCGGCTCGATGACCGCGCCGTCCTTGCCGCCCTTGAACGTGGCTTCCTTGGAATCGAGACGCAGCTTGCCCTTTTGCTTCTCTGGCCCATGACACTCGACGCATGATTTTTGCAAGATGGGTTGAATGTCCTTGGCGAAATCAACCTTGGTTTCTGTCCTGGCTTCCCGGAGTCCGAACGCGAGCAGGCCGGCCACGATTAAAATGGATTTGTTCATGCCATCCTTTTGCATCAGGCATTCCCCTTCCGCAATGCAAAAATGCGGATTGTGGAGCGCGCCCGCCACGGGCGCAACCCACGACGCCCTCGTCGTTGGTCTTTGGTTGCGAAAACGCAACCCAATGATGCGCTTTTCGCAGTGGGTTTCGCCGCGAGGGCGCGGCGAAATGCAGCCGAGGCGGCTGCGCTCCTTTTTCATTCCAATTCGAAGATGTTTGATTCTGTTTCTGTCTTGAAGTTACGATTCAACCATGACCAACAACAATCGCCGCGACCTGGCTCATGACCTTTTCCTTCCCACGATTCTCTTTGCCGCCTTGGGCGCGATGACCTGGGCCATTCGCGGTTGCTCCGGTTTCGGCGCGATGAAGGGATGCATCTTCGCCGGAGTGACGTGGGGTACGGCCTGGTGGTTCATTTCGCGCGATCCAAGTGGGCAGCAATCCCGGCGCTACACATCGGGATGGATCATCCTCGCGCTCACCATCGGCATTGGAATCTCCGGCGCGAGAGGTTGGATGCAGTGGCCGAGTTTCTTTGAAGGCCATCTCCAGACCAACACCGCGAAGGGTGAATTCGTCCACATCGCGAGAGCTTATGGATTTCTCTGGCTGTTCATCGCGGGCGTGCCGTGGGCTGGTCTCGGCGCGTGTATGCTGGCCTGGTGCGGCTCGCAACGTCCCACCCGCTGCTGGCAGTGGGGACTCCGCATCGCCTGCGGCATCGGCATGGCCTACCTGGCCAGGTTTCTCTACAACCACTTTCCGGAAATTTTCCTGCCGATGTACAAATCCATGACCGCGCAATACGCGGACTTGCAAGCGAACCCCAATCTTCGACGGCTTATCGGCGACTGCCGTGCCGCGATTATGCACCTTGGTCTCTACCTCGGTTTCCTGCTTTATGAAATCTGCCGTCGCGATTGGAAGAACGTGACCCTCATTTCAACCGTTGGCGTGGTGAATGGGTTGGGATGGTCGCTGTTTCAAAACTGGAAATGGGCGCACGGACTCTGGCCGAACGCGAGCTTTAACTTTTGGCGCTGCTGGGAATCCTCCGGCGGCATCAGCATCGGGATCGCTTACGGCCTCGCCTTCTTTCTTGCAAACCGCAGGCTCTCCGAAACTGAGCGAGCGGTTCAACAAGGCGCGCCATTGACCAATGAACGCCCGAACCTCGAACGCTTTGGCGCTTACGCCGGACTGGTGATCGGTCTGGGCAACTCCATCAAGAACGGCATCCGAGGATGTGCCAACATCTACGTTCAAGGCATAAACGAAAATCATTGGGAACGCGTCCTTTGGAACATCATCGCTCCCTTGATGCTCTTGACTCTGGTGGCGTTGGCCGTGCGCATTCGACTGCGTCCCCTGCCGAAAGGTTATCAAGGCGACGTCTTTCCGCACGCCTACCGGCTCATCTGGCTCGTGCTGATAATTCAGAATGTGCTCGCTCAACTGGTGACCGGCCCGCCCACGGTGTGGAATGAAATGGTGTTCAGCATCTACTATGTAATCCTCTTCATTCTCTCGGGCGTCATTGTGTTTCATTACCACTACATTAAAACCCACGCGAGAAACCAGCCCGCTGCTTTATGAAGAAACGCATCCTTCTTGAGTTGAGCGTTTTCCTGATCGCTGTGTTTGCCGTGATTATGTGGATTGCTTTCGGCTGGTCGCAGCGAACCTACAATGGGAAACCAGAACGTTATTGGGTTGGAACTCTGGCGACCGTTCCAAGCGGAATTGTTCCGGATCTCACCGTTGAAGCAGAATGGCGTGAGCTTGACGATTTGTCATGCCATCCTGTCGCCTGCCTTCGCCTGTTGGCCTCTTTCTATTTTTGCAATACTCGATGAAGCCGATTCAGAAGGAGTGGATGCGTCAGTGTCCTTTCAGCTTTCTTTGAGTACTTATTGGAAGCGACCTCCTGGGCTTGCTGAACAATGCTTTCCGGGTCCACATACGGCAGCAAGGCGTAGCCGACGGTAAGCAGCAAGAGACCGTGGAATGCCACCTCCCTCTCACCGACCAATGCGGAGGCGACTGAGTCTGCGGAATACTCGTCGAGGCGTCCGAGCTTTTTCATGTGTTGAGCCATCCACGATCGAAACACGCCGTTATGGTTGAGGGTAATGTGTGCGAGTTCGTGGCCGATGACAAACGCAAGCGCATTGGGATGTCCGGCGGCAAGACATCCGTGAATCAGGTGGTCGGTGAGAATGACGACGTTCTTCTTGCCATACTTCACTGCCGCAGCATTAGCGACGTTTGCCTCGACAATGTACACATCGACAACTTTTTTGAGACCAAGCCGATCAGCCAGGTCTTTCACACAATGGTGAATCATCGGAAATTGCGTCTCACTCACGCGGATACCTGAACCGTGGATCAGCGCCGTTGCCTTTTTGTGGAGGTACCATGCGAACAATGGGTAGAAGAGCAGGATAATGAGGAGTATGCCGTACGAAACAAGAATCCCGAAGAGCGTTCCGATGATCGCGAAGAAGAATGCACCGAACACCGCCAAACCAGTGCCCTCCTCGATGTGCATCTTAGCATTCACTGGCGCTCCGCCAACCTTGATTTCCGGGAACTGACTATTCATAATGCGTTTTCCTTTCTATTTGGATTTAAGATATGGGTTGAAACATTTTATGACTCTTAGCAACTAAATTTGGAAACGCATTCTATGAGTCATACAACGGGAAGAATATGGTGCGGGAACGCCCGGTCAAGGAAAAGACTGCTCAACCCGGCTCGCAAGTTTACGAATAGCAAACCCATCGCTCCGCACTGGAACCCCACTCCGATGAAAGGAAACCGCAGTGAGCGTTGAAATTCGGGACCAACGCTTCACGTCGGTCGTCGGCGCGGAAGTTCGGTTCGAGAAAATCGCCACGGGTTTTCGCTTTACCGAAGGACCACTGTGGCATCCCAAGGAGCACCTTCTTCTTTTCAGCGACATTGCGGGCGACCAATTGCAGCGCTGGTCGGAGCGGGATGGTGTCACCACTTTTCGCAAGCCGTCGAACATGGCGAATGGGCTGGCGTATGACCGGGCGGGAAATGTTCTGGCTTGCGAACACGCGAGCAGTCAGGTGACCTGCCGTGCTTCGACCGGCGACATCACGCCGATCGCCACGCACTATCAAGGCAGGCAACTCAACAGTCCCAACGACATCGTGTGCGCACCGGATGGTGGTATTTATTTCACCGACCCGCCTTATGGTCGCGTGAAATTCTTCGGCGTCCCGCGCGAACAGGAACTCCCGTTTCAAGGCGTCTATCGGGTCGGCGCTGATCCGAAATGTCCAACGCTGCTGGTGGATGACTTTGACCGTCCCAACGGGCTTTGCTTTTCCCTCGACCGTCGCCGGCTCTTCATCAACGACACCGCCCGACAGCATATTCGTGTCTTCGACCTCAATCCGAATGGATCTCTGCGCGCCGGCAAAGTGTGGGCGGAGACAAAAGGCGAAGGTGCGGGTGCGCCGGACGGAATGAAAATCGATTCGATGGGCAACTTGTATTGTTGCGGCCCGGGCGGCATTAACGTGTTTACGCCCGACGCGGTTTGTCTGGGAGTCATCCGCGTGCCGGAGTACACGGCCAATTTCGCATGGGGAGATGCCGATTTCCGCAGCCTGTTTATTACTGCTTCAAAGTCGGTCTATCGGATTCGGACAAAGATTCCGGGGCTGCCGGTCTTGGTGGATTGAGTTCGATGCCGGTCAACTCCCGAACGCGGTGAACAAAGCGCGCATCTCCTCGTCCACTTGCGCCGGGTAGGGGAGCGTTTGCGCGAATTTGTCGTGGAGCATTTGACGGTCACACTTCCTTAGCCGATGCACGGCCACGCGCACGGCGGGTTACTTGGCTGGTGGCTTTTCGTCGTGCAATTTCATCAGTGCGCCCACGGCTTCGTCGGTGGCCTTGAAGGCCGTGTCGCCACCCTGATTCACGCAGACGAGGATCGCAAAATCGCGTTGCGGGGCGATCCAGACGTTGGCGAAATTCATCCCGTTGTCGCCGGCGTGATTGAACACGGTGCCGCCGCCCCATTCGCGTTGCACCACGATCCATCCCAAAGCGTAATCGCCACCGAACGGCGGCGTGTGCAGCTTCTGATACGTCTCGGGCTTCAGCAACGCCTGGTCGCCCCGGTCGCCGCGCAACTGATCCTGTATGAACTTCGCCCAATCCTGAATCGTGCAGTGCACGCGCCCCGCCGGACCCATCACAGGCGGGTTGTCCACCGCCGGGCCATTTTCAGGCATCGGTTTGCCGTCGCCATGATGCGGCCACGGTTGATCAATTTGGCCACGTGTGCCCGTGCCGCCGAAGCCAACAGCTTTCATTTGCAGCGGCTCAAATAACTCGGTGCTCACGGCGCGTTCCCATGATTGGCCGGTGGTTTTCGCCACCACGGCCCCGGCGATGATGTAACCGAGGTTCGAGTATTCGCAGACGCTGCCGGGCGCGTGCCGCGGTTTCTTCGCGAGTTCCTCCCGCACGGCGCGCGAGCGTAGCGCCACCACGTCGTCGCCGGGATATTGGGCGAGGTCCAGATTCGCCGGCAGACCCGCCCGGTGGGAGAGCAAGTGCAGCAGCGTGACGGTTTTGAAATCGGGATGCATCTGCGGTGCGAGGTCGGGGAACACCTCGGCGAGGGTTGCGGACCACTTCAACTGGCCCCGCTCGACCAGGCGCGCAATCAGCGTCGCGGTCATGGCTTTGGTGTCCGAGCCGAGATGCCATTGGTCGGTGAGCGTGACGGGGATATCCGTGTCGCGTTTACGGATGCCGACCGCGCCGACGAACTGGATGCCCTCGCTCGTTACCACCGCCGCCGCCATCGCCGGCACGCCAAACCTTTGGCGAATGGGCTTCAGCGCACTCGTCACCGCTTCGTCGCCCACGAGCGGGCAAAAGGCCGAAGCTGGATAGCTTTTCGCAGTGCTGACCTTGGCTTCGCGCTGCTGCTTTACCATCACAGCCACCAACAGCAGCGCGACACAGAAAACGAGCATTACCAATGCACCCACGGCCAGACCGCAACCGAAGGATTTGGTATCGATCTTCATCCGCGTGCCATGCTAGGCGGCAAACCCAGAGACTCAACCCCGAATTACGTCCCCTCATCTGTTGAACGCGCTAAACAACGCCCGCATCTCCTCGTCCACCTGCGCCGGGTCGGAAAGCGTTTGCGCGATCTCGTCGCGCAGCAACTCGCGATACCTCTTGCGCAAACGATGGACAGCCACGCGCACCGCGCCTTCGGTCAGGTTGAGTTGTACGGCCGCTTGCGGATACGGGATGGCGCTTTTACCGATCATCAAAAAGGGTTTCAACTGCTCGAATAGTTGCGACTTGCCTTCAGCGACGCTCTCGTCGCGCAGACGGACGATGACCCGTTCGAGCAATGCCACGGCCCAGGCGCGGTCGTAGAGTTTGTCCGGGCTGAGTTCGTCGGCGGGATCGAGCTGATAGCGCGTGTCGGCGTCCTGCCAGTCAAGCGAGAGCGGAGTCAAACTGCCGCCGCGCTTCTGGCGATGGGCACGGTCCGACGCGTTGGCCAGAAAGTGTTTCAACGCCGTGAGCAGGAAAGCCCGGAACTTCCCCTTCTCGCTGCGGAGTCCTTCCAGATAATTCTTTTCCAGGAAGCGCGCGAAGAAGGCTTGCGTGAGGTCTTCGGCGTCCTCCTTCGAGTGACCGCGCCGCCGGACGTAGGCGTAGAGCGGAAACCAGTAGGTGCGGCAAAGCTCCTCCAAGGCGACGTCTGCTTGTGGCGTGCGCTTGCGCCCCGCTGCGAGTACGACCGTCCAATGCGTCGTGGCAAAGATGTCGCCCGTCGCGGTCGTGGACTGGTTCGTATGTTCGGAGGTCATTCCAGATCCAAAAGTCTAACCGCAGATGAACACAGATTAACGCAGATGGAAAGAGTACGGATCCCGTGATCTCAGTGATCTGCGCTCATCGGTATCCATCTGGGATTTACTTCTTCTCCGCGTTCTGCACCAGCTTGTAACGAATCTTCACGCCGCGCGGGTTGTCGGTGAAGCCGATGATTTGTAAAACGCCTCGATCGCCCGTGGGAGTTTGAAACGCCAAGGTCAGCGGTGTGGGGGCATTCGTGGGGAGCAGGTGGAATGAGCCGCTCGGATTTGTTCGCGGCTCCAACAGTCGGGTTCCTGCAGCCAGTGCTGCCTCAAGACCGCCGGGCACAATTCGCTCCCAGCCGTCATCCGACAGATCGCCTACTTTCCATCCAAAGCCAATTAAGGCCCAGCGCTGCTTCGCATAATCCACCAGCAGATCAACCTGATTGGTGCGCAGCCAGTCCATGCGGGATTGCTGAGGCCACTTGCCCATCTCAGCGGGCAACGACAGCAGCTTGCCGGTCAACAGACCGAGGGCTTCGTTGCCCTGCTGCTCATCGAGATCGTTGATTGTTCTCTCGATAACCGGCCCGAAAGTAGTCGGCGTGGACGCTTTGATGGGGAAATTGTCGCGCGGAGATGTCCCCTTCGACCCAAGCGGGTGAATGCCGATGAAGCTCGCGTATTCAAAGCCGAGGCTGTGTGCCAAAGCACTGCATTTCCCAAACCATTCGTTCTGTTGCTGAACGGTGATCTGATCCGAAGTGACTGCACATTCCAACACCGTGTTCTTCCGCTCCGGCACCTTTTCCAGCAGCGCGGCAACGTCGTCCCAAGTCGTCGGCTGGCCTTCGAATGTCATCGCAGCTTTGTCCACCACCAAACGGACAAATTTGCGCTGAGAGGGTTCAGGTTTACGGCTAACTGTGGAAGCGGCTGATTTGGTTTGTACCAGCTTGTAGCGAATCTTCACGCCGCGCGGGTTCTCGGTGAACCCGGTGATTTGCAGGAGGCCAAGCCCGCCATTCCTTCTCTTGAAGCCGAAGGTGTAACTCGTTGGGCTGTCTTTGCCAAACTTCACCCGTGATTCAGCGCTGCTGCCGCGCAGTGATTCTGCCAGCCGCTCCGGGCTGCATTTATCCCATTCATCCTGCGGGAAGGTGACCATGTTGAGCGTGAGGCCATAAATCCAACCATCGCCCGGATTGGAGAAATCCGCTCCAATGCGCTCCATGAAACCGAACACGCGATCCTCGATTTCGCCAACACGGTTCGAATTCGTCACCGACTCCGGCATCGCGATTATTGGACGCAAGGTCGTAAGGCGGCCAAGCTCGTCGAAGTCTGCAATTTCCATTGCCGAAAGATTTGTGAGAACCACAGCAAGGACCGGGCTGAAGGCGAAGCTTCCCCTTTGTTTTTCCATTTCTTGCGCGCTTAGGGCTTTGAGGCGCTCCATTGCTTCTCGCTGACGTGCCGCCGCTTCCGCCTTCCTTGTCGGCACCACCCACACTTCGGTGAGTATTGCAACGGTGATTCCCAGGCCGGTAAACAAGACGAGTGTCCCGACAACAACAGCTTTCCCCAAGGGCTCGCGCCAGCTTATCACCCCAAAGATAAATGCCAGCACAAGGGCCACTCCTCCGAAGATCAGCGCCGGTTCGTCTCGATGCGAAATCGTCATCAACAACAACGTACCGAGCGTGCCGGCGAGAAAAAGGCTGAGGGCCAACCACCCGTGACGTCGCGTCGTGCGTGCCGACATGAGTCGGCGCTGACTGTCATCGAGTTCAGATTGAGGGTCCGCGGGTCGGCTGCCACCGGGTGTTGAATCCCCAGATGACTTGCGGCCGGTTCTCATTTGAAGCCAGAGCGGCACACCGACACCGACGGCGATTATCATCACAATGAAGACGGTGTTGATCCATTGTATGTTTGTCAGGAGGACATTTGCCCAAGGCCGGAAGAAATGTTCGGCCGCTGGGTCTTTCGTTACGGCATCGAGCACATGCACTCCAATCGCCCCACCGCCATAGGCGAAATATCCGACCGCTCCACCACCGATCGCAATGGGCGCAATGGCTCCGCCACCAAGCGCGACGACCAAAGCAATCGCCAGTCCGCCAAAGGCCACCAATCCCAGGGCGCAACCGCCGAACGCGACAACGCCCAGCGACAACCCACCGAACGTAACTCCGCCCATCGCTACACCACCAAACGCGACAACTCCTTTCGCCATTCCACCGATGGCGATGATTCCCTTGGCGACTCGTTGCCTGCCGGTTGCGGGGTCAATGCCTGAAGCCACGTGCACCAGCGGGAGGCCGAAGAGCGTCATCTTGGAACGGTAATCCACTCCGCGATACATCCACGGCGCACTGGCTGCAAGTGAACCACCAGCTTGCGCAGTGGTTGCAATGGTTTCGACTTGAGTTTTTAGAACACTGGCCTGTTGATAGCGCAGTTCCGGTTTCTTCTCCAAAGCGCGCAGCACCACTTCATCCAACCGCGCGTCAATCTGCACTTTACTGGACGGCGGTTCGAGGCGTTTGCCGGGCAGTTCGCCAGTGAGCATCTGATAGAACACCACGCCCAGCGCGTAAATGTCGGCGCGATGATCCACGTCGGCGGGATGCGAGACTTGCTCGGGCGCCATGTAACTCGGCGTGCCCATGACCTTGCCTGCGTCGGTGAGCGCGGGCGTCCCCTCACCCGGCCTGACGGCCACCCTCTCCCCGTCCGACGGGGAGAGGGCCGGGGTGAGGGGTTCGCTTCCTCCGACAATTTTCGCCAGACCAAAATCGGCCACCTTCACGCGGCCACGGCGGTCCAGCAAAATGTTTTCCGGTTTGATGTCGCGATGGACGATGCCCTGGTCGTGCGCGAATTGGAGCGCGTCGCAAATTTGCGGCACGATGGCCAACGCTTCGCGCGGCGACACGCGACCGCTTTGCAGAAGTTGCCGCAAGTTCACGCCGTCCACGAACTCCATCAGAAAAAAGTAAAGACCTCCCTGCCCGGTAGCAGCCGACGTAAGTCGGCCCTGACTTTCCTGGGGTGAAGATGGAGCGAACTCACGTCCGCTGCTACCAGGTAATTGAATCTGTCCAAACTCGTAGAGCGTCACGATGCCGGGATGGTTCAACTTGGCCAAGGCTTTCGCCTCGCGCGCGAAACGTTCCGCGAAGGCGGGGGTGTCACCGGTGCCGGGCGGCAGAATTTTCAGCGCGACGACCCGGTCCAGTTGCTTCTGGCGCGCCTTGTAAACGGCGCCCATGCCGCCCTTGCCGACGAGTTCGAGAATCTCGAGTTGAGGGAACAGCGCGGCGAGCTCGCCGATGGGCGGCGGGTTGAAAGGCGGATTCTGTCCGGCTGTTGCGGTATCGGCAGCAGCGCCCTGTTTGAGCAGGCAGGCGGGACAAAGTCCCGCGAGCGCTCCCGCAGGGAGCGGCGTGCCACATTGAGGGCATTTCCGGCTGTCAGGCATGGGCTGATTCGGTACGGCTTCATTCATACACCCACCTCAGAAGCAAATCCGAGCAAACGTTACAGGAATTTTGTGCCTCGAATTCATGAAGCGGAACGACTTCACGGATTGGGAAGCGCCCGCGGCTCGCGGGCCGTCCTCGCCGGCCTGGCGGCGAAGTCCAAGCTGCCCGTCCAGCCCGAACACGGAGGTTGGGGATCACGCCCGCCCCGGGCGTCGCTGGACGCGCCCTCGCGTCCAGCATCCGCCGCGTGATCGCTTGTCGAGGTTTTGGATCATACCGTGCGCCAGTTGCTTTCCGCGAGGGCGCAGAAAACTACGCCCGGGGCGGGCGCGCTCCCTGTTTTAATCCAGAGTTCGAGTTCAGATCGAGTCAATCGGCAGCTCGTCGTTGTCGCACCAAGTGTTCGGCGGGCCGCCGAACACGGCAGGGCAGCGGCCTACGCTCCCCAGATCCATTGCATAAAGTCGTCCGCCGCGTTACCTCAGCGGCTACGTTTCAGCGCGTTGCCCGGAGCGCGAGGCTGGCGGCACCAACGAGGCCGGCAACATTGCCCAGTTGCGCCTTCGCAACGGTAATGTGCTGTCGCGGCACCATCGTCGCCGCAGCGATGGCTTCACGAATCGGTGAAGCAAAAAGTTCATAGTGGTCGTCGATGATTCCGCCGCCGAGAAGGATTCGTTGCGGCAGGAAGGTGTGAAGAATCGTCCACGCCGCTGTACCTGTTGCCCGCACCGCGTGATCCACAAGTTTTTGCGCCGCGGCATTCCCCTGCCCTGCCGCCGCAAAGACATGCTGGCTGTCGCGAAAATTGTTCGCGCGACCGGCCTCCGCGATCGCGCTGCCGGAAGCAACGGATTCAAAACAGCCTTTGCGTCCGCAATAACATTCCGCGCCACCCGACTCAACGGGAATGTGGCCCATTTCCGGATGTTCATCCTGCACGCCGCGATAGATGCGACCGTCCACGAGGATTCCCGTGCCGATGCCCGTGCCGAAGGTGAGCATCACCAAATCGGCGCAATCTCGCGCTGCGCCGGCGAACGCCTCGCCCAATACCGCCGCGTCGGCGTCGTTCTCCAAATAAACTGGAACGCCGAACACTTTGTTCAACGGCGTGACGATGTCGCAACCATCCCATCCCGGCAGCGTGTAGGGATTGTGGATTGTTCCACGTTTCGGATTGACCGGCCCTGTGCAGCCGATGCCGATGCCGCAAAGTTCTTCCCGACGCCATCCCGCTTGAGTTGCGATCTGATCGATTGCCGAGACGATGCGTTTTTTTGCGTGGTCGAAACCGGCAGCGGATTCCGTCGCAAATTCTGCACGGGCAAGGACTGCTCCTTTGTCATCGACTGCGCCCACGGCGATTTTCGTTCCGCCGATGTCGATGCCGATGGCTTGGTTCACAACTTTCATTTAATTCGGGGAGCGCGCCCGCCTCGGGCGCAGCCAACGACGCCCTCGTCGTTGGCTTCGCGTTTCCGGAGTGAAAGCTTGGAGTTTGCGCCAGCACCGAGAGTTCGGCGCGAGGGCGCGCCGAACAGCAGCCGAGGCGGCTGCGCTCCCCATTCAATCACGCTGTAACGTCTCAATCTTTTCCCCAAAGATCGTGCGGTTTGGCGGCGGTGGTCTTGAACGGCAGTTCCACTTTGCGGCCGGTGCGCGCGGATTCGTAGCAGGCGAAAATAGCTTCGAGCACGGCGCGGCCATCTTCGCCGGTCACGCCGGGCTGTTTATCGTTCTTCACGCAATCAACGAAGTGCGCCATCTCCTGCGGGAAACCGTAGTTCCACGCCTCTTCGTAAATCGTGAACGACCAGCCGACGGTCGAACCGGCCTTCTCCACCGCGTAGCCGTAGCCGACGGAACTGTAGGTCTCGATCGAGTTGCCGTGCAGTAGATCAGCATAAGCGACACCCTTAGAACCGAGAACTTCGGCGCGGTCGTCCATGCCGCCGAGTTTCGTCCAGCTTTCCTCGGCCATGGCCATGACCCCGTTCTCGAACTCGAAAATCAAGATGGAATTGTCATCGCCTTTCGTTTTGTCGCCATGCACATACGTTCCCATCTGGGCGTAAGCCGATTTGATTCTGGGACGGCCGAGGATCCAGCGGAAGAATTCAATCGCGTGGCAACCCATGTCCATCGTCACGCCGCCGCCAGAGCGGTTCACGTCCCAGAAATGCGGCGCGTGCGGACCATCGTGCTTCTCGGATTGCTTGAGCAGCACCGGCTTGCCCAGCGCGCCGTCGTCGAGCAGTTGTTTTAAGCGGACATATTTCGGGGCGAAACAAAGTTCCTCGGCATACATCAATTTGACCTTCGCCTTGTTGCAGGCGGCGATCATGCGGTCGGCTTCGGCGAGGTTCATGCAGAGCGGTTTCTCGCAGACGACGTGTTTGCCCGCGCCAGCGGCGGCCTCCGTAATTTCGCAATGCAGAAAGTTCGGCGCGCCGATGACGATCATGTCCAGCTCGTCCATCGCCAGCATTTTCCGGTAGTCGGTGAAATGATGCGGGATGCCGAACTTCTTCGCGAAGGATTTGGCGTTGCCTTTGGTGGGCGAGGCCACGGCAAACAATTCTGCGTCTGCGCATCGATGCAAAGACTCGGCATGGATCGAGGTGATGAATTGTGAACCGACCAAACCGACACGAACACGTCTATTCATAAGTGATATCAATGGCCTTTGATAATTCGTGAATGCGATCAAGCGGCCCCTCACCACTTCCCTCTCCCCATCCGATGCGGAGAGGGTGGTCGAAGACCGGGTGAAGGGGAACCCTGCCACGTGACAAAATCTTTTCCTTAAATCGCATAAAGAATTTCGCTTGGATTTGTTTACCTCAGAACTCTGCGCCCGAATTAGAGCCGGCGCACGCGAACGTTGCGAAACCAGACGCTCCCGCCATGATTTTGCAGCGCGATGTGGCCGGTCTTTTCCTGGGCAAACTTCGGCCAGGCTTTGAATTTGGAATTGGCGATCAACGCTTTCAATGTGTCGCTGCCGAGTTCATATTCCAAAATCTTCGCGCCGTTCATCCAATGCTCGACGTGGTTGCCTTGCACGATCAACCGCACGTTATTCCATTCGCCGGCGGGATTGCATTTCTTGTTCGTCGGCGCGATCAAGGCGTAGAGCGAGCCGGTGGAAGTCTTTGGGTTCTTCCCGTCAGAAGTGTTGGCGTCATCGACAATCTGCATCTCCGGGCCGGTGCGGTAAGTCTCCGGCTCATCTTCGGAGACGTGGAACATGATGCCGCTGTTGGCCTCCTTCGCTACTTTCCATTCAAGCTCCAGTTCGAAGTTCTCGTATTTCTCGCGGGTTATCAGGTCAACTTGCTTCGCGGGCAGCGACTTCAATGTTCCATTGTCGATGACCCAGCTATTCGGCGAAACCGAATCCTGTTTGAAACCGCGGAAGGCAGCGGTGGAGGTGCCGTCAAACAGAACCGTCCAGCCGGATTTTTCTCCGCCGAGAGCGGATTGGGAACCGGCGACAAAGAACAACGCAGCAGAGGCCACCAGACAAAACTTCAAAAGAGTTTTCATTTTTAATTTGAGATGTACACGGACAGTTGCTTATTGGCGGAACATTGTCGGCACTTCGGCTCGCCGTCGATATACCAAAGCGGGCCGGAAAGGAAAGTCCTTGTTTGCTTCCTTCCGGTCTTTGTCACTTGAAGAGCCGGTTGAGATCGGACGTCTCGATCAAGAAAATCTGGCTGAAATCCAGACCACTGTAAGTTTTCAAGAGCTGTCCCTTGTCATCGAACGTCGGCGTGGGCCGGTCATAAGCCAGCCACTTGCCGTCAGGCGACCAGACCAAGTCCTTGCGCTGCGGGCCATCATCCTGTGGCGTCAGAAAAATCGATTTGCCAAACTGCTTTCCCGGTTTCACACAGGTGACCGCCACCGCGCCGTCGCTGATGGAGGCCACGTAGTTTCCGGACGCGTGCCAGCGCACACCGTTGGTTGTGCCGCGCGGAAAAAACGTCGCCTGTACCGGGCGCATCTTGGGATCGGCGTCTTGATCAGAGCCGTGCGATGAAATGATGAAGATTTGCGAAACGCCATTTTTGTCGTGGCCGAAGTAGGCGATGCGCTTGCCATCGTAGCTGCCTCGCACAATTCCCGCAGCAAAGCTATGGGTCAGACGACGAACGCGAACTCCTTTCGGCGGCCGGGGAAACCGCGTAGCAGAACCGGAATCCGCCGTCGTGATGTCAACGTCCACCGGAACATCGACGACGAACAGAGATTGTTCGTAAGCGAATCCGTCGGGCTGGCGGACCTTGCCGATAAACGCGCGCATGGTGCCTTCGCGGTCCACCCACGAATCTCCCAACGCTGATTCGATTTCACCCGGCTTGGACGTTCCCTTGGGCACGACGGACACGAGCAACGCGAAGTAATGCGTCGCCTGGCCAGGTGCGCGCGGATTTTTTTCCATGTAACCGATGGTGCGATCGTATTGCGGAAGGAGCGCATCATCGTAAGTGAAGCCGATTCGTTTGCCGTCGCGACTGTATTCGTGCCGATGAGTTCCACCGCGATGCGCGCCCGGTGTCGTGTCACGACCGGTTTCGACGTCGCGCTCATCGAGCCAGGTCAGCTTGCCAGAGCCATCGCCGGCGACTTCCGCGCCGTTGCGATTGGTTTTGGCGTACGGGCCGCGCTTGGCCAACGTTTCCAACGGCGGGCCGTGAATGAAGGCGACTTTATTTGCGACCGGACTGAATGAAGCTGCGGCGATGCCGGGCGCAGCCTGATCGCTCGTGCTGAAAGGTGGCGCGTAGAGAACGGTTTCCTTGCCGGTCGCAATCTCCACCATCTCGATGCTGCGAGAGCGGTCGATGCCCGGCCCGAAAACTTCACGCGTGTCGTAACAAAGAAACTTCAAGTCGGCGGAAAAGTTGTCGTTGTTGTCCAATTCGTGGTTCTTCAGCGAAGAGGTGAGTTGTCGTTCTTTTGTAGCAGTTGAAGTATTCATGCATCCTCCTATAAAAAAACCCGCCGCGACAAAAACAATTCCGACCAACAGCCAACCGGAATGGAACCATTTGAACGAGGAACTGTGCGGAATTTTCATTTTCAAAGTCGATGATCGTGGTCATCATTCTACGGTGATTCTCATCCTGTCCAAGCTCGAATTGTCCACACGCCGCGGAGACCGCGATGTAGCCGACGACGTCAGGAGGCGGAATTTCCAGAAAAGCGCAGCCTGTTGTTTGCCTCCTCGCGTCGGCGGCTACGGTTTGGGCAGGTTGCCAACGCCGAAATAGAACCATGAACTTCGATTTTTCTGAAAAGCTGGCGCTGCACGGCGGTCCGCAGGCCAAGCGCACCCCTTTTCCCAAACGCAAACGACACGGTGAACTGGAAAAACGCTATCTCGCCGAGGTCATCGACTCCGACACGCTCTTCTTTTTTTCCGGGACAAAAGTTTATGAATTTCAAAAACGGTTTGCGGAAATGTACGGCAGGAAACATTGCATCGCCTGTTCGAGCGGAACGGCCGCGGTGCACATCGCCCTGGGCACGCTGCAACTGCCGCCCGACAGCGAAGTCATCACGTCCGCCATCACGGACATGGGAAGCTTGACCGGGCTGCTCTACCAGGGGCTCGTCCCCGTTTTTGCCGATGTGTCGCCGGACACGTTGAACATGGACCCGGTCGCCGTCCGCCGTTGTTTGACGAAGAAAACCCGCGCGATCCTCGTCGTTCATCACAGCGGCCTGGCGGCGGACATGGATGGCATTCTTGATATCGGCCGTGAGTTCAACCTGCCGATCGTCGAGGATTGCGCCCAAGCGTATGGCTGCAAATACAAAGGACGCCTCGCCGGCACGATGGGCGACATCAGCGCCTTTTCGTTGAATCATTTCAAGCACATCACCTGCGGCTCGGGCGGTATGGTGCTGACCGATGACGACCGGCTGCGTTATCTGGCGTCGCTGTTCCTGGACAAGTGCTATCAGCGCGAAGAAAAGATTCGCAACCCTTTCTTCCTCGCGCCGAATTATCAAATGACCGAGTTGCAGGGTGCCGTGGCGCTGGCGCAACTGGAGCGAGTGGTTGAAATCGTGGACAGCCGGAATCGACTCGGCCGCAAGCTGACGCGGCTATTGGAAAAGATTCCGGGAGTGTCGCCCCAAACCGTCCCGCCCGATTGCCAGCACAGCTATTTTCTGTACCTCTTCAAACTCGATTTCGACAAGTTGCATTGCACAGCGCGGGAATTCGCATCGGCGCTGGCGGCAGAGGGCGTGCCGAATGAGGCGCATCAAATCACAGGCGGATGCCCGACGTACCTCTATGATGTTTTTCAAAAGCGCTCGGCGTTCCCCGGCAGCACTTATCCGTTGGGCGAAAGAACTTATCCCAAGGGCATTTGTCCGGTGGCGGAGGAAGCGTTCGACCAGTGGATCACGATGAATTTTTACGAGCACTACACCGACCGCGACATCGAAGAAATCGCCTTTGGCATCGGCAAGGTGGCGCATTACTTTGCCGCGCCGCCCACTTCCCAAAAGAAACTCACGACCGAAAGGACGTTGTGAGTTTGGACGCGCTCACCCGCCCAAAGCCGATCCGATATCTCCGCTGGTGGATCGCTGGCATGTTGTTTTTCATGGCGGTGATCAATTACATCGACCGTCAGACGGTGAATGCGTTGGGACCAATTTTGAAAGACGAATACGGCTGGAACAACGAGGTCTTTGCCACGGTCCTGATCGCCTTTCGATTTGCCTATGCCTTCATGCAAAGCGTCAATGGCCGGTTGTTGGACCTGCTCGGCACGCGGCTCGGGTTGTCTCTGAGCGTGGCGTTTTACTCCACGGTGCAGGTTTTGATGACGATGGTACAGGGCTTGGTTGGGTTTCGCGTTTTCCGCTTTCTGCTCGGCGCGGGTGAAGCGGCGAACAATCCGGGCTGCACCAAGGCAGTTTCCGAATGGTTTCCGGCGAAGGAACGCGCGTGGGCGGTGGCGATGTTCGACGCCGGCTCGTCGGTCGGCGGCGCGGTGGCGCCGTTCATAGTATTGTATTTCTATCACACCTTCGGCAACTGGCGGCTGACATTTTTGGTGACGGGCAGCCTGGGATTCGTGTGGCTGGTGATCTGGCGTTGGCTCTATCACAAGCCGGAGGAGCACCCGCGTATTGCTCCCGAAGAACTGGCATGGATCCAGCGCGGGCAAACCACGATTGAAAAAGCAGAATCGGCGCTTCCAAAAGTGAGATGGCACAAGCTGCTTTTCTATCGGCAAACGTGGGGCATTGTCTTCGGCCGTTTCCTGATCGATCCGTACTGGTTTTTCGTCGGCGATTGGTTCGCGGTTTATCTGAAAAGCAAGGGCTTCAGTCTGGAGGCGAGCATGGTCGGCATCTGGGCGCCGTTTCTCGCGTCGGACATCGGGAACTTTTTTGGCGGCGGATTATCGAGTTATTTTATCCGGCGCGGCTGGCCGGTGGGACGCGCGCGTCGAGTCGTGTTGCTCATCTTTGGGCCGAGCATGTTGCTGTTGATCCCAGCGGCGTTTAGTTCCAATTACGCGGTGTTGCTGGCGTTGTTTTCTTACGCGACGTTTGCCTACTCGGCCTGTTCAACCATGTTTCTCTCGCTGCCCGCCGATGTTTTCCATACGCGGGCCGTCGGCTCGGTCAGCGGCTTGGGCGGGACGGCAGCGGGAATCGGGACGCTGATTACGACCTATCTCATCGGGTACGTCAGCGACCGGTTTTCCTTCCAGCCGGTGGTGATTGTCGCTTCCATTCTTCCCTGCATGGCGACGATACTTTTCGTTTCAATGGTCAGAGCAAGCAAGAAGCCCGATCCCGACGGTGTGCTTCTGAATTTCTGAAGATGCTCAACGTGATTTAGCCATTAACCCGACCTCCGAAACAGAACAGGGAGCGCGCCCGCCCCGGGTGCTGTTTTCCGCGCCCTCGCGGAAAACACCTGGCGCACGGAGTTTTCCAACATCTCGATAGGCGATCAAGTGCCGCATGCTGGACGCGAGGGCGCGTCCAGCGACGCCCGGGGCGGGCGTGATCCCCCACCTTCGGATAACTCACTTGACAGGTTCGACTGGAAGCTCGAGATGCGGCGTGCTGACGGTGACATCGCGCTGGTCGGTGACCGCGAGGTAACAAACCAACGGACGTTCCGACGGAAGTTTCGCTCTTACCTTCCCATCCGCCATGTCAGCGGCCACACTTTTCCATAAGCGCTTCTGCCACTCGCCTACATCAGTCGTGTAGTTCAATTCTGCTTTCACAACTGGGACTTTGGACACGAAGCTCGTCCTCACCATTCCATCGGCGATTTTCATTGGTTTCAATTGTGGCAGCGACTCGCCGTCCTTGAGAACACTGTCCACGAAATAATCCACTTCGTTGAACGTCCAGATGTGCCCGTGCGGCAAACGAACTCTTACGGACAAAGTCATCGGCCCGTTCACCTCCCGATATGATTTTTGATAACTGTCCAGCGGGTAGGCAAAATCGTTCGAGCCGTTCAGGAAAAGAATCGGACAACGAACGCCGCTCAAGTATCTGGAAGGATCAAAATTGTCCACCCACCTTCTCTTTTGCGCCTCACTCATCTGGGCGAACCTGTCGAGCCAGGCGCTGTTCTCGTCCAAGAAACCGCAGCCGTAAACCGGCACCGCCACCTTCAACCGATCATCCAGTCCGGCGACAATGCTGGTCAGGTAACCGCCCCAACTGATGCCGGTGATGCCAATGCGGTTTCGGTCCACTTCCTGTTGCGCTGCCAGAAACGAATGGCCACGAATCACTGCCGCCACGGCGTGGTAACTCCAAACCTGATTTGCGTCGGCGTCAGTGAATTCCGGGAACTTGTTTTTATCGTCCTGATCAGGACCTCCATCTGGCAGTCGGCCGTCCGGCCCGTGGCCCGCCAAATCCATCGCCAGCGCCACGTAGCCACGTTGCGCCCAATGCTCCGCCCATTCGCGGAACGCCTTGCCACCACCACCGTGTACCAGCAACAGCGCGGGGAAGGGGCCGGGGCCGGTTGCCGGCCGACCATAAAATGCAAAAATGCGCGTTGGTTTACCGTGAAAGGGTTCGCCTTCGTAATAGACTTCTTGAGTGAGATTGGTTTGCTGTCCCCACGTCGCCGGCGGCACCGTTTGCAACTCTCTCATGTCCCATGGGCCGGTGAACCGCTGCGGTGCACGGCTAGTGGCACAGCCGACCACGAGAAGTGAAAATAAGAATGTTGCGAACCTCTTCATTCAGTTAATAGTCATTGCAGAGTTCAACGAAAAAAAGAGGCCGGGAAGATTTTCCCGGCCTATGTAACCCTGATGTAAAACCGCTCTGCGCTCTCCGGCATCTTCGCGCTAAAGCTTCACGCGATAGAACTTTTGGGTCGGTCCAGCCGGGGGATTGTACGTCGTCGGGCCTGGCGGTAGGGCGCCAACCAGGTCCGTCCACGGTCCAGTGACGTTATCGGCGTGCTGAAGCGTTCCGGCTGGCCAACTGACTGTCGTAACGCCGCCAGGACGCGTGATACTCGGGTTGAAGGCTGCGCGGCCGTGTATCGCTAGGTAGTAGTGTGCCCAAATTCTCGCAAGCGTGAGTGGCGGATCGTAAATGGCCACTTCATCAATGCCACCGGCGAAGTTATCCGCCCACCCATTGCCTGTTGATCCAATGGCCCAGTCACCGTTGCTTATCGGCAGCGCACCTACCGCTCCTGCGGCGCTGGCGACTTGTACGCCATTGCGGAAGAGTTTCCAATTGGCGCCGTCATAAGTCCCCACCAAGTGGATCCACCCGTTTGCCCCTCCCAAATCACCGGCAGGGACGGCGAAACTCGTGCCATAGAAGTTACTGCTAATGTCAGTGTTGTTTGTATAAGTAATGGTAGTGTAACCGACCACGTAGTTCGTTGTTAAGGCGACCGTATCGGTATCGATCCGCAGAAAAACTTGAGAACTGTTGGTCACGGAACCATCAGCCGGAGCGTCGGGCGGCGTGGTGAGATAATCAGTTATCGTCGGCGGCCCGTGCGAAATGATTCGTGCCGTGGCTCCTTTGGTGGCGGTGGGATTAATCCAAGCCTCCAGACTGACCTGGCCGGAGAAATTGAGGCCCGACGGGTTGTTTAAACTGCTCCACTGCTTGATCCCATCAAGCGGCAAAGCTGTGTTTGATGCCTCGAATCCCGCGTACGTCGGCGATTGCGGCCCGGCTGCGATGTTGGTGGTCAAGTCAAGATTCCCGTCGCCCAAATAACCGAGCGGGCCGCTGTTGGCGGCCGGGAAACGGGCCGGGTCATTGAAGCGGAGGTACGTCGGCGGTCCTTGTCGTTGGTCGCCCGCTCCCAGGTAAGGCGCCGTAAGTACCAGCGTCTCATAATTCGTCGCTGGATGAGTATTAGTGCCAGCTTGGTAGTGAGCCAATACTTGGTCAGCCGTCAAAACGTAGTTTGTATAGATTACAAGCTCGTCGATGTCTCCTTCGAATGGGTTGTCGCCCAGTCCCGACTTGGCGTTGTAGGAACCGATGCCTAAATCTGCCGGAACACTGGCGTCCTCAGGAGGATTTACGTTCGCGGCATAGATGGGCGTGTTTGTTTTTACAGGTATCCCATCAACATAAGCTGTTAAAATGCCCTGCCATTGATTATTCCCATTGCCGCCCGGATCGCCATTGTCAGTTTGAGGCTCCCACGTAAATACCAAATGCTGCCACTTGCCTATGGTATAGTCAGCCTCAGTCTTAAGATCCTCAGAGCCACCGCTACCCCCCACGCCGCCATACATGCGGAAATTCCATCCATGACCTTCGTTGTTGATACCGGGCACGCTGGCATAGGAAGCGTTCGGAAAGCGTTGGAAAATGACCCAGCCTGTCCGACCGGTGCCGCCGACGAAACGATTGTTCACGGGACATTGACCTCCTTGTTGGTCGCGCATCGGCCTGATCCAGGTTTCAAACGTAAACGGAATGCCTGCGTTCGGGTTGTTTGCATCAAGATAAGGAATGGTCGTGGTTGATCTGCCATTTCGATTGTGATAAGCAGCCGCACCATCGTCAGTTCTGCCGGCCAGCGCACTGGCTGCAGGGTGCCTGACTTCAGCGGTGTGGGTCGCAATGCCGGAATTCCGCACATCGCCCATGTTGATCGCGACGTCCGGACCCGGGGGAAGTTCATCGAGCCGCAAATAGACCACCGGATTGGCTGATTGGATCAACGCCTCGTACGGTGTGGCACGATTCGCGTTTGTTCCATTCTGATAGTGCGCCAGAATTTGCGCGGGGCTTAGTTTGTTCGAGTAAAACGCAAATTCGTCGATGCCTCCAAAATAAGGATTAGCCCCAGCGCCGCTGGTGTTATTGTAGGCGCCCAGCGACAGCGCTGCTTCGGTAACAGGCGGGTTGGCTGTATAACCCGGATCCGTTCCACTGCCGCCGCCGGTCCAAATATTCGTATTTGCCGCCACGCCGTTGATGTAAATCGTCAAGCTTGCATTGGTAACCGGATCAATCGGATCGTAAACGACGACCACATGCTGCCACGTGCCAATGCTCATCGGAACCTGACTCACGACGTCCAGACCACTGGCGCCCCCAATGCCGCGATACATTCGGCAGTTCCATCCCACACCTTCATAGCCGCCGTGGCCAGAATAATCGAGATTTTGCGCGCGCTGGAAGAAAACCCATCCTGTTCTGTCGGGGAAGCCCGAAGAAACGCGGTTGTTGATGGGGCACTCCCCGCCGTTGATCTGGTCGCTGGCTGGATAAAACCAAACCTCAATAGTAAAGGGTTTGGTATTGTCGGGGTTTACGGCCGCGTTGAAGGGAATCATGCCGTAACTATTGCCATCAAGAAAGAACTGCGCCCGATTCCCGCTCCCTGCAAGAGCGCCTGGAATCGCTTTGACATTGAAAGTGTTGGTTAGGTCGCCAGCGGCACCGAGGCTGCCGGAGTTTTTATTGATATTCGACCTGCTCGTGTCATCATTAAATCGATGATAGGTCACCGGGTTGTCGCTGAGGACCGAGGATGGATAGTCGGCGCCTGCCAGTTGATTTATGAACAGCGGAAGCGCTAATAACATCAGATGTGTAGGGCGGATTGTAGAGGTTTTCATTGTCTTAGTTGGTTTGTTGCTTTATTGGCAGGGACAGTCAGCCGCTCAAAGCGCTAGACGGTGGGTCTGGGTCAGACTTCGCCGGCCTTCTGGGTTCCTGTGTTCAAAGAAAATTCTGAAACTTAAATAGATTTAGTCAACAGAATTATTAATCAAAAAAATTGGGCGGTCGCCTACCTTTCCACCGCGAATCAAGGCCACTGATTAAACCCGCCGCATTCATCAAGTTTTCGCGACAGTTTCTGATCGATGCACCGATTACCTCACGGTGATAGATAAGGCTTCAAGGCCATCGCTCACTCAGGGAGAATTTGCAACACTTGTTCTATTCTACTTCGTTGTTAAGCCGCAGAAATCGCGCGCCGTTATTGAACAGCAAATCGGTCCAGTAACCTGGACAATCCTCCGTGGCGACGAGTGTTCGAGCCAGCGCCACGACCAGCGGGTAAAACGGCCAATCGGAACCAAAGCAAATCCGGTCGCGGTCGAACCCATCCAGAATCATCTTCAAGTCCGGCACGGATTGACCAGAAATGTCCAGCCACACTTGCTTCGGAAAATCTCGCGCCACGGCCAGTGTCTCCACACGCTTTGAGAGGCCCGTGTGGGCGAGGAGCAATTGCAACTTCGGAAAGCTTCGTAGTGCGACTCGAAAACGTTCCGGCTCGGCTTTTGCGCGCATCCACGCTGGTTCCGCGCTCGTGTAACCGCAATGCGCCAGCACCGGCACCGCATTCTCCGCGCACCACTCGAACAGCTTCAACTGATGCGGATGGTCGGCAGCGATGAACTGAAATTCCGGATGCACCTTCACCGCCTTGGCGCCGCGCGACAGCAGATTCTTCAACCGCTCGATCTTCCTGCGTCCCCACGGCCAGGGAAAAACTGCGGCAAACGGGATGAACCGCGCGTCCAAAGCCGATGCCTGCATTGTATCCTCGGCGTGGCGTGACATGATTGGCCCTTCGATCGGCAGCAGGCAGGCGTGTTTCACATTGAACCGATCCATCTCCGCCGCGAAATTCGCGGCCGTATGCGTGGCCGAACGCGACGATAAGTTGTAAAGTGACGAATTAAACTCCCTGGCCAGTTGCGGCTGTTCGATGGGAGACGGATGTCGATCCTCACCTAGCACGTCCTGGTCAACCTCGTAATCGTAGAAATAGATCAACTCGTTGCGCGCGCGATAATCCACTGGCCGGGCGAAGCCATAGCTCCAGCCCACATGCGAATGGATGTCCAGCACCGGGGGCACTCCGGCACCGCTTTTCAACTGTAATTGTCCGAACGGATTGGTTTCAAACCACGGCAGCCGGTCCAGCTCCGACATCCGACGTATCTTTAGCGACTGAAAATCCATTTCCGTTTTGCTCAAACACTATTTGACTGTGGACTTCGGACACCAACTCGGATTGCGCTTCTCGAGAAATGCCGCCACGCCTTCCCGCACTTCCGGCGAAGCGCGGGCGGACAAATGGTGCAGCAACGTCTCATCCAGTTCGTGGTTGAAAGAGGAAGGCCAAAGTTCATCGAGGACCTTCTTCGTGTGTCCGATCGCCTGGGGAGCGCCTTGCAACGCCATCCGCGCCAACGTGAGAGCCTCGTTCATCAATTGCTCCTTCGCCACGACGCGACTCACTAATCCCATCTCTCTCGCCCGCTCGGCGGAGATCAGGTCGCCCAGCAAAAGCAACTCGCGCGCGTCGCGTTCGCGGACCTGCCGATGTAGAAGCGTCATCACCAAGGCCGCCACCAGTCCGCGCCGGACTTCCGTGTAGCCAATGCGCGTCTCCGAGGTCGCCACGACGAGGTCGCACGCAGACATCAAACCGGCGCCGCCGGCGATCGCCGCTCCATGCACGGCGGCGATGGTGACCTGCGGCACTTGATAAACCGCACGGAGCAAACGCGCTACCAAGCCGGCGGTTCGTTCGGCATTGTCCGGCGCGAACGCTTCCTCAAGGTCGAGTCCCGCGCAGAACACCGGCCCTTCGCCGCGCAATATGAGCACGCGCTGAGACGCGTCTTGGGCGAGGGATTCAAACGCCGATGAGCAGGCTTCCATCAGGGCGCAGTTCAGCGCGTTGCGTTTGGTCGGACGATTCAATGTCACAATCGTGATGCCCGCTTCCGGTTGCTGCGTTGAAATTAATGATGAACTCATGGTGTTTTTCCTCATGAAGATTGACAGCGGGTTAAATCTTTTTCTGACAGTTTCAGTTTCATTTCCAGAAGCGCCTGCCCCAGTGTTTTGCCTTGGGCATCAATCCGCAACGAACGACTCGCACCGCCGGCCAGCACGCCCGGCAGTATGAAATTGAAAGCGCCAAGGTTCGGCAATTCATAACGGACCACTTTGCCAATCCCCAACGGCTTGAAGTATTTTTCCACGCGCGCTGCCGTCAAAAATCCATGCAAAAAAACAAAACCTTCGGGCTTGCGCGCGATTACACCTACATTGGCGCTCGACCCTTTATCGCCGCTGCGGGCATAGGCGATTTCTCCCAGTCTGATCTTCTGTGCGGTGCGGGATTTTTTCATGCGGCGCAGATCATTGATTCGTGTTCAGAATTGTCACTTGCGGTTTCACCAGCTTCTTTTCAATCAAGCAGGGCCAATAGCCAAAGACCGGATGCACGCGCGGTCGCCCAGCCGCATAACCGGTGACACCCTGTGGCCCGCTCGTGATCAGCGGCGACATCTCCTTCGCAAACCGCTCCACGGCCTCGCGGCGCGGATCAGCCACCGTCACTCGCAACACGGTTTCCAAGAGTTCTGCCTCGATAGATTTATCCAAGCTCCCCGGCAAACAAGCGCCGGCACCCAGACACTCCACTTGGGAGCGCTGGAGTTCATACCCTGCGGCACGCACTCGTTGCAAAATGATTTCGCCACAACGACGCGCCTTGGCCACCGCGTCGCGACCAAAAATCGTCAGCGCTCCCTGCGCCCAAAAACCGTCGCGATACGAAGCGCTCACCTTGTAACTGGAAGTGGCGGGACGACCTTTCGCGCCGCTGACCCGCACGCGGTCTTTGCCTTCCTGACGAACTTGCAACGAAAGAAATGAAACCGTCACGTCAGGGCTGAGGTAATTGTCAGGATCTCCGATTTCATACAGCAACTGCTCCTTGACGGTTCGCTCATTCACAACCCCGCCGGTTCGCTTTGGTTTCGTGACGACGCAGGTTCCGTCTGCACTCACCTCGACCACCGGGAAACCGATGTTCGCCGGATCAGGAATCGCCAGCCAGTCCGTCGAAATGCCGCCGGTCACTTGGGTGCCGCATTCAATCAAATGCCCGGCGATGGTCGCGCCGGCAATTCGATCGTGATCGTTTGGCGACCAGCCAAACTCGGCCATGCAAGGCGCCACGGTCAGACTCGGATCGGCCACGCGACCGGTAATCACAATGTCCGTGCCCGCGGCCAACGCCTCCGCCACCGGCTGCGCGCCGAGATAAGCACTCGCGGTGATCAATGAATCAAAAACCTTCGCGATGGATTCGCCGGTTTCAAGATTGGCGAACAACTTCGACTTCGCGCCTTTCGCGTCTGCCGCTCGAACAACTGGCAAAACGTCATCGCCGGTCACGACGCCGAGTTTCATCGGTCGGTTTCCGGCTTGACGCAAGACTTCGGCGCACGCCTGCGCGCAACCCAGCGGATTCAGACCACCGGCGTTGGTGATTACCCGCACCTTCGACCCTTTCTTCCACAACGGAATCAGCGAACGAACCACCTCGACAAAATCGCGCGCGTAGCCGGCGGTCGGGTCGCGTTCCTTCTGGAGGGCGAGGATCGACATCGAAACCTCCGCCAGATAATCAAGCGTCAGATAGTGGAGGTCCGGCTGTTGCGACACCAAGCGCGCGGGCGCATCGACGCTGTCACCCCAGAAGCCCTGCGCGTTGCCGATTAGAATGGGTTTCGATTTCACGGTGAGGGATCAGAGGTAGGGCGCGTCACTCCGTGCGCGCCGGGGTTCGATGTCTGCCGAGACGGCGCGCACGGAGTGACGCGCCCTACCCATTGCATGGTTGCGATCAAGGCGGACATTCCGGCATCTTCCTCCAGGTTCTCCATTCACACTCCTCAAACCTGCAACACGCCGGTCTTGAAATTGTTTTGAACTGGTTTGCGCGTCACCAAAGCCAGCGTGGTCAACAGAACTTCCCGTGTCGCGCGCGGCGGAATGATTGCATCCACCCAGCCCCGCGCCGCGCCATAACGAATGTCAGTCTGCTGCTTGTAATTATTCTTGACCGTCTCGCGCAGTTGATTCAACTCCTCCGGCGTCAGTGTGTTTTCTTTCGACTGCATGTTGCGCTGGAGAATGGTGAACAAGGTGTCCGACGCTTGTTCGCCGCCCATCACGGCGTATCGCGCGTTCGGCCAGGCAAAGATAAATCGCGGATCAAACGCCTTGCCGCAGAGCGCGTAGTTGCCCGCGCCGAACGAACCGCCCGTGATGACCGTGATTTTCGGCACCACGGAATTGCTCACGACATTCACCAGCTTCGCGCCGCTGCGGATGATGCCCGATTGTTCCGCATCGCGGCCCACCATAAAACCCTGCACATCCTGAAAAAAAACAATCGGCAACCCGGTTTGATTGCAGTCCATGATGAACCGCGCCGCCTTGTCGGCGCTGTCCGAGTAGATGACGCCGCCGATCTGGATTCCCTTGGTCTTCGAGTGGCAACGCTTGCGTTGATTGCCCACGATGCCGACGGCTTGCCCGCCAATCTTCGCGTACACCGTGACGAGCGTCTGCCCGTACTCCGCCTTGTATTCCTGCATCGACCCGCGATCCACCACGCACGCCAGCAAATCCCGAAGATCGTATTCCGCGCGGCCATCAATGCTCACCAGATCATAAACCGACTCGGGATTCCGTTCCGTGCCAGTTTCGTCAACTTTGCGTTCCGGTTCTGCCGGCAAGAGGTCGATGAGCGAACGCAGTCGCGTAAGGCACGCCTCGTCATCCGCTTCTTGAAAGTCAATCGTCCCGCTGATTTCCGCGTGCATTTCCGAACCGCCCAAGTGTTCGGCATCGACTTCCTGGCCGATCGCCGCCTTGACCAGCGCCGGTCCTGCCAGATAAAGCCCGCTCCCCTTGGTCATGAGAATTTTGTCGCACAACACCGGCAGATACGCGCCGCCTGCGATACAATTTCCCATGATGGCCGCCAACTGCGGAACGCCGCGCGCGCTCAACACAGCGTTGTTGCGGAAGATTCGACCGAAATCGTCTTCATCGGGAAACACTTCATCCTGCAACGGCAGAAACACGCCGGCGGAATCGACCAGATAAATCACCGGCAACGAATTTTCCAAAGCGATGCGTTGGGCGCGCAGAACTTTCTTGGCTGTCGCCGGAAAAAAAGCGCCCGCCTTCACGGTGGCATCATTGGCGATGATCATGCACGGCCGCTTGCAGACGCGACCAATGCCCGTCACCACTCCAGCCGCTGGAATCTCGCCCCAATCCGGATACATTCGATGGCCCGCCCACAGACTCAGTTCGAGAAACGGCGACTTGTCATCCAAGAGACGTGTCAATCGTTCACGCACCGGTAAACGGCCCAGCTTGCGCTGCCGTTCCTGTCCGGAAAGCCCGCCACCCTCGCGCAACGTGGCCTCCTGCGCGAGGATTTCGTCGCACAAACTTCGCAGCGCCTTCGGTTTGCTCTGCCCTTTTTCAGTCATGGAAAAATATTTGTCCCTGCCGCCTGGTTGTCATCGCGGTTTGAACTCACGCCGATATTCTACGCCGTAAACCAGTGGTCAATGGCGAATTTCATTGCCCGGCATGGCTCCAGGGTTTACTCGCGGCGTTTGTCGTCCAGAAGGGTCGCTTGACTTTGCCCTACTGGCTCGTCCGCGCGCGGATGAAGCGAGGGAAGACATCGACCCCAATCGAATTGGTGAACATCGGCGGGCCACTGGCGGCAATGGTGTTGGTGGCAAAGGCGGCCCAGTGCAACAGGTTGCTTGAGCTTTCCAGCACATAACTAATTCCGGGCTTGCCCGAAACGGTCAACTGTAATTGGCCAGCCGCCCCCGCCGCATTCTGCCAGGCGACAACCGGCACGCGGCTTTGGAGCGTGAACATGTCGAGCAGTTGATTGCTGTTGTTGAAGGTTTCCCACGAGAGCGTCTGTCCATTGACTTCCATTATGTCAAAATGGTACTGGCTGTATTCGACTTGCACGAACGGCCAGAACGCAACGCGCTCGGTGTCAAGCGCGCCGCCTCCGCCCCCACTGACGATGTACATGACCCCGTTGGTGGCGCCGCGTTGGTAGGCGTGCATGTGGCCGCAAATAACGATGTCCACGTTTTTCTGCGTGAAGAGCGGCACCCAGTCGTTGCGCACAAAGGTTTCGCCAGTGTACCCGCCGCCGTTCCAGAGGTCGGCGTAAGGTGGCTTATGAAAGCAAACAATACGGAAGGCCGCGGTCTGGGTTTCCGGTCGGCTCAGCTCGGCTTGCAGCCAATTGTATTGTTCGGGTGAACCGCTGGTGTTGATTTCGCTGTCGAGAAAAATGAACCGGCTGTTGCCATAGTCGAAGGCGAACCAAGCCTCGTTGCCGGGCAACGCGCTGTAGGCGTAAGCGAGAGCGTGTTCGCCGTCGTGATTGCCGCGAGCGAAGATTACCGGCGTGGTCTGCGCGGCGTTGAGAGTTTCCAGCGGTTTGAACCAGAAGTTGTGCCATTCGGAAAGCGAGTTGCCGCTGTTCACCGTGTCGCCGGCCACGCAAATCAGGTTGGGTGCGTGGGACAAAAGATTGGTCACATGCGTCGCAAGCGTGACCGTACCGCCGTGATTATCGCCCCACCACGCGGTGATGAACAGACTGGAGCGTTTGGGCGCAGTAAAGAAAGTGTAAGTGGCCGTGGCGTTCGTGCCGCTGCGGACGCGATAAACGTAACTCGTCTCGGTTTCCAAACCCGGAATGGTCGCGCGATGGACAAAGTGAGTGGCGTCGATTTGTAACGTCTCGATCCGACCAAGCGTGTGCTCGGTGATGTTGCTGCGGCCCCAGTCCACATAATGTCGCGCGAGGTTGCCGTCGGTTTCCCAGATCAACGTCATGGCGTTGGGGCGCACGTCCTGCAGCATCGGCAACTTGCTGATGTTCGGTGTGGGCAGCGGGAATGGCTGCTGCAATTTCACGATGAGGTCGTCCGCCATGCTGTCGTTGTCGGCGTCGCGACGATGCTGGCCGATGATTTCAACGCGCAGTTTGCGGGTGCCCGCCGGCAACAGACCGTAGAGGTTGCGTTGCAACCAGACACTGTTGCCGGCGACGATACAACGCACGGCGGACAATTCCTGGTCGGCGGCGTCAAGATAGCCGACGCGATAAAACACCTGGTCGTCGAACGTGTTCACGCCGTAAAAATTCCGCAACCAGGCCAGGGAGTCGAGCGCGGCGCCGGTGTCCAGGTCGTTGGTCGTAAAACCGGCGGCGAGGAGGTCAATGTCTTGACGGACGACGGTATTGCTGGCGGGTGTGTTGATGCCGCCGTGGAAGAAGTAGGCGCCGCCGTGAGGCGAACCTTTGCTCCCGGCGCTCGTCAGCGCAAGCGGACTGCCGGCGATGGTTTGCCAGTTGGCGAACAACGTCTCAAAGCCGCCGTTGGTTTGCAGCACCTGACCGAAGAGTGGATTGGTCGCGCCCGGCATCGGAATGCCTGTGGCGGTCGCTCCGCCCAGCGCCGCGATCTCGTTGGTTGTCATTGCCTCGGCCCGGAGTTGGACGCTGTTCACGAAACCGGCGGCATTTTCCAAATCATCATCTGCGAAGAGCAACACGGTCGGCCCCATCGCCCATCGGCCATCCACCGTAGGACCACCAACCTGCTGAACCGGAGTGCCATTGATGAAGCTTGTGAGGGTGCCGGCGGCACTGTCCACCACTACCGCCAGCCGGTGCCACGTTCCGTCCGCAACCGTGCCACCGTAAACGCTGGAGATACCAAGGCCCTGACTTGGATTGATGAACCACTCGCCGTCGTTGGTATTTTGAGGAGTGGTCTGGTAGAGCACGGCCCAACCGCTCGGCCGGCTTGGAAACATCACATCCAAGATGAGCGTGTATTGATTCAGTTTGCTGCCGCCGCCATTCGCCCCTAGACCGTGGCTCATCGTGAAGTAAGTGCCCCGCGTAAATGAAGCAACCTGCGCCGTGTTGCCGTTAATCGTCATGTTGGTGAAGACCACAACCGCGTTCGTAGCGGGCGCGGCGAAACCGGTCGTCAAAACGACACCGCTTGTGGACGAGTTGAGGTTGCCGTTGAAATCATACTGCGCGATGGCGCCAAAAAGCGGTGAAGCAGAAAGGAAAGTGGCGATCAGGACCAACGCAGCGGTGGATTTTTTCATGCAACGCCCGATCAGGCCTTTCTGGGAATCCCGATGGGACGCGAAACCTATCTCATGATTTGGCGCATCCGTCAATTCCTCATCCCCAAACGGGAAATTGCCGACGCAGCTTTCCGAGAAGTCGGTTAAACGTATCAACAACTAATTGAGCGTTGGGCAGGCTGGGGCTGTTGTAGCCAGGAAATTACGATTGGATTAGGAAGCGGCGATTTATCAAGTGATGAACCGGGCGCGTTGGCAGGGCGCGTGTCACTCCGTGCGCGCCGCTGGTTTGGACATACGATCCGAACGGCGCGCACGGAGTGACGCGCCCTACCTTGCGGATCATGGGTAGGGAAATACACGCCGCGTTGCTTCCATTCACATTTCAATCTAAGCTCCCCACATGGCTGAAGCAGTTTATGTGATTGGCGCGGGGCGAACGGATTTCAAGCGCAACTTGAAGAAGGAAGGCAAAACCCTTCGCCACATCGTTCTTGAGTCGGCGCGAACGGCCATCGACGATGCGCAGATTGATCCCGGCGACATTCAATCGGGCGTGGTCGCGAGTTTCGCCAGCGGACTGTTCACCCGGCAACTTCATCTGGGCGCGTTCCTCACCGAGATCGACACGAAGTGTCGCGGTATTCCAACGCTGCACGTCGAAGCCGCGTGCGCCTCCGGCTCGGTGGCCGTCCTTACCGGCGCGCAACAAATCATGGGCGGGCTGCACGACGTCGTTCTGATCGTCGGCGCGGAGCAGCAGAAAACCATGCCGCCAGCGGAGGGGGCGGACGTTCTGGGCGCCGCCGGCGATTACCAGGTGGAGAAGGCAATTTATGGCGACTTCATGTTTCCCAAATTGTTCGCCCGCATCGCACAGGTCTATATGGACAAGTATGGCGTCACGGAAAAACAACTGGCGAAAGTCGCCGTCAAGAACTTTGCGCACGCACGCAGCAATCCTTTGGCGCAGATGCGGGATGCAACGTTGACCGTCGAACAAGCCGCGATCGCTTCGGACCAAAACCCGCGTTTTGCTCCGCCGCTCAAAACCACCGACTGTTCCCAGATCACCGACGGCGCGGCAGCGTTGATTCTGTGCTCCGAACGATTTGTTAAAACGCTGGCAGCCGGCCGGCGGGCCATTCGCCTGCTTGGTTACGGCCACACCACCGATTACTTGCCGCTGGAGAAAAAGGATGTCCCGGAATTTTCCATCGCGCGACAGGCCGCCGCAGGAGCCTATTCGATGTCCGGCGTCAAACCGGCAGAGCTTCACGGCGCGGAAATCCATGATTGTTTCTCCATCTCAGAAATCATCGCCTACGAAATTCTTGGGTTTGCTGAGAGTGGTAAGGGCGCAGATCTTCTTGAAACTGGCGCGACCGCTCTTCCATCGGCGCGTGCTGACTTGGCAACCATCTCGCCGCCATTCTCGCTGCCGGTTAATGCGGGCGGTGGATTGATTGGCGACGGACATCCTGTCGGCGCGACCGGTGTGCGGCAAGTGGCTGAAGCGTGGTTGCAACTGACCGACCGCGCCGGCGAACGCCAGATTCCCGGCGCGAAACGGTTTCTTACGTTTAACATGGGCGGCAGCGTCACGACGAGTGTGGTGATGATCTGGGGAGGTTGAACCCGAACTCCGAAGTTGCGGGGATCACGCCCGCCCCGGGCGTTGCTGGACGCGCCCTCGCGTCCAGCCTTGGGCGGCGCGGCAAGCTGGTGGTCAGGACAATTTCCTGCGCGCCATGTTTTCCGCGAGGGCGCAGAAAACTGCGCCCGAGGCGGGCGCGCTCCCTTTTCTATTTCGGAGTTCGGGAGAACCTCCGAATTATTAAAACGACGGTGATCATGTAACATGCGAGCAGTCATTCAACGGGTCTCTGAAGCGTCTGTCGTTATCGACGTGCAAAAGAAAGCCGCCATCAAAACAGGTTTGGTGATCCTGCTAGCCGTTGAAGAAGCGGATACGGCAGAAGACATCGACTGGTTGAGCGGGAAGCTGGTGCGACTGCGGATTTTCAATGATGATCAGCGCGTGATGAATCGCTCAGTTCAGGAAATTCAAGGCGACATCCTTGTCATCAGCCAGTTCACTCTGTTCGCCAGCACCAAAAAAGGAAACCGGCCTTCATACAGTCAAGCCGCCCGACCGGAAGTAGCCATTCCGATTTACGAATTATTTGTGCGCAAACTCACTGAGGAACTGGGCCGGGCTGTTCAAACCGGTGAGTTTGGAGCGGACATGAAAGTGACCTTAATCAACGATGGCCCCGTCACAATTATCATCGACACGAAACATCGGGAGTAGGATAAACTATCAAGTCGTTACAAAGGCTCCAAAAACTGTATGGGCAGAAGGCAAACAAATAATCGGGGACGCTGGCACCGCTTCATTCCCTGTGAATGGGAGGGCCGGCAGTTTGCCGGCCCTGAAGGATTCGCGTCCAAGCGGGCCTTCACGCTAATCGAGTTGCTGGTGGTGATTGCCATCATTGCCATTCTGGCCGCGTTGCTATTACCCGCACTGACACGCGCAAAGGCAAAAGCGCAAGCCATCGCCTGCATGAACAACCTCAAGCAGCTCACACTCGGCTGGACCATGTACACGGATGACAATAATGATCGGTTGGTCCCAAACTACTTCTACGGTGCCTTTGTCAGCACCCCTCAAGGAGTCCAACACCGACCGTCTTGGTCCTGGGGCTTCCTCAGATACAGCAACCCCGACGGCACGAATGTGGATTTCCTCATCGGCAGTCGTGAAGGCTCGCTCGGCGATTATGTGAAAACACCTGCTGTCTTCAAATGCCCGGCAGACAAGTCTCTGACAGTCCTGACCGACAACAACGCTTACCCAAGAACACGGAGCTACTCGATGAATGCCTACATGGGAAATGATGGGGCTAACCTCCTCGCATCGCCAGCAGCGCTTTTTGAAAAGCGAAGTGATTTGTCTAAAGTTCATCGTCCTGAACTGTTCGTGTTTATTGATGAACATGAAGATTCAATAGACCGGTGCGACTTCACAATAGGAATAGGCAAAGACCGCGGAGTTTTCGTGGAACTCCCGGCTTCTCGGCACTCGAACAGCGGCGGTTTGTCCTTTACCGACGGCCACGTGGAGATTCATCGCTGGAAAGATCGGCGCACGTTGCAGCCAGTCCGAGGCGTTTACCAATGGGGAGCATGGGGAGGAGTTCCCGGGAACTTTTACAATAGTCCTGATTGGCGTTATATGTGGGTGCGCGCGACCAAGATAGCGCCTGAGTTTGGTGAGATTCAACCGTGAGAAAAAGAAGGCTGTTCGAATCGCAAGGCTCTGCGTCTCTCAGCAGACAACCAAGTTTACCGTCGGAAGGGGTGGGACGTCGATAAGATGAGCGGAATGCAGTCTTTGCTGTGGAATTTTTGGGAACGCATGCGGTTAACCCAGTTTTAATTCCTCAATGGTAATCTCTCTCATGCGAAATTTTTGAATCTTGCCAGTCACGGTGGTGGGAAACTCGGTGACGAATTTGACGCGATATGGGATTTTGTAGTCCATGATTTTCCCTTTGCAGAATTCCCGGACTTCCTGTTCGTTCAGCGGCGCGCTGTCCTTCAATTTGATCCACGCCATGACCTGCTCGCCATAATGGTGATCGGGCACGCCGAAGACGGCGGCCTCCGCAATCTTTGGATGGGTGAAAAGAAATTCCTCCACCTCACGCGGATAGATGTTCTCGCCACCGCGAATAATCATGTCCTTGAGCCGTCCGGTGATTTTGACGTAACCCTGTTCGTCCATGACCGCCAGATCGCCGCTGTGCATCCAACCCGATGAATCGATGGCGCTCTTCGTGCCTTCCAGGTTGTTATAGTAGCCGCGCATGATGTGATACCCGCGATAACACAGCTCTCCTTGTTGTCCCCGCGGCAGAATCTGCCCGGTCTCCGGGTTCAAGATCTTTTGTTCCTGGTGCGGAATCACCCGGCCGACGGTGCTCACACGCAACTCCAGCGGATCATTCGGCCTGGTCATGTTGCAGATCGGGGAGGTTTCCGTCATCCCGCAGCCGATGGTGATCTGTTCACAATGCATCTCGCCGATGACGCGTTTCATCACTTCGATCGGACACGGCGCGCCCGCCATCACACCGGTTCGCAGGGAGGACAAATCGAACTCGCGGAATTGCGGATGTTCCAGTTCGGCAATGAACATCGTCGGAACGCCATGCACCGCCGTGCATCGCTCCAGGGCGACCGCTTGCAGCACCGAGAGCGGACTGAAATGGGGTGCGGGCAGCACCATCGTCGCGCCGTGCGTCATACAGGTCAGATTGCCCAGCACCATGCCGAAGCAATGGTAGAACGGCACCGGAATGCACAGGCGATCGTTGGGCGTGAAGTTCATCAGGACGCCGACCCAATAGCCGTTGTTCAGAATGTTGTGATGCGTCAGCATCGCGCCCTTGGGAAACCCCGTGGTGCCTGAGGTGTACTGGATGTTGATTACGTCATCGAAGTCCAGTGAAGCCTGCCGCTCGGCGAGCGCTTGTGGAGCCACGCGCTCGTGCATTGACATCAATTCACTCCAGCGGAGCAGGCCGGCCGCCGGTTTCGCGCCGAGATAGATGACGCGCCGCAAATGCGGAAATTTCTGCGCGGAAAACTCGCCACACGGATCGGCTCCTTTCAACTCGGGAATCAACTCGTGCAACATTCGGGCGTAATCGGCGTCCTTGAACCCCTCGCCGCAGATCAGCGCGTTGCACTCGGATTGTTTGAGGGCGTACTCCAGTTCGTGGAGGCGGTAGGCCGGGTTGATGTTGACCTGAACGGCGCCGATCTTGGCAGTCGCAAATTGCGCCACAGTCCACGCCACACAATTGGTGGACCAAACCCCGACGCGATCTCCCTTTTGGATTCCCATCGCCATCAGTGCGCGGGCGCAGCGGTTCACTTCATCGAGGAATGCCCAATACGTGAGCCGTTTGTTTTCAAAAACTGAAACCACGGCTTCGTTCGAGCCGTGCTCCGCAGCGATCTCATCCAGCATGTCGCCGATGGTCTGGCCGATCAGCGGCACGGTGGAAACGCCATGGGTGTAACTCAGTTGCATAACTTGACGCGCATTGGTTTTGAAAAGTGTAGCGGATATTCCAGAGGCGGCAAAGGCAAACTGCCGGAGTTGCCGTCGCTCGGCTGAGTGGATCGAAGAAATGAACCTCGTAGGAGCGCGGACAGCCTTGTCCGCGCAAAAGTTGGAGTTCACGCTTTAGCGTGCCTCGGGACAAGCTGAAGCTTGAACTCCAACACGCGGACAAGGCTGTCCGCGCTCCAATCTTGGATCCATCCTGGCCGCTCACCCAAACCCATTCATCGGGCTGGACTTGAATCCGGTTTTCAGGAAAATGGCCGCTCTGGAGTATCCAGATTGGAATGCTTATGCAACAAGCCGATCAACTACACTTGGAACGCGTCGTTTTTTACGGACGTTCACTGGCTGAATACAAACTGTTCTTCAACCTCGACCTGCCAGCCCTCGAAGGAAAATCCGTGCTCGATTGTCCCTCGGGCGCGGCCTCCTTCGCAGCGGAGGCGGCTGAACTGGGAATCAACGTGACCGCCATCGATCCGTTGTTTGAAAACTCCGTCGAAAAACTGCGCGCCATTGGCGAGGTGGACATCGATCACGTCATGGACGAGGTGGAAAAAGTCCAGCACGCGTACCTGTCGCGCTATTATCACTCGATGGAGGAAATGCGCGCCGCGCGGCGACGGACACTGGATTTGTTTTGTGCGGATTTTCAGCGCCGCAAAGCCAGTTACGTTCCCGCGTTCCTGCCGAACCTGCCGTTTGCCGACGGGCAATTCGATCTCGTCCTCTCGGCCCACTTCCTGTTCATCTACGACGACCGGTTTGATTATCCGTTCCACGTCGCGGCGGCCCGGGAACTGGCGCGGGTGAGCGCAGGTGAGGTGCGCCTCTTTCCGCCCGCCGGCATGAACCGCAAGCCGTATCCGCAACTGGATCAATTGCGCAAGGAACTCGAAACCCACGGCATCGCGAGCGAAGTCATCCGCAGCGATTTCGAATTTGTGCAGGGTTGGAATCAAATCCTGGTGTTGCGGTCAAAGTCGCGCCGCAAAGACTGAATGTTGGAACGAGTGTAATAATTTATTTTCTAACAGCCCCTGACCCCGCCCAGGAGGGGAAGAATCCAGCATGCGCTGCTCCCCTCCTGGGAGGGACAAGGGGGTGGGTTCAGTGTTTCTCCATTCCTGCCTCGCAATTCTTGCCGACGTGTAGATAGATTCATTCATGCGAGTCAGCGAAATCCTGGAAACCTGTCTTTATGTCGGCGACTTGGATGCGGCTGAGAAGTTTTACTCCACCGTTCTTGGGCTGGAGGTCACCGCCCGGCTGGCGGGCCGTCACGTTTTCTTCCGCTGTGGTCGTCGCGTCTTTTTAATTTTCAATCCGGCAAAGACGCGCGAACTGGGCACCGGTCTTCCGCCCCACGGCGCGGACGGACCGGGCCACGCCGCCTTTGCAGTAACGGAGGATGAACTTCCAACCTGGCGCTCCCATCTGGAACGCAACGGCGTGGCGATCGAGCGCGAAATCAACTGGCCGAACGGCGGCCGTTCAATTTATTTCCGCGATCCCGCGGGCAACAGCCTCGAACTGGCGTCGCCCAGAATCTGGGGCATTGACGAAAGCGAGTTGCCCACCCGTTGAAAAGGTGGAGTGATTGCCGAAAATAATATCCGAATAGGGCTACGCACTTGATTCCCCTTCAGGCAAATGGGGGACAACGTAAAGGTTGAACTCCAACGGAAATGGCCCTCGCACGGCGTTGGAGTTCACGCTTTAGCGTGTCCGATGGGCCAAGGGGAATTAAGTGCATAGCCCAATACCCGAAAACGAAGCGTGGCAGGACGCGACCTCCGGGCGCGCCGTCGTAGGTTCGCGGGAGTTTGCGGCGCGCCCGGAGGTTGCGCCCTACCTTCGCACGCCGGTCGATCCGGAAAGTCCTCCTGGCAACTGCAATAGCCGCAGAAGTAATGAGGCGGATGAGATCGACAAGATGCTCGGAGGATTCCCCCTTCTCACGTCGGCGGCTACTGGTCTTCGTCAGTACGGCAACGTCGCCGTGTTGTCGGGCGTGATCACGACGAAATCCCTATCGAACCATTCACGCAGCGTCTTTGGTTCTTTGGCGGGCGCGTCAGTGCGGTCGAATCGCGGAACGATGGCGAGGTGAATCAACTGCCCCTCCAGCAGTTTCCGGTAAGACGGCAGATAACCAGACGCCACGACCACTTTGGCACCGCTTTGTTTCAACGTGTCGTAGTCTGGCAACCCTAACGGCGGAAAGCCGCAGAACAAAACCACGGCGCCAACGTTGGGATGACTTTGCAAGGCGTTAAGAAAGAAATCGCGCGGCACCGACCCACCCGCCGCCATTTGCTCCATCGGCGTCAATTTGAATCTCACCGTGGCGGCTACCGATATGGACTTGTTTTTGTGCATTGCGTCCTGGAAGGACTTCAGTTGTCCATCCACTGCCGGATTCTTGAACTGGCTGGTGTCAGGCGCGATGATCAGCACCTGGCCTTTATTGCCGAGCAGCTTGCCGGTTTCCTCCGCCACTCCCGCGCCGAGTGCATAATAAGGATTCAAATTGAAGTTCGTGGAGCGGTCGGACATGCTGCGATAAATCCACACCGCCGCGGCGGCAATCACTAGAATCAAGATTAGCGGACCAATCGTCTTTTTTATCATGCCGACTTAGGGAATTTGCCGCAGGAGGAGCCGGTGGTTATTTTTTTGCGAGGACCTCATTCCAGGTCCCACATCCAGCGTGGGTCGTATTTCCCGTTGCCACCCAGCCATTGCACGCCGGTTGCGCTCTGCCCTGCCTCATTCTTACCGGGATAATACTGCAGGCCAATGCGGCTGACTTTAATCGCCTCCGCGTGGCCGTCGACGTAGCCGGTGTTGCCCTTGCCACTGTGCCGATTCACCGGACGTTGGGGGTCACTATCGAAATAACCTTGATTGGCTGGCGTACGCCAAAAGGGGCGAGGCCAATAGGGTGGAATTGGCGTTGGGTTGGGCACCACCACCCACTTATCAGGATCTTTTTCAGCCGGATTGGCAACCACGCCGAAATCGGCAAATGGAATGGATTCAACCGGCCGTTTGATTCTAGCCAGTTTGGTTGGCGGGTGGCCCTTAGGGTCCGATGCCCACCACGTAAGTTCGGGATGGCTCCCCGCGATCCCGAAATCGCTTTTCACGCTCGCGCATTTGCAGACGTTGGTTGTTTGGATATATGGCCGGAGGCAATCCACCCACCACATGACCCCATCGCTGGGAATAAAGGCACCTGGAGGAGGGGCGTTGAACAGATACAAAGCCACCATGTCATCAGAGTTGTCGTCCGAATACATTTTGTAACCCAAACCCAACTGTTTGATGTTGCTCAGGCAACTTATGGCCCGCCCTTTCTCCTTGGCCTTGGCCAGCGCCGGCAAAAGCAGTCCCGCCAGAATGGCAATGATGGCGATGACCACCAGCAGTTCGATCAAGGTGAAGCCCTGCGATTGCTTCGTGACGGTTGAAGGTTCCAATTGTTTCATAATTTCCATTCAAAGACTGGTCTGTTGATGGCTCAACCCTCTGGGTTTCAATGTTCGAGCTATTGATACGCCGACCAGCAGGATTTAGCAAGCTCTCTTGCGGCGCGCTTGCCGCCGGCAAGCGCACTTGCATTTTTCGGCCAACTGTTCGCCAAGCCCAGTCGCGCACACATCCTTTAGACTGGAAGCGATTCCCCCTATCCTTGGGGAGAGAATTCGCCTAAAAGAAAATTCCGCGCATTGGATCGCCCGAACCGTAGCCGCCGACGTGAGTCGGCTCTGACTTTCATCTAATTCAGATGGAGCGGACTTACATCCGCTGCTACGGAGTTCGCGGAGAGATTTCCCTTCCGGCCAGAATCGGGTTGCAACGGTTTTTCTCTGCTGTTCGCACTCGCGGTTTTCCGAATCGAAATCACAACCATGCAAACCGCTTGACTTGCATCAATTCGTGGAGAATTTTTGCTTTGAACCAATCAAATGACATGAACGTCATGAAAAGTCATTCCGTCAAGCGCGAGACCGTCGAGCTGGTTGTGGAAGTGGTGATTTATAGTTTGTTGGCGCTGTTCCTGGCTCTGTTTTTCTTCATTTGATTAACCAGCGCCGTTTCAGACAAGCCAGCCCGGCGGAGCAGTAAGTTCCTTCAGCACTTCCGTCACGCGCCGTTGCTCTTCCGGCAAGTCCATCCGCGCGCACTTCCGTCAGACGGGAAGCGATCCTCCCTCTCCTTGGGGGAGAGGGCCGGGGTGAGGGCGGGCGTTGGACAAAAAGATCAGTTGGTTTTCTTAACTCGCCCTCATCCTAGCCTTCTCCCCCAGGAGAAGGAACTCGCGTGCTTCATTTCCAGTCTCGCACTGAAGCGTCCAACAAACCCATCGCACAAACCGGTCAGCGCAGCCGCGCCATCAAAAGTTATTGCCGTAAGCCACCCAATCAAAGTCCACCGTGGTGGTCGCGTCGTACTGCCACGCGCCGCTGCCCCATTCGACATAGCAATCGTACGGATTGGCCGGCGGCGCCGTGCCGTCGAAAACCAGATTCCCATCCCACCACAACTTCACCTTGCCGTCGTTCCGGGCGTAGAGATACGCGATGTGCCAGGCGTTGGTGACCACCGGGCCGATATCGGCTATCTCCAACCCTGGCTGTCCGAACGTATCGGGATCAACATAACTCCAGAGTTTGTAACGGCCATTGACGAGCGTGATGGAGGGCGCCGGCGACATCGGCGTGGAATGGGTCGTCAAACACAAAAGGTTTTCTTTGCCCGTGGGACTGAAGGCCACAAGGCGAAATCGCGCGCCGACCGCCAGTTCATCCACGCCACCCAGCGCAACGTACCACTCGTTCAAACTCGAACCGGAGCTGATTCGCAAGGCCTGATTCGTGGCGCCGAGTTCCGGGTCAAAAAAATTCACGACGGCCGTTGCTCCTCCTGATGCAATCCAAGGCGAACCGGGCAGGCTGGCGCCACCGAGGAATTCGATCGCAGGCCCACCCGTGCCGAAGTCCAGAAAAGGGCCGTTCATGATGGCTTGCCCGATCTGAATATAGCGCGCCCGCAAGTTGGGCAGATCGCGCACGCTTCGGTTGCCAATGACAGGGATGGCGTAATTGGTGGCCGGCACGCCGTTCCCGCAGAATACTCCGACGCTCGCGCAATCATAATTATCGCTGTACCAGTCGAACGGAAACACACCAATGACCAACGGGTCGGTCTGCGCGTAATTGTAAATATCGTTTGCCTTCTGGATAAGCTGGGATTCCGTCCCATAGTTTTCCGTCGCCCCCGGCATCAGGAAGATTCTTTGGTCGCCATTCATATAGGATTTTAGATAAGCGATCTTGTCCAACCATTCGGTCTTCGTCGTGGCGGGAACGCCTGTGCTGCCGTAACTTTCAATTGCGATATAATCCATGCCGGCAGGAATGCGGAAATTGCTATAGCTCCAAAAAGGGCAACCGACCGTGAACATGGTCTTGGCGCCCGGGAAATTGGCTTTCACTTTGACGATTTCTGTCTCAATGGAAGTTAAAAGTGTATTTAAGTAATTCGTGTCCCCTCCCGCGACGCAGTCGGGTTCATCCATCATGAAGAAAGCAAGGATGTTGTTGGTATAAGGCTTGATCGCATTGACCGCGTTGGTGTCACTAAAGTCTGGAGAAGGCACGAGCAATCTCATGCCCGCGGAAATGGCCTGATCGGATAAAGTGTCGCTAAATCCCGCTTGCAGATACGTGAAATTGAGCGAGCCGCGCTGCTCGGCGATGGATCCTCCCGGAGCCAATGATCCCGCCCAGAATCCGAAATGTTCGAGGTGATTCTTCAAGCGAAAGAAGCCGCCCAGCCGGTTGACCGGTGTCGTGACCTCCCAGCGGCCATTGTTGGAAACTGCAGTTCCGGCGACAGGCTGCCAGCTCGTCGTGTTCAGGTTCGTCGAGAATTCGAGACCGAACCCGGTGGACGGGTACGGCCAGGAAATGGCGAGGTTGGTATCATTCTGAAGGACGAAGAGCGGAACGACGGCGATGGGTTCGCTGTGACTCCGTGCGCTCAAGAGAATGGGAGATGCCATGATGAACAGGTTTAACAACGAAGCTTTCATGGTAGTGGATTTACGATCGACATTTGCATTATGACGCTGGGCAGTTTGGTTATGGCGCATCATCCGCCCCGCCCGAAATGGTTGTCAACCCCATTGCCTTGCGCCTTTTCGGCGACCGGTCTGGGCGCAGACACGCGCATAAAGATCAGACAATTGAGATTGTCCACGACCGGGAAAACAGGTATCAACCCACTCAACTCTCAACCCTCCAAGTTCAACCCTCAACTCCCAACTTCCTGTCTTGTCGATTCCCATCAACCGCGAAACACGATGAATACGCGAACTGAATTGGCCGCAAAAGAACACACAGAGCGTACCGCGCCCTCTCCGCATCGATCTGGGAGAGGGATCAAGGGTGAGGTGTCGATTCGCTTCTTCGTCCGTCTGAACTCTCAACCCTCAACCCTCAACTCTCAACCTTCAAACAACCCCTCAACCCTCAACCCTCAACCTTCAAACAACCCCTCAACTTTCAACCAGTCCAGTTCTTCGCTACCGTCGGCGAGAATCGGCAAAGAAAGTCTGGAAACGTTGACCGCAAAAGCGCGCAAAGAACCACTCAACTCTCAACCGAGCAGCGAATGAACCGCATCTACCAAGGCAAGGTCACCAACGTCGAAATCGCCAACCCGGACCAGCACGCGCCGCGCATCCTCTCCGCCTCGACCGGGGAGAGGACCGAGGTGAGGTGTCGAAATCAGAATCCGTGGCTGCCGTTCGCTGACGACCCCAAGCAGGCGAAAGCCAAATGGCAAGCCGCCCTCTGGCAGCACCACCAACTCTTTCAGGACGCGGTGAATTATTATCTGTTCTGCCTTGCTGCGCTGGCCAGTGATGAAACTACCCCGATGGGGAAATTGCGGAAGCAGCTTGCGGATGTGTGGCAACCCTTCATCCGCAAGAGCAGACGCTTCAGAGGACTGTGCGCCGTGATTATGCCGTACGTGTTGCCCGGCAAAACCCAAGCAACCATCGAAGACGCTTTCGCCGCTACCCTCGATGGGAATTCATCAAGCAAGGAATTGTTGCAACTGGCGGTCGATGCGTTGGTCGAAGACCTGGGTGGAGATTCGGCGATTCAACAAGAAGGGCGCGGTTATCTGCCCCGGCTCTGCTGGCCCGGCTACAACGGACAGTTCCCACGCGGAGCCGCATCCTTGCAGAAGGCTGAAGCCAAGACCACTTTGCCGGCGCTGCTGCATGATCCTGAATCCGCACGAAATCCTGATGCCATTGCCGCCAAACTGAAATTCGGCTTCTTCGCCAACCCGATTCCGAACGCGAATCCAGTGTCAGGGAAGGAAGCACGAGACAAATTGTTGGAGGCGCTGGCTTGGCTAAAAGGGAAGGATTCCCGACTGACTGCAATTGCGGAACATCTTGAGAAGAAGATCGGAGCGCTGCCAGACTCGGCTGCGTACCCGGCGTATGCCGGCGGCAGTATCAACAAGGAAGCGCTGAAGCGCCGGTTTTTCGCCTACCTCTTGTTCGCGTACGTCGAACGCTCACTCGTTACGTTTGAAGTCCTTCGCGACTCATTCCCTGCTCCGAAGTCTCCGGCTCGGCAGACAGCCAAAGTCGCAGCGGGCACAGCGGACCGACTTGTTAGCATGGGTGACGACCCGATCAAACTTGCGCGCGGCAATCGCGGTTATGTGTTTCCTGCTTTTACCAGCCTGCCCTGTTGGGGTGGCAAAGGCCCGGTCGATCTGCTGTGGAGCGAGTTCGACATCGCCGCCTTCAAGGAGGCGTTGAAGACAGCAAACCAGTTTCGTCTGAAAACGCAGGAACGTTTGCAGAAAGCCGCCGGGTTACAGGCAGAACTGGATTGGATGGATGGCAAGGCCACCAAGCTCAAGCGCGCGGAGCACGTCGAGGAAGAGCTGCCAGCCGTCCTCAAGGGCGACCCTCGTTTTGAGAAAGTGAAGCATCTGATCGAAGTGGAACTGGCAGAGGAACATTATCTGGCTGAGGGTGAGAGCGTGGCGTATGGGCTGCACCCCCGCACGCTGCGCTGCTATCGCGACCTCGTCGCGCTGTGGAACAAGAAGGTGAAGCCAGGCCAACCGTTCTCGGACGAAGTTTATGGAAAACTGATTGCTGCTACCGACGAGTTCCAGGCGGAGAACAAGGAGCGCATCGGCAGCGTGACATTGTTCAAGAAGCTGCTCGAAAAAGATTACTGGTGCTTGTGGGCGACGCCGGACGAAGCGACAGCCGCTGCGCAGCAAAAGGCCGGGTTCTCAGAGCGCATCGTCGAGGATTACCAGCACTACCTGGAATTGCAGACGGACATTGCGCGCCTCAAGGAACCCATCAGGTTTACACCGGCAGACGCGGAACACTCGCGCCGGCTGTTCATGTTTTCTGACCTCATGGGCCGAGCGAAGTCGGAGCATGTGCCGAACGCAACACCTCACGGGTTTGGCGTGGATGTATCGTTGGCCGTGAACACCAATGGCATCTGGAAAGAAACGCGGGTGCGGTTGCATTACTCCGCGCCGCGTTTGAGCCGAGATGGACTGCGCAAAGCGAGTGGCGAAGACCTCGAACGTGCGGCGTGGTTGCAACCGATGATGGCGGCCTTGAATCTTCCCGAACCCACATCGCAAGATTTTTCCAAATGCGCGGTTTCTCTGATGCCCAACCGGCAGGGCGAGGAGTTCCGGCATTTGCTCAACTTTCCGGTGTCGCTCGACCCGAGTGCCTTGCACAAAGCTGTCGGCTCACAAGCACGGTGGGTTAGCCAGTTCGTCGCTTTCGGCAAAGGTGACGACGAACAAAAGTTTTTCCTGCGCTGGCCGCAAGAGGAAACACCCGCGTTGCGCAAGGCGGGTCCGTGGTGGGAGGCGTTGGATGCCTTTACTTGTTTGCCGGTTGACCTCGGACAACGAGACGCGGGCGCCTATGCGTTGCTGGATGTCCGAGCAAATGCGGGCTGGGGCAAGAAACCGGCGCGAGAATTGGGCAACACGAATGGCAAGACTTGGAGCGCCGGCCTCGCCGCCGCCGGAGTCTTGCGCCTGCCGGGCGAAGATGCGCGGGTGTGGCGCGATGGCAAATGGCAGGAGGAACTTTCCGGAGAAAAGGGACGCCTTGCGACGGATGACGAATGGAAAGAGACGCGAGACCTTATTCGCCGGCTTGCCGATTTCGTAGCCGATGCAAAGGAGGGAAAGCTGAACGCAGAGGAAGTTGTCACGTCTTGGATAGGCGACGACCCCAAGACATGGTCGTTCCCCGAGTTGAACGGCAAGTTGCTCCGCGTGTTTGGGCGGGCGCAAGGCTGGCTGGCACGCTGCCATCGCTGGCTCTGGATGCTGGGTGATGAAAGTAAACGCGACCGTGCTCTCGCGGAATTGCTGGAACAGGAACGACGAACCGATTTGCGACCGCGTGCGGAAGCCAAGGAGGTTGGCCCGCTCCTAACGCTCATCAAAGCGGAGATCGAACGACTTAACTCATTCCTGCCCGAACAACTCGTTCGCATCGCCAATCGCTGCGTGCCCCTACGCGGACGCAAATGGGCGTGGAACAACCATCCGGACCAGGAATTCGGGAAGAAGGGCTGCCATCTGGTGGAAATGGTGGAAGCCGCCGATCACAAACCGCTGATTGCGGGGCAACGCGGACTTTCGCTTGAACGTATCGAACAACTGGAGGAATTGCGCCGCCGCTTTCAATCGCTCAATCGCGCGCTCCAACGCGAACCAGGAACCGCGCCCAAGAGCGGGCGCGAGATGCGCAACGATCCGCTGCCGGATTGCTGCCCGGATATTTTGGACAAGCTCGACCGCACCAAGGAGCAGCGCGTGAACCAGACAGCACACATGATTGTCGCGCAGGCGCTCGGGGTGCGCTTGCGTCCGCATCAGGCTTCTGTGGAGGAGCGAGCAGCGAAGGATTTGCATGGCGAGTATGAGCCGATCCCGGGGCGTAAGCCTGTGGACTTCGTCGTCCTCGAAGATCTGTCGGCTTACCTGAGTTCACAGACACGCGAGCGAAAGGAAAACCTGCGATTGATGAAGTGGTGCCACCGCCAGGTAACGGACAAGGTGAAGGAACTTTGTCAGGCGTTCGGTATCCCCGTGCTGGAAACTCCCGCCGCCTACTCCTCCAAGTTCTGCTCGCGGACGGGCGTGGCGGGCTTTCGCGCACGGGAGATTCGGAACGAAGACCGTAATACATTCCCGTGGAAGAAGCGTTTGGCTGATGGCGATGAATCCACCCGCGAGTTGTTTGACTGGCTGGCAAAAGCAAACGAAGGCCGGGCGAACAAGGTTCCGCGGACATTGCTCGTGCCCATGCCGCTCGGTCCTCTCTTCGTGCCGGCCGCTTCAAAGCTCCCCGTCATGCAAGCGGACATCAATGCCGCCATCAATCTTGGCCTGCGCGCCATCGCCGCGCCGGACGCGCACGCGGTACACGTCCGCATTCGCTCAGAAACGACAGACGGGAAGTTCCAGGTTCGTGCGGAAAGCAAACGCGAGAAGGCACGCTGGGGAAGCAAACCGCCCGACATCAAGATGGTCAATGAAACGCAACAAGCGGCCCTGGCTCGCGAGGGTGGAAAGCCAAATTTCTTTGTGGATCTTGGGAAGTTGGCGATGTTTGACAAAGCGGCCATTGGGGACTTACCGCTTCCCTTAGCCAGCGGGCGCGGCCTATGGAAATCAGTTCGGGACCGGGAATGGACCCGCTGCCGCGAGATCAATAGTGAGCGGATGCGGCAATGGGGATTTCAACCCGGGGATCACACGCCGCAGGTAGTCGCAACTCCGGACCAAGAGGACGATGTTCCGATGCAGTACACATGAGCGACGCCCCGGTTCAGACCCAGGCCGGACTTGAGGCGCAGCCGCCGATGCCGGTGCGTCGGCTGCACAACTTCATCTATTGCCCGCGGCTGTTTTATTTCCAGTGGGTCGAGAACATTTTTCAGGAGAACGCGGATACGGTGGCCGGCAGCCATGTCCATCGCAACGTGGACGCGCCGTCCAAACTGGAGGATGCCAAGGAACTCGGCCTGCCGGAGGGCGCGAAGATTCGCAGTCTGCGGCTGGAAAGCGAAGCGCTCGGCCTCATCGGCGTGGTGGACATCGTCGAGGGCGGGCCGGACGGCGCGGAGATCATTGATTACAAGAAAGGCTCGGCCCGGCGCAACGCGGAGGGCGAGCGCGTGGCGAAAGAGCCGGACGCCATGCAGGTGGCCGCGCACGCGCTGTTGTTGCGCGAGCATGGCGTCAACGCGGTTCGCGGCGCGATTTATTACGCGGCGGACAAACGTCGCGTGCCGGTGGAGTTGAGCGAGGAGTTGTTTGCCAAAGTCCGCCGCACGATTGAGGAGGCGCGGGGCGTGGCCGCGAGCGGTCGCTGCCCGCCACCGTTGAAGAACGATGCGCGGTGTCTCTACTGCTCCGCGTATCCGATTTGTCTGCCCAACGAAACGCTGTGGTGGTCGAAGCGACGTAAACCAGCGGAAACGGACGGGCAAACTCAATTCGGTTTCATCGGCCAAACCGAAGATGCCGTCCGCGACCGGATTCTCGAAGCGTTGGATTTTGCCGCCGAGTCGGGCAAAGGACCACCGACGCTCGAACCACCACGCCCGGAGCACGACGACGGTGAGGTGCTGGTGGTGCAAACGCCCGGCGCGCAGATCGGGCAGCGCGGCGACCAGTTGCTTGTGAGCGTGAAGGGCGAGGACGTGCGGAAGATTCCCGGCCAGCAGGTGCGCGCGATCTATTGCTACGGCGCGGTGCAAATCACGGCGCAGGCGGTGGAGACGTGTTTGGACCTGGGTATTGATGTTTCCTACTTCAGTCCGGCGGGGCGGTTTCTCGGTTTGCTGCGGGCGCTGCCGGCCAGCGGCGTGGACGCGCGGCGCGGGCAATACCGGCTGTTTGAATTGCCCGGCGTGCGGCTGCAACTTGCGAGAGAAGTCATCCGCGCCAAAATTCACAACCAGCGCGTGATGCTCATGCGCAACGGCGACGTGCCGGAGCGCGTGTTGAAGTTGATGGTGAATTTCCGCGACGCCACCGAATCCGCGCGCGAGATGACGGAACTGCTCGGCATCGAAGGCAACGCGGCAGCGATTTATTTCGAGCAATTCGAATCCATGCTCAAGCAGCGGGAGGATTGGAAGTTCGACTGGCGCGGGCGCAATCGGCGTCCGCCGCGCGATCCGGTGAACGCGCTGCTGTCGCTCGGCTACTCGATGCTGGCGAAGGAACTCACCGGAGTTTGCCACGCAGTCGGGCTGGATCCGTTTCTCGGCTTCATGCACCAACCGCGCTATGGCCGCCCTGCCCTCGCGCTGGATTTGATGGAGGAGTTTCGCCCACTCGTTGCGGACAGCGTCGCCATCTCGCTCGTGAATCGTGGCGAGCTTGGCCCGGAGGATTTCATGCGGGGCGCGAACGGCACGTTTCTAAGTGACCGCGGGCGAAAGGCGTTTTGGGAAGCGTGGTTTCGCCGCTGCGACACGGAAGTCAGCCATCCGGAGTTTGAATACAAGATGGCGTATCGCCGAATGCTGGAAGTCCAGGCGCGACAGTTGTGGCGGTTTGTGCGCGGCGAGGCGGCGGCGTATCACGGTTTTACAACCCGCTGAACACTCAACTTTCAACCATCAACCATCAACCTCCTGTGTCTCGAATCCGCTACCTCGTCAGCTACGATATTTGCGAGCCAAAGCGGCTTCGGCGTGTGGCACGCGCGCTCGAAGGCTTCGGCGTGCGGCTGCAGTATTCGGTCTTCGAGTGCCCGCTCGACGATATGCGAATGGCCATGCTCAAGGCCGCGCTTCAACCCATTGTGAAACATGACGAAGATCAGGTGTTGTTCGTCTCGCTTGGTCCGAGTGCCAACGACGCCAGCTTGATCATTGAAGCGATGGGACTGCCCTATACCGTCCGGACGCGCGTGACGATTATTTGATTTTCGGGCTTGCAAGTCGCGCTCGAAAGCATTGAATGAATTCCGGCCATGGCCACCGACCATCAACCTTCCGCCATTGGGTTGACATGATCCTTGAAATCGCGAATGACTGCGCCTGAACGCGGCGGCGCGGCGCGAGCGCGGCAGTGCTGGCGCTCGGCCGCAACAGCGCTCGCAATAAGAATTGCGCTGACTTTGAAAGGGAATGTGCACTCCGAATTGAAATTACCGAAGACTGCTTCCCCAAAAACGACCGCGCTCGTAAACACGCGAGCCGACCGATGCGGCAGAGGAAGTTAAAACGAACGGCGCGCAGTCACCGCGACTTCAGGAATCGTGAGGCGGAGCCCGAGCAACAGCGCCGCCGCGACGCCGATGACGCGCAGTCACCGCGACTTCAGGAATCGTGAGGCGGTCATCATTGGCTTGATTTCATTGGTGATTCTGACGCGCAGTCACCGCGACTTCAGGAATCGTGAGGCGGCTGGGGGATTCTGGTATCCGTCCACCGAAGGAAACGCGCAGTCACCGCGACTTCAGGAATCGTGAGGCGGAAGACGACGCTACTGAAGCCGAGGCGCGGATCAACGCGCAGTCACCGCGACTTCAGGAATCGTGAGGCGGAACTAACCTGCGGCGGCAACCGCTGGCCTTTCTGCGCGCTCTGAATCGCTTAGACTTCTCGGCAAGCGGCCAGCGGTTGCCGCCGCAGGTTAAAACTTCTCCGATTCTTGAAGATCTCAAATTCCGCTCAATGATGACTGTTAGAAGCCATTCAAAAGAGATTGAGAAAACGAATCCGTCGTGGTAGTCCTCAGCCAATTCAATGACGAAATTCCCGTTTAACCGGTCACCGTTCCGATGACCTCAACCCAATAAAGGAGAATATGAAATACATGATCAGTTGGTTCGAACGTCCGCAAGGTTCGCCCATGGAATACGAGAATGCCCAGAAGCGGATACTGGAGGTTTTCACCCAGTGGCAGGCGCCCGCCAATTTCAAGATCGAGGTGTTTGTCGTGCGCGTAGGCGAGTGGGGCGGCCACATGCTGGTGGACTGCGACGATCCGGCGACCGTTCACAAGGTCTGCTCGACCTGGCCGGCTTTTGTATTCGAGGCGCGCCCCGTGATTCCCGTCGCGGACGCCGTCCGCGTCGAACTGGAAACGATTGCCTGGCGCGATGGACTCAAACGCAAGTGACGTCCTCGCCAGCCACGAATAGCTTCGGATAAACCATATTGGGTCGTCAGGCCGCAGCTACTCTTACCATGCAAAATGAACTCAGATATACGCGCTGGGCGGGAGTGGCTGGACTCGCTGGAGCGCTCTTGTTCTTCATTGGTGATATGCTCTTGACCGGCCATTGGGGGGCCGGAGGCACCGCCCGCGAGGGAACGCGCAGGATGCTGCAAGAAAGTTCTCAGATGCGCCTCTTCATGGGGGGCTTGCTGGGGCCAATCGCCGGTTGTCTGTGTCTGCTGGGATTCTGGCATGTGCGGCAAAACCTTGTAGATCGCAGTCCGTTCCTTGGGCGTGTTGTGTTCTTCGCGTTGGGTGCAGCGATGGTCGCTGTGAGCGTGGTTCATGCACTGGTGGTTCCCCTGGCTCTGGCCATCAGGTATTCGGCGGCTCACGGCGGGACTGCGCAGGACTTAATAGAAGCGCTGCATAACTACTACGGTCTTACCTACGATCTAGCGAAGGGACCGGCTTACCTGGGAGCGATCCTCCTTCTGATACTCGTTCTATCGGGCAAGAGTTCCTATCCACGGTGGACGGCGCTGGCGAATTTCGGTCTTCTTTTGCTGCTGGCACCTGTGGCGGATCGGGTTCCCGCACCGCTTGGTGCGGCGCTTTTCAATGGCTTTGAGAGTCTGACCCTCGTGCTTTTCTTTCTCGTGTCGGTCACATCCACGTGGAGGCGTCCTGCAGCCTGACCACGCTGCAACACCCCAGGCCATCGCGTTCCGGTTGCACTCCACGCGTCCCGCGGGCCGGGTCGCTGAGTTTGGGTCCAAGTGCCATTACGTAAACCTGAAGGAAATCAGTTGCGCACCACCGTTAAAAAAGTTTGAGAAAAGGAATCAGTCATGGTAGCCCTCAGTCAATTCAATGACGAATTTCCTGCCGTCCAAAATCCGGTTGCAGCGACTTTCGCTGCTGCTCGCGTTCGTCTGCTGTCTTGCGGCAAATCCATTCCCATCGCCAGCAGTGGATTTTTACGTCGCCACCAATGGCAACGATACCTGGTCAGGAACACTCGCAGCGCCCAACGGAAGAAAGACGGATGGGCCGTTTGCCACTCTCGAACGCGCGCGCGATGAACTGCGAAAACTCAAAGTCGCCGGCAAACTCAAAGTCGCCGTCACCGTTCATCTGCGCAGTGGTTTCTACCCGCTCGAAAAATCGTTCGCTCTGAGCCAGGAAGATTCGGGGACGGAAAAATCTCCCGTGGTGTATCGCGCTTATCGCCGCGAGGAAGTCAGGTTGGTCGGTGGCAAAGTAATCACCGGCTTCAAGCCCGTCACCGATACAGTCGTTCTCAATCGGCTGGAAGAATCAGCACGCGGTAAAGTTCTCCAGGCGGACCTGAAGGCCATTGGCATCAGCGATCTTGGCGAAGCGGTGACCGATGGTAAGCGGTTGGAACTGTTCTTCGCCGATCAGCCGATGACCCTGGCGCGTTGGCCGAACGACGGCTTTGTCCGCATCGTTGGTGTCGTTGGGGGAGAGCCGTACACCAGTCACGGCATCGTGGGCGACAAGATCGGCAAGTTCACTTACGACGGAGATCGCCCCAAACGGTGGGCGGCGGAGAAAGACTTCTGGCTTCATGGCTATTGGTTTTGGGATTGGTCGGACAGTTATGAGAAGGTCGAGTCCATCGACGCCGACAAGCGCACCTTCAACCTCACGCCGCCTTACCACGGTTACGGCTATCGCAAAGGCCAGCGATATTACGCGTTGAATCTCCTGGCCGAGCTGGACGCGCCCGGCGAATGGTATCTGGACCGGCAGACGGGAATTCTTTACTTCTGGCCGCCGTCGCCGTTGGAAAAGAGTCGCGCCGTCGTTTCGGTCACGCCGACGTTGCTCACGCTCAAGGACGCATCGTGGGTGACGTTTCGTGGGCTGACGCTCGAAGCGACGCGCGGAACGGCGGTGACGATTTCTGGCGGAACGGAGAATCGCATCGTCGGTTGCACCATCCGCAACACGGGCGGTGATGCCGTATCAATCGCGGGCGGCACATCGAACAGCGTGGTGGGTTGCGACATTTATCAGACGGCTGGGAGCGGTATTTCACTGGACGGCGGAGATCGGAAAACGCTGACGCCAGCAGGCCACAGCGCAGAGAACAATCACATTCACAACTTTGGCCGGATTTATCGGACCTATCGCCCTGCTGTGAACATCAGCGGGGTCGGGAATCGTGTCGTCCACAACCTGATGCACGACGCCCCGCATGAAGCCATCCAATTGAGCGGCAACGATCATTTCATCGAGTTCAACGAAATCCACAGCGTCTGCTACGAGACGGGCGACGTAGGCGCGTTTTACATGGGGCGCGACTGGACGATGCGCGGCACGGTGATTCGAAATAATTATTTTCACGACATCCGCGGGCCGGGTTTGTACGGCGCGATGGCGGTCTATCTCGACGACGCCACGAGCGGCATTACCGTTTATGGGAACGTTTTTTATCGCGCGGGCCGGGCGGCCTTCATCGGCGGCGGGCGCGACAACCTTGTTGAGAACAACATTTTTGTCGAATGCCAGCCGTCGGTGCATGTGGATGCGCGCGGCTTGAACTGGATGCGCGACACCGTCGAAGGCAACGGCGTCATGCCGCAACGATTGAAGGACGTGCCGTACCAGGACGCGTTGTGGCGCGCGCGTTATCCGCAACTGCCGAACATTCTGAACGATGAACCCGGCGCACCGAAGGGCAACACCGTGGCGCGCAATGTTTCGGTGGGCGGCAAGTGGCTGGAGATCGAGAAAGCCGCTGAGCCGCTGGTCAGATTTGAAGATAACCTGGTCAATGACGACCCGCGTTTTGTCGATGCCGCGCGTTTGAACTTCCAATTACGAAAGGATTCGCCGGCGTGGAAGCTGGGTTTCAAACCGATCCCCATTCAGTCAATTGGTGTTTACAAGAATGACGAGCGCGCTTCTTGGCCGGTCGTGAATCAACTTCGGGAAAAGTAAAACGTCGAATTATTGCGGGAACGTCATGAATTCCGAAACCGCCGCCGAACCAGCGCAACCGCCGCACCTGCTCCGCCGTTTCGGTTTGCTGCAAGCGACGGCGTTGAACATGTCGAACATGATCGGCATCGGGCCGTTCATCACCATACCGGCGTTGATGTCGGCTCTCGGCGGGCCGCAATCGATGTTGGGTTGGTTCGTCGCGCTGATCATCGCCGTGCCGGACGGAATGGTCTGGAGCGAACTCGGCGCGGCGATGCCCGGTTCCGGCGGCTCGTATCTTTATCTGCGCGAGGCGTTCGGGCGCGCCACGGTGGGACGCATGATGGCGTTCCTGTTCATCTGGCAGTTCATTTTGAGTGGGCCGTTAGAAATCGCGTCGGGCTGCATCGGCTTCGCGCAATACATGGCGTATCTATTCCCTGCGCTCAATAAACCGGAGAACGTCCGCCTAGCCCAACTCGTTGCGGCGGGCGTCGCGGCATTGACGGTCGTGCTGCTCTACCGTCGGATCACGACCATCGGCAAGATCACGGTCAGCTTGTGGATCGGTACCATGCTGACGGTTGGCGCGGTCATCGTCAGCGGTGCGCTGAACTTCGATCACAAGATCGCCTTCGATTTTCCTCCGGGCGCTTTCAAGTTCTCGTGGGGTTTTTTGCTGGGCTTGGGCGCTGCCTCAAGGGTCGGCATCTACGATTACCTCGGTTACTACGACGTTTGCTACATCGGCGAAGAAGTGAAGTCGCCGGGGCGCGTCATCCCGCGCTCGATCATGATCAGCTTGGTGGTGGTGGCGTTGATTTATTTCGCCATCAATCTCTCGCTCATCGGCGTGGTGCCGTGGCGCGAGTTCGTGCCCGCGAAAGATCCGCCGGATGCCGTCGCCTCGATGTTCATGGAAAAGCTCTATGGTTCGAAGGTCGCCGCCGTCTTCACCGTCATGGTGCTTTGGACGGCGGTCGGCTCGGTGTTTGCGTTGATGCTCGGTTACTCGCGCATTCCGTATGCGGCGGCGCAGAACGGCGACTTCTTCAAGGTCTTTGGCCGGTTGCACCCGAAGAAAGATTTTCCACACGTCTCGCTGCTGGTAATCGGGCTGGTTTCCATCGTGTGCAGTTTCCTGCCGCTGATGACGGTGATCGACGCGCTGCTCATCACGCGGATCATCGTTCAGTTCATGGGACAGATTGTTGCGGTAATGTTGTTGCGTCGTCGCGCACCGGCGATGGAGCGTCCGTATCGCATCTGGCTCTATCCCCTGCCCTGCTTCGTGGCGCTGGTCGGCTGGCTGTTTGTGTTCGGAACAGCAGATTGGAAAGTGATTCTGTTCGGGCTGGGAACTTTGCTGTTGGGAGTAATCTTTTTTCTGATCTGGTCAAAATGGACGCGTCGCTGGCCGTTCAAGGATGAGACGACGGAGGAAAGCTCCGCTGAAACTTGAGCTTGGAGCGACCAATGAAACAGCGCCGATAAATCGGGCGCACTCCAAACGCTTCGCGAGTTTTCAAGCGCCATCAGGATTCGCGAATCGACGGATCACCAATTCAAAATCTGCTGCATCGCCGGACCGATCTCCTCCACTTTCCACGGCTCGGTTGTTCCCACCTTCGTCGCGCCGTGACTGGTCATCATTCGGTAGGCGAAGATATGGCTGCCTTCGACACCAAACGTCTGTCCGGTCACTTGTGCCGCCGCATCGGAAGCCAGCCAGACCACGAGCGGCGAGATGAATTGCGGCCCCATGGTTTCGACGGTGTAAGTCGCCTTGACTTGCGGCAAATCTGCCATCATGCGCGTCAGTGCCATCGGGGCAATGGCATTGACGGTGATCTTGTGTTTCGCCAGTTCCAGCGCCGCAATGCGAGTCAACGCATGAATGCCCACCTTGGCCGCTCCGTAGTTGGCCTGGCCAAAATTACCCAGCAGGCCCGTGGTGGATGAAGTGTTGATGATGCGACCGCCCGTGCCCTGGTTCTTCATCGCCGCTGCTGCCGCTTTCAAGCAGGCAAACGTTCCCTTCAGATGCACCTGGATCACGCTGTCCCACTCGGCTTCGGTCATGTTGAGGATGGTGCGGTCGCGCAGGATGCCGGCGTTGTTCACCAGCACATCGATTCGCCCAAATGCATCGAGCGCGGACTTGATGATCCGCTCGCCCGCTTCCATCGTTCCAACGGCTTCGCCGTTGGCAACCGCCTCGCCACCCATCGCCTTGATTTCTTTGACGACGAGTTCCGCCGCATTGCTTTGCCCCGTGCCGTCGCGATTGCAGCCGAGGTCATTGACCACTACTTTGGCGCCTTCCTTGGCAAATAAACGGGCGTGCTCCCGTCCGATGCCGTTGCCCGCGCCCGTGATCACCGCCACTTTTCCATTCATACAACCCATGATTTCATCCTCTGTTTAGTTTTGTTTCCCACTGACAGCATTTTCCATTGCCGTCGCGCCCCCCGGCTGTTGGCATCAGGTTTGGAAAGTGCACGGCAGGATTTTGGCGGGGGTATCGGGACTGTCAATTTGTATCTCACGATTCCGGTTGGAGATGGGGCGTGCGACCAACCAGGCAATTCGTTCATTCAACTTTCCAAACTTGGACGTTGCGCAGCCCAGCTTTCTGGTCTATAGATCTCCCAGCCCCGGAGAAAGTCTGCCCTACTCAGAGGACAAATGTATGCCGAACTTGAAATCGAAAGGTGCCGGCGACTTGGCGCATCGGCGGTTGCCGCGGGCTGGCTTCACTTTGATTGAACTGCTGGTGGTCATTGCGATCATCGCGATCCTCGCCGGACTGTTGCTGCCCGCGCTCGCCGCGGCGAAGGCACACGCGCGGCGCATCCAATGTGTCAACAACTTGAAACAGTTGGCGCTGACCTGGCAGATGTACGCCGATGACAATCGCGATGTCCTCGTGCCGAATGGTTACGGCGTGGGCCGACAACTTTGGATTTCCGGAGATTTTCACAATTACCTTCAGGGCTTCATTGATGAGAATCTGCTCGTCGATCCGCGTTATGCTCTTTTTGGTTCGTATCTCAAGACTCCGCGCCTGTACAAATGCCCTTCCGACCTGAGCACGATTCGAAACGGCGCGAAAACCGTTCCGAAGATTCGGAGTTACTCGTTGAACGAATACATGGGATTCGCCACGCCGGCCAATCCGAAGTATAAGAAATTCCTGAAGGGTCCGGATATGTCGCCACCTTCACCCGCCAAACTCTATACTTTTGTGGATGTGAATCCGGTCACTCTTTGCACGCCGGCGTTTATAATTTATCGCAACAGCGGTCCTTTTTATCACTACCCGGCGAGCCATCACAGTCGTGGTGGCGTCCTGGCATTTGCGGACAGCCACGTCGAAGCGCATCGCTGGGTGGAAACCGGGACGTACGACTCGAACAAAGTCCGGCATAACGGCCCGCCGCCCATCGCTCGTGATCTGGCTTGGTTGCAGGAACGGACCACCATCGATAAGTAAACGAAGCGGCTGCGGCGGTTGGAAGTGGTTCGCCGCCCAGTCGCATGGCGCGTGCACAACTTCGTCCTTCGCGTTGATGGATTTAACCGGTGACTTGCGCTCCGGCCCGAGAACGTTCAGCATTCTTCACGACAGGACGATGAACGCTCGACGAAAACCTCCGCTTCGGATTCTGACCGCCGTGCCAATCTGCGACGGTCACGACAGTCCCATCATCACAATCAACCTCGAACTCGCGCGGCATGGCGTCGAGGTGATTTATCTCGGCTACAATTGCCCGGCCAGTGCCATTGCGCGCGCCGCCGTGCAAGAGGATGTTCACGCCATCGGCATCAGTTCCTACAACGGAGGGCACATTGCGTTCTTCGACGAGGTTGTCGGATGTCTGCACAAATACGGCGGTCAACGCATCCCATTGTTCGGTGGCGGCGGCGGCACAATCACACCGCAGGATGAAGCAGTGATGAAGCGTCGCGGGGTGGACCGCATTTTTTTCGCCGGTACGCCGCTTCAGGAAATTGTCAGCACAGTCATCAAACATTACAGCCGTCCGCTAAACCGCCAACGAGGCTTGCACGGCGACCGAAAAATGGCGCGTGCTATCACGGTAGCTGAAAGCTCGAAATCCGAACTCCGAAGTCCGAAACAGGCTCCAAATCGCAAATTACAAATCGTAAATCGTAAATCCTTCGTGGCGGGCGTCACCGGGCCGGGCGGCGCGGGCAAGAGCACTTTGATCGATGAGTTGGTGCGTCGCTACCTCCAACAACATCCGCAAGGGCGCGTGGCCGTCCTGGCCAATGACCCATCGCATCCCGACTCCGGCGGCGCGATTCTCGGCGACCGCGCGAGCATGATCTACGCACAACACGACCGGGTGTTCATGCGTTCGCTGGCCACGCGTGGGCATTTGAGCGGGCTTTCGTCAGCAACACGAGCAGCGCTTGAGATTCTGAAATCCAGCGGCGAGGTTGATTTTATCTTTGTTGAGTCCGTCGGTATTGGCCAGGAGAGCGACCCGTTTCAGTTGTTCGGCCGGCGTCGCCGACTGGTGGACGCCAGCCTGCTGGTGATGTCGCCTTATTATGGCGGGCGGATTCAACTGCAGAAAATCGGGCTGTTGAACGGCGCTGATTTTGTGGCGATAAATAAATGCGATCAACCCGCGGCAAAAACCGCAAAGGCGGAAATCGCGGAGCGCCTTGAGGCAAACCAGCGCGGGCAGAAACTGTTTGGCACCATCGCCGCGCGACACGGTGATCCCGGCGTGGATGCGCTTTACGCCGCGATTGAAGAAAAGGCAAACCGACAATGAGCAGTCTCAGTCAAGTCGTTGAATCAGTCGGGAACTACAATCGGTTTGTGAGCCAGCAGATGACGCGGGCGCGGACCCAAAGGAAATTCGCCCGGTCACTCGTCCAGCGCTGGCACAAGATCAAAGCCCAAATTGAAACCACTGAATCGCCCACTGGCACCGCTTTGCCGCGGCTGGCATTGCCGCAAACCGACGAGCCGGGCGAAGTGGCGCGGTATCTTTTTGGCGAGGGGTTGCCCGGCGAGTTTCCTTTTGCCAACGCCGCCTATCGCGAGATGTATCTATCCTCGGACAAATCTGAAATTCGAAATCCGAAATCCGAAATCGAGGAACCAACACGGTTGTTCGCCGGACTCGGCCTGGCGGAGGACACGAATGCGCGGTTTCATTATCTCTCGAAACATCAGAAAAGCGTTCGGTTGAGCACCGCGTTCGACGGGCCTACGCTTTACGGCCTCGACAGCGATTACGAAGGCGTCCTCGGTAAAGTGGGCGAAGGCGGCGTGGCCGTGGACACGGTCGAGGACATGGAGCGGTTGTATGCAGGGTTCGATTTGACGGACAAGAATTCCAGCGTCTCAATGACCATCAATGCTCCCGCGCCTGCAATTCTGGCTATGTATGTCGCCGCCGCCAAACGACGCTTTGGGCCGCGTGTCGTCGAACAACTGCGCGGCACGATTCAGGCGGACATCCTCAAGGAAGTGCAGGCGCAAAACGAAATGATCTTCCCGGTTGAAGCCGCGCTGCGATTTCTCACCGACATGGCGGAATACACGACGCAGCACATGCCGCGCTGGTATCCGATCAGCATCAGCGGCTATCACATCGCCGAAGCGGGCGCGACACCCGTCCAGCAAGCCGCCTTCACGCTGTCCAACGGCTTTGCCTACGTGGACATGTTCAAGACGCGCGGCATGGACGTGAACCAGTTCGGCCCGCGACTTTCGTTCTTCCTCGATAGCGGATTGGACATCGAATATCTCGTCCTCGGCCGCGTGTGCCGGCGCATCTGGGCCATCGGGATGCGCGACGTTTTCAAGGCCGACCCGCGCGCGCAACTGCTGAAGCTGCACACGCAAACCAGCGGGCGTTCGTTGATTGCTGCTGAGTTCAAAAATAATCTCACCCGCACGGCGGTCGAGTTGATGATGGCTTACATCAATTCCACTAACTCCTGCCACAGCAACAGCGCCGACGAACCATTCACCACGCCCACCGAGGAATACGTCCGGCTCGCGTCGCACGCGCAATCAATCATTTTGGAAGAGACGGGACTTTTCAAACAGATGATGAATGTGTTTGGCGGCTCGCCCGGTTTGCAAATCCTGGAGCGACAGGTGGAACAGCAGATTCTCGATGTGTTCACGGAGATCGAACAACTTGGCGGCGTGCTGCCGGCAATGGAGCAACGGTATCAACGCAGCCAGATCCAACAAGCCGCGCACACTTACGAAAAACAAATCAACTCCGGCCATCGTCCCGTCATCGGCCTGAATAAATACGCCAGCGAAGAAACAATGCCGTCGCCGAAACTTGAACGCACACTGCCAGTGAAACAGAAAGCGCAGGTTGCCCGGTTGCACGCCTTCAAAAAGAAACACGCCAAGAAAGCTGCGGTTGCTTTGCAACGGTTGGAAAATGTTTGCCGAAGCGGCGGAAATGTTTTTGCCGAATTATTGAACGCCGTCGAGGTTTGTTCCCTTGGCCAGATCACCACTGCGCTGCAAGGTTGTGTCGGCCGTTTCCGTCCGATGGTGTAGCAACATGTAAGTTTAAAAAAACCAGGAAGCAGAGTGCGCGCATGGAGCCCACCGAACCCACCCCTTGCCCCTCCCAGGAGGGGAGCCGCGCACGGTGGTTTGTTCCCCTCCTGGGAGGGGTCAGGGGGTGGGTGGGCCGGAGAGAGATTCATGGGCAGAGGACGGGTGATGGGCAGCAATAACTGCGATTTATTTTGCATCGCGGCTCAACCCCTGTCGCGCCGCTTCCTCACACCGCCGTCATGCCGCCATCGACCACCATCACTTGTCCCGTGACGAATGATGCTTCATCGGACGCAAGATACAACGCCATGCCGCCAATTTCCTCGGGTTGTCCGATACGATGGATCGGTTGCGACGATTCGTATTGATGGCGGCGCGATTCGTCCTTCCAGAAGAACGCGCTGAAATCAGTTTGAATCAGTCCAGGCGCGATGGCATTGACGCGGATGTTGTGCTGGCCAAACTCCTGCGCCCAAGAGCGGGTCATCATGATCAGCCCGGCCTTGGTGAAACTGTAGAGCAACCCGCCCGGTTGCGGTCGCAAGCCGGCGACCGACGCGATGTTGATGATCGACCCGCCGCTTTTGCGCTCGATCATCTTGGGAACAATCAACCGGATCAGCCGCAGCGCCGACTTGATGTTGATCTCCACCATTTTGTCGAGCATCGCGTCATCAACCTTGAGCGCAGGGCCTTGGCCGATGTTGGTTGCGCTGTTGTTCACCAGAATGTCCACCGGACCAAATCGCTGCTCGGTTTCCTTGACTAGGTTTTCGATCTGTTCGCTGCGCCCGACGTGACAGGCAATGGGTACGACCTTGCCCGGCAGCGACGCGAACTCCTTCGCCGTCGCTTCCAGATTTTCCAATGTGCGACTGGCGATGACGACGTTTGCGCCCGCCTCGGCGAAACGGCGCGTGATGGCTTTGCCGATGCCGCGTCCTCCACCCGTGACGATGGCCACTTTGTCTTTCAGACTGATGCTTGGGCTCATAGTTTATTGTGATTTGGTAAAATTGTTTCAGTTCCTTGCGCGTTTTGCGTTTTGAACGCGACACTTATCCGCAAAGACAAACCGTTCAGCAAACAAAAAGTTCAACGAACGCTTCCATGTCCTTCGGCGCGACGGCGATGTTTCACGAGCGGTAAATAGGCTTGTTTGAGGCGCTCCGCAATGCTAATTTCCGGGCATGAGCACGGTGCAGGAAATCAAAGCTGCCATTGACACGCTTTCACCCGCCGAACGCGCGGAACTGGAGCAGTTGCTGCGGGAACCCCATCCTCCGCTCGATCCAGAAGTGGACAGCCCGGAACTGGAGGCGGAGTTGTTGAAGGCCATTGACGGCCCGTACACGCCGTATTCTCGCGAGGAAATGCAATCTATCGTCGAGCGCATCATCCGCGAGGAAGAACGGAAATGAGCTTGGCGCTCGAGCGCGCGGCGGATTTCCAGATAGACTTTGCCTTGCGGGCTTTATGGTATGTGCGTGAGGCCGGTGGCGAAGTTGCTCGCCACTATGAGGAGGCAGTGGATTCCGCGCTTCGATTGCTCTGCATCCAACCAGAACTCGGTCGGAAGCGCCGTTTCCGGCATCCCAAACTCCAAGGCTTGCGATCGTTTCCAGTTCAGAAGCCTTTCAATCGCCTGATCGTATCTTACCGCGTGGGCGACGAAGTTTTGCAGGCAGTGCGGTTGATGCACGGCGCGCGGGATTTGCCGAGGCGATTGGCCGAACCACCGGCTACGGAATGAAGTTCTCGGCGAACTCATTCACCGCCATCAGTTCCAGCCCTTTCACATCTTCAAACAGCGCAACGATTTGTTTGACGCGCTCAGGCGGGAAACATGTTTCCGCGTTGGCTTGGAATTTTTTCACGAGCAGCGGAATGCCTTCGGCGCGGCGGCGGCGGTGGCCCACGGGATATTCCACTTCCACCTTCTCACTCGCGCTGCCGTCGCGGAAGAAGATTTGCACGGCGTTGGCGATGGCGCGCTTGTCCGGTTCGAGATATTCGCGGGTGTAGCGCGGGTCTTCGCGCACGACCATCTTCGGGCGTAGGGCGTCAATGCGCGGATCGGCGGCGGTCGCGTCCTCGTAATGATCGGCGGTGAGCGCGCCGAAGATGAGGCTGATCGCGGTCATGTATTGCAGACAATGGTCGCGGTCGGCCGGGTTGTGCAGCGGCCCGGTCTTGTCAATGATGCGGAGGGCGGATTCGTGCGTGTGAATCTCCACGCGCTCGATCTGGTCGAGGGTTCTCAGCGGGGCGCGTTGGAGTTCACGCTTTAGCGTGTCGGAGGGTGGGCAACCTAAAGGCTGAACTCCAACAGAAGCGCGCTCTGCAAAATACTTCTCGTGCAACTTGATCGCGGCTTCGACGGCAGTTTGCGCGTGGAACTCGGCGGGGAAGGAAATCTTGAACAATACATTTTCCATCACATACGAGTCGAACGGGCGTGCGAGTTTGACGGGCTGGCCGCGAAAGAGCACGTCGCTGAAACCCCACTTGGGCGCGGAAAGAGCGGACGGGTAGCCCATCTCGCCTTTGATTGCCATGAGGGCATGTTGAACGGCGCGCGCGGTGGCGTCGCCGGCGGCCCAGGATTTGCGCGAGCCAGTGTTGGGCGCGTGGCGATAGGTGCGCAGCGCGCCGCCATCGAGCCAGGCGTTGGAGACGGCGTTGATGATCTGCTCGCGCGTCCCGCCGAGCAAGTGTGTGGCCACGGCTGTCGAAGCGATGCGTACGAGCAGGACATGGTCGAGGCCGACGCGGTTGAAGCTGTTTTCCAATGCGAGGATGCCTTGGATTTCGTGCGCCTTGATCATCGCGGTCAAAATGTCGCGGACGGTGTAACCGGAGCGCCCCTCACCCCGTCCCTCTCCCCATCGGATGGGGAGAGGGTGTCCGTCACGACGGGTGCGGGGAATCTTTGCGCTCTGATTCACAAAATCCGCCACGGCGAGGATCGCGCCGAGATTGTCCGAGGGGTGCCCCCACTCCGCCGCGAGCCAGGTATCGTTGAAATCCAGCCAGCGGATGAGGGTACCGATGTTGAACGCGGCGGTGACGGGATCGAGCACGTAGTTCGTCCCCGGCACGCGCGCGCCGTTGGGCACGATTGTTCCTAGCACAACCGGCCCGAGCAGTTTTGTGCAAGCTGGATATTTCAGCGCGAGCAGGCCGCACCCCAGCGTGTCGAGCAGGCAATAGCGTGCGGTGTTGAACGCTTCGTCGCTGGTGATTTTGAAATCGCAGACGTAGTCCGCGATTTCCACCAACAATCGGTCGGGTGCCGGGCGCGAAGATTTTCCGCCAGTGGAATGGTTCATGGGTTGATTTTGCGCGTGGACCGTTCCTGCAACCAGACGACATCCTTGTTGAACGGCGTCAACAGATGGTCATCAACGAATCCGCTTTTCACGAGTGGCGGCATGGTCCGGTCATCCACCCATCGTTTGATTTCGGCATGACCATCGGCAAATGAAAAACCGCCTGCGCGATGGTGGTAGCTGCCGGGCAGATCATAAAAACCGGTTTGCGCCGGATTATCCGGCCAGCCGCGCATGTCCGGGGCGAAATTGCCGACATCAATGCTGTCTTCGCGCATGTCCAACAAAACAAAAGTGCGCGTCGGTCCTGGATCAATCATGTCGGTCATTTTCAAATAAACCCGCCAGCGGCCGCCGCCTGTCGCGAACGGATCGGCGCTGTCGGACAGACCGTAATCCATCCCGCGAAAGCCGCCGACCCAGATGTTCATCGACATGCTGCGCACGCGCGGGAGCAACTTGCCGTCCACAGCCACTGCCGATTTGTCCGCTGGGCATTTCCAGATCCCGGTTGACTGACCACAGTAAGGCCAGAGGGGACTGCGCTTGATGTCCACGTCGGCGTCCCAATTGGAGCGGTTGCCCGGTTCGAAATCCATCCAGCCGCTGATCCAGACATCCGGGTCGTGAGACGTGTACGGCCAGATGCCGCTGGCATAGAGCAACACATCGCGGTTGTCATCGCTGTACATTTTCCACGCGAGCGTCAACTGGCGGTGGTTGGACATGCATTGCAGTCCCTGCGCCTTGAGTTTGGCCTTGCCCAAAACCGGCAACAACAAGCTGGCGAGAATGCCGATGATGGCGATGACGACCAGGAGTTCGATCAGCGTAAAACCGCTATCAGGTTTGGATCTCGCGTCGGACTTGGGTTGGAGTTCACGCTTGAGCGTGCCGCCGGACAAGCTAAAGCTTGGACTCCAACAACCGTTCGCGATGACCTTCCGCATCATCCTCACCTTTGTTCAATCGGCACAAATGCACGAGGCGCCGGCCCGATGTATTCCGCCGTCGGACGTATCAACCGATTGTTCCCGCGCTGCTCCAGGATGTGCGCCGACCAGCCCGACGTGCGCGCGATGACAAACAGCGGCGTGAACATCGCGGTCGGAATGCCACAAAAATGATAAGCCGCCGCGCTGTAAAAATCCAGATTGGGAAAGAGCTTCTTCTCGCGCCACATCACCGCTTCAATACGTTCCGAGATGCAATAAATCTGTTCGTCGCCGCACGCTGCGGCCAGTTTTTTCGCCCAGCCTTTGATCACCGGTGAACGCGGATCAGAAGTCTTGTAAACGCGATGCCCAAAGCCCATGATGAGTTCCTTGCGTTGCAACATTTGCATCAATCCAGCCTCCGCCTCGTCGGGCGTCTTGAAACGCTCGATTAATTCCATCGCCGCTTCGTTGGCGCCACCGTGCAGGTTGCCGCGCAAGGTGCCGATGCCGCTCGTGATTGCTGAATAAAAATCCGCCAGCGTGGAGGTCGTGATGCGCGTCGCGAAAGTCGAGGCGTTGAATTCGTGTTCCGCGTAAAGAATCAGCGAGGCATCCATGGCTCGAATCCGTAATTCATCCGCCGGTTTGCCGAGGAGTAGATGGAGAAAATGCGCAGCCAAGGACGGATCGGTGGTCCCAGTTTCGATTCGCTCATCCTGTTTGTGGAACTGGTACCAGTAGAGCAGCATCGAGGGAAAGGCTGCCAGCAGACGATTGGCGACTTGTATTTGATCGCGCTCGTCGCCCTCCGGTTCAAGACAGCCGAGCGCGGAACAACCAGTGCGAAGCACATCCATCGGGTGCGTCGCGGCAGGTAATTGCTCCAAAACCGTCTTCAGCGACTTCGGTAATCCGCGAAGCGAGATGAGCTTCTTTCGGTAGTCGGCCAGTTCATTGCGACTCGGCAGATGGTCGTATAGCAACAGGAAGGCGACTTCCTCGAACGTCGCCCGCTCCGCCAGATCCTCAATCGCATAGCCGCGATACGTGAGGCCAACGCCTTCTTTGCCTACGGTGCTGATCGCGGTTTCCCCGGCAACGATGCCGGCCAGTCCGCCAGTTTTCTTCTCCATGCTCATGCTCTCATTCCTTTGTTAAACACGTCATAACCCAAAAACTCATACAGCTCAGCGCGCGACTGCATCTGGCCAACAACTTTCCGTTGCGTGCCCTCGGCGCGAATGGTCTGAAACACCTTCAATGCTGCGGCACTCATCGCGCGGAAAGCCGAGAGGGGATACAGCGCCAGCGCCACACCAGCAGAACGCAGTTCCTGGACTGTGAACAACGGCGTCCTGCCGAATTCAGTCACGTTCGCGAGCACGGGAATTTCAACCGCGCGCGCGAACAGCCGGTATTGATCCAACGTCCTCAACGCCTCGGCAAAAATCATATCCGCGCCCGCATCGCGATAGAGCCGCGCGCGCGCGATGGCGGCTTCCAAGCTTTCGACGCTCGCCGCGTCGGTCCGCGCCATGATGACGAAGGCGGGATCAGTCCTCCCCGACACAGCGGACTTGATGCGCGCAACCATTTTCTTCGGCGACACGAGTTGTTTGCCGGACAAGTGGCCACACCGCTTGGCCTCCACCTGGTCTTCGATGTGAATTACCGCCGCGCCCTCGCGAATCATTTCACGGACGGTGCGACGCAGGTTTTCCCAGCCGGTATCCGCGTCCACGAGCAAGGGCAGTCTCGTCGCACTGGTGATGCGACGCACTTCGATGAGCACGTCGTCGAGCGTGGTCAGGCCAATGTCCGGCACGCCGTAACTGGCATTGGCCACGCCCGCGCCGGAAAGATACAACGCCTTGAAGCCGGCCTTCTCGGCGAGGAGGGCGGTGTAGGCATTGATCGCGCCAACAATCTGCAACGGACGCTCGTTTTCCATCGCCGCGCGAAACCGCGCGCCGGCAGAATCCATCGGCTTCGTGGCAGCAACTGTTTTCCGGGTTTTGGGCGGCCTTGCGGTTCTCATGATTGAATTGGTCAACAACCGACTGAAATGTTTCCGGCACGAATCTATCGCTTCTGCTCACCCGACGCAATGTAGGCAATCAAATCCGCGAGGGCCTGTGGTGTCAGGGTCTTCTCGAATCCCTCGGGCATGAGCGAAAGACTTGAACCCCTCAACTCTTTGAGGTCGCTGCGCAAAACAACCTCTTCAGTTCCACCGGCCGTCCGCAACGTGATGCTGTTCGGGGTTTCGGCTGCGATGACGCCGCTGATCTCGCGGTCGCTTTTTGTCAGCGCGGTGTAGCTGAGATAGCGCGCTTCCACCGCGCGGTTCGGATCGAGGATCGAGACCAGCATCGCCGGAACGGATTTGTCCCCCACGCTGCCCAGGTCCGCCCCGATGCTGTTACCTACACCGTTGAAGCGATGGCAGACGGCGCAATTCTTTTGGAATAAATCGGCGCCCTTGCCCGCGTCGCCCTTCAACTCGTTCACCGCGGCGAAGTCCTTGATGATTTTCTGCCGGTCGGTGTTCGTGGCGGATAATAACTTCGCGGCCCGTTTACGAATCTCGTCATTGGCATGGGTCAGGAGCTTCTGCTGATGCACGGTGCCCAGCTCACTCGGAAGGATTCGTTTTTCCTCAACCGCCTCCAGTAATTTCCGAGTCCTCTCGGGGCGGCTTAACAAGATGTTCAGCACCTCAATCCGCAAAGCGGGGCTATGCGCTTTCCAGCCGCTCAACAATGCGTCGGCCACATGCGGGCTGTTCGCGCGCTTCAATGAGTCAAGGGCAGCGGATTGCAAATCGCCCTCGACCTGCGGCTGCAAGAATGTGACGAGACGATCAATGTCCTGTTCCTGCTGATTCAGGCCGCGACCCAAAATGCGAATGGCGAGGCGAGATTCCGTGTCGTTGGCGGTCGGATTGCCGATGATCCGGCGGGCTTCATTGAAAACAACGTCGAACCGGTCGATGGTTTGCCTCAACTCCGCGCCGCTCCCGGACTGAAAGGCCTTCAATGAGCCGGCGCGGCGCTCGAACGCGTCCAGACAGCCGGCCAAGGCCGCCAGTTGCCACGCGGGATGTTTTCCATCGATTGGCTGGGTTACCCGCGCCAGAGTTTTTGCCAACGACTTTTCATCGCTTGCGACAACAGCGAGGCCGAATAGCTTGTCGAGCAACTCCAGAGGAGTCGCTCGCTGGCCAGCTTCAGCCAGGAGCGCATCGATCATATTGCCGACATGCGGAACCGCGGAACTCATCACGGCAATTTGCATTTCGGAATTGTCGGCATCTTTGATCGCGAGCCTGGCCAAAGCACGACCAGCGCGCGGGTCGTTCCATTCGCCGAGGCCGAAGGCGAGTTGATAGCGGACGCGGATGGCCGGATCATCGACAAGGTTCAGCAAGGCGTCAGCAAGAGAAGAAAATGAATTAAACCCCTCACCCTGTCCCTCTCCCCCTCGGCGGGGGCGAGGGTGACCTTTCTCCGCTTCACGCAACAACTCGCCGCCTTTCGGTTCTGCTGAGCGCGTTGCACGATTCTCCCTCTCCCTTTCCGAAAGGGAGAGGGCCGGGGTGAGGGATGGATTTTTCTTCATGAACGGCTCGCTCAATCTCACCGCGTGTTCCCTCACCGCGGGGTGCGAGTCATTCAATCCTTTGACCAGAATCTCCGGTGTCACCGCGCCGAGTCCGTCCAAAGTGCAGAGCGCCTGCAACCGGGTCTTGGGTCGCGCGCTGCTGCCCAGCAATTGTTGCAGCAGTTTGACGGCGGATTTGTCGGCGGCCTGCACCAGCAAACGTTGCGCGGTGTCACGTTGCCAGCCGTTGGGACTGTCCATCGCCGTCACTAAATCAGCAGGCTTGAGTTGGTCGAGTCGGGGAATTTTGCGCAGCTTTGCATCTGCTGGAAAGACGCGATAAATCCGACCCTTGTCGTGACCCGCGCGCACATCGATCTGTTTGTCCATCCCCGGCAACGCGTATTCGGGATGTTCGATGACGAGCCGATACATGTCGGCGATGTACAGCGCGCCGTCCGGTCCGGTCTTGAGCATCGTGGGACGAAACCAGTTGTCGCGCGACGCCAGAAACTCCCGCTCCTCTTCGCCTCTTGCGCGATGACTTTTGAAAGTGACACCGTCCGGTTCGAGCACTTCGCGATGTATCAAGTTGTTCGCCGGTTCGCTGGCAAAAACGCTCGTCGCAAACTCCGGCCCGAACAATTCATCGCGATAGGGCGTGGGACTGTTCGCCGAGGTGACAGTGTTGACCATGTCGGGAAAATTGAAGCGCTGCATTGGACGACTGATGGCGAACGCCGCAGTGTTGTGCGGATAATTCGCCAGATAGTGCATGGTGGACCGGACGGCAAGGTGGGAATTGCGACTCAGGTAATGGTCGGGTAGAAAATAATGCCAGAGCCAGGTGGGATTGTTGTTGCCGAACCAGTTGCCCCAATCATCCCGGTGACGGCCAAACTGCGTCTGCCCTTCCACCGTCTCAAACGAACCACCATCCGGTTTGAATCGAAAGTCGCGCCCGCGCAGATTGAAGCTCTTGCCCGTCGCCACCGAATGAATCTCCCCGCCACTGTCGCCGTTGGCGCCGTAAATCCAGTTGTCCAGACCGTAATCGAAGCCGTTGACGCGATGTTGTTGATTACCTTCGCGAAACCCGGTGAACAACACTTCGCGCACGTCGGCCTTGCCGTCGCCGTTAGTATCCTCGGCGTAAATAATTCTCGGCGCGGCGCTGACGATGACGCCTTTGCGCCACGGTGTGACTCCGTTGGGAAAGTTGAGGCCTTCCAGAAAGACCGTCGATTTATCGTAGCGTCCGTCGCCATCGGTGTCCTCCAGAAACCGCACGATGCCGCCGGACTTGCCGTGACCGTCCACGCCGACCGGATAATCACCCATCTCAACCACCCACAATTTTCCGTCCGCGCCCCATTCAAAAGCAATCGGGTCTCGAACCAACGGCTCGTGCGCGACCAGTTCAACCTTGAATCCCGGTGGCACCTCGATTTCCTTCAGCGATTCTTCCGGTGCTTTTGGCGGCGGCGCGTCGAAAGCCAGCAGCGTTTCATACGAACGACGGTCCACCTTGTCCGGCAACCGGTCGGTCTCCTCATTCTGCACCCAAAGATGACGCGAGTGAAACCAGACACCGTTGTTCCGATTCGTGCCGGCGCGGACAATCATCGGAATGGCATCGGGATTACCTTGTTTGCCCGCCCGGACTTTGCGCGGCCAACCCACCTCCCACGCCAGACCCGGCTTGTTTTCGGACACGAATAGGTGAAGCGAGAAGATTTTGTCATTCGAGAAGATCACATCAGCGAAACCATCCTCGTTGAAATCAACAAAGCGCAATCCGGCATCCTGCCCATTCTCATCCACGATCGCGACGCCTTTCGGCAGTGCAAACGGAAGTTGCTTCCATCTGCTTCCCTCCGGCGACCACGCGAACACCGCGTTCTGGGATTCATTGCCGACGATCAGTTCACAACGCCCATCGTTATCGACATCCCGAAACCGCACGCCGCGATCACGGCCATTCTCGCTCGTGTTGATCGGCTTCCCGCCAATCTCAAGCCCTGTCAACAGCGACTTGTCTTCGATCCATTTCTCCCCGTCAAAATGCCAGGCGCCTTTAACAGCGCTGTTCACCAGAATGGTCGCGTGCGAATCCGCGCGAACAACGCCGAACTTCACGCCAGCGTCTAACGTCGTCGGGAAACTCGCTTCCAGCCAGTGGCTTTCCTTCGGCTGCCAAACGCGCGTCTTCTTCATCAGCCCGTTGCCGATGGCCACGTCCAGAAAGCCATCGTTGTTCAGATCAACGAGCCGCACACCGTTGTCCTGTCCGTTGACAGCGCGCAACGGTTGTCCCGCCAGTAGATTTTTGTTCAACCGCTCCTGCGCTTCGCGGAAATTCAGGAACTTCACACGCTTGCCATATTTGGTGACAGCGTACTCAATCAACTCCACGATCTGATCGTTCCGAATCCAGCCGTGCGGATGGAAAATCATGGTGAACACTCCCTGCTTCATCACAGTGACATCGAGGGCCGCCTTCCAATCAGCGACGGTCACGGGATTGTTTGTGCCGTGGATGTTTTGCGCCTCCCAATCGCTTGGCAGCACGCATGGAAATTCCCAGCAGAGTTTTCCGATCACGTAAGGATACGGATAGTCTTCAATCGTGGTCACAAATGAACCCATGCTTACTTTGCTGATGGCATTGGTGACGGCGGGCAGATACTTGCGAAACTTTTCCCGGCCATCGGCATCCACCGTCAACACGCGCGGCAAAGACTTATCTTTTGGCGTCGTGATGTTCATGACGGACGAATCGATGGTCAGAAACTTTCCTGCGGAACTGGTGCGATTAAACACCTCGGCGTAAAAGCGCGGGCTGGGACTGTTCATCGAATCGCAGCATGGCATCCGAAAGGCGACCGGTTGATTGTCGGGAATGCGATTCAGCAAATCGACGCAGCCATGATAAGTGTCCGCCGCAGCAGTAAAGTTGCTCCGCGCCAGCAACGGACAAGGATGCGTGAGCGTGTGGACCTCCAGCGACAAACCCTCCTTCAACCACGCCTGCAACTGCGGGTGTTGCGGATCGAGCGCGTTGCACATGATGCTGACCGGCGCGCGCCCCTCGACCTGTTTGAGCCGTTCGAGAATCGGACGCAGGAACGCTTCATATTTGTGCGGCTCGCGCATGTCGTCGATCGCGAGGATGACTACCGCTTCAACGCCCGGCTCGCCGACCCATTGCGGCGTGGTTAACTTGGGAAAATTCAGTCGGACATAAAACGGATCGTTCTCGTCGAGATAAGTCAGCCGGTTCGCGTCAGCAAAGGAGTTGACTGCGGCCAGCAACCCAAGCGTCACGTCAAACAATCCGAGGAGAGAGAGCAGAGGTCGGTGGCTTTTCAGAAACATAGTGTGACTTCATTCAGTCTGAATCCCGCCTCAATCTCAAGCGCAACCTTTCCGCTATCAGATTGCGCCACAAAAGAAATTTGTCCTTACCACGTCCCCTCACCCTGCCCTCTCCCCATCGGATGGGGAGAGGGTGGCCTCTGGCCGGGTGAGGGGAAGTTCAGTGAATCACGCCAGCCTCTTCAACAACGCAGTCGCCGCGGCGGTAAATTCACGCGCTGCGGTCGGCATGAATGGTGGATGATCCAGAATCTTCGGCACCACGATCGCCGCATACTCACGTTCTTTGTAGGCATTGGGGTCAGGCAGATAACCGATGAGGTCGTCGGTGTATCCGACCGCGAGCGTTGCTGGAAACGGCGAGTCCAACCGAATCTTCAACCCGTAAAAGCTGTAAAGCTCCGCGCTATGAAAAAGCAGTGCAACTTCGCCCAACCGCAACGCGCTCATCGGCGTGCTGAGGCTGCCCTTCTTCAGACTCCACTTCATCGCCCTCTCAAACCAGTCCTTGGCAAAGCCACCATCGACCCATTCGCCTTGAATGCACTTGGACGGGTCCTTTCGATACAAGTCGAGTTGTTCCTTCAATTGCGCCGTGTCCAGCGGAACTTTGACTTCCGAGTGCGTCAAACGAATGTCGTTGAACCTGACGAGCGTGGAATGATTGATCGCGTGATGGAGCGCATAATAAACCGCCTCCGAAACCTGCTCGGGATCGCCCAGCCACGGCTTGCCATTCCCGGGATTCACGTCGCCGGCGTGACCCTGAAGGTAGGCCGGCTCCAGTTCATCCCGCGCCTTAAGCTTTTCGAAGACGATGCCCGGCCAATCCGGGCCGGACTTGTCGTCGGTGTAACAAACCGGGTGCGCGGAAAAATGATACCAGACCAGACTGCGCTTCGGTTTTTCGCGGAGGAAATAGAGCGCGTGCAGCGTGGTGTCGAGCCAACGCTCGTCGTCGGTCGATTCCGAATTGAACTTCTCATCCGTCTTCCAGGTCTTGGCGGTGCGATTGAAATTTCCACCCACGGCGCGCTCACTGCCGACATACGTGTCCGCCGGCGCGAGGTCTTTCTTCGCCAGTTCGACCGCCTCGACAATTTTCCCGGCGACAATGTCACGATACTTTTCCGACACCGCACCCCATTGCCGCAGGAACAGCAACGCCGGTGTCGAATGCGAATGCGTGGCGCAAATCCGGATGTTTGCCGACGGAACGCCCGTCTTTCTGGCCACAAGCTTTTGCGCGCGTTGAGCGAACGCGCGCGAAACACCGATCACTTCCACCGAAACGATCACCACTTGTGTCCGGCCCAAGCGCATGAACAACGCCCGCGCAAACGTCGGTTGCCGGATGCCGGTGATGCGCCGCTCCTTGCCCGGCGGTTTATGGAAGCCCGCCATCTCGATCCCCAAAGGCGGTGTTATCTCCACCACGCCTTCGCCCACTTGGAAAGCTTCTTCACTCATGGTCGTCAGGATTGATGGCGTTCTTCAGCCTGTCGGGCAAGTCTTTTTGGGCGATCGAGGAGCGCGGGGCGCCTGCGCTCCCCACCAGTTTTGTGCTTGCGCCTGACGAGACTCAATGCTACAAGAAATCCAGTTCTCACGAAAGATAATGATGCAAGAATATTATCTTCAACTGGCAGTCAGCCTCGTGACGCTCCTCACGATCAACGCCTCGGCGGCGGTGCTCTATGTGGATGTGAACAGCACCAATGCAACGCCGCCTTACACCAACTGGTCCACGGCGGCTGTGACGATTCAAGATGCTGTTGACGCGGCCGTCAACGGAGACCAAGTACTGGTGACGAATGGGGTTTACCGAACTGGTGGTAGGTTGAGCAGCGACACAACGACCAATCGCGTAGCAGTGACCAAAGCGATTACGGTGCAAAGCATCAATGGCCCGGCGGTGACGGTGATTGAGGGCTATCAAGTGCCTGGCACGACAAATGGCTTCAGCGCTGTGCGCTGTGTCTATCTGGCCAATGGAGCGGCATTGCTAGGCTTTACTTTGACCAATGGTGCTACAGGCACAACTGCATCGGGGACTATCTGGCATGGCGGGGGCATCTTGTTTCAAACCACCTCGATAGTTTCTAACTGTGTGCTTACATGCAATTCGGCTGATGCCGGCGGCGGCGGCGCGTACGGCGGAGGAACTTTGATCAATTGCAGCCTTAGCAACAATTGGGCGCGTCTTTACGGCGGCGGCGCTTACGGCTCTACGCTCAATTCTTGTACGCTAATTGGGAATGCGACCCGCGGCACTGGGGGCGGCGCCTTGGGAGGTACGCTGAACAACTGTCTCATCGTCAGCAATTCGGCCGGCGATGGTGGTGGAGTGTACAGTGGAACTTTAAATAATTGCACGGTGATTGGAAATACGGCTACCAGCGCCCCCCCTGGACCTGGCAGAGGTGGCGGAGTGAGCAGCCTTACAAGGATCCGCAACTGCGTTGTGTACTTCAACATCGCCACCAATCCTGTATACTCGGTGACATCGAATTATTGGGATAGTCCGCTGACCTATTGCTGCAGCGGTCCCCTAGCCGCAGCAGCTGGAAACATAACCAACGCGCCACTCTTTGCAGACCAAGTGGGTGGTGATTACCACCTACAATCCAATTCTCCATGCATCAACGCTGGGAAAAATGCTTATGCAACTAACAGCACCGATCTGGATGGCGACCCGCGGATCGTTGGCAGCACGGTGGACATCGGCGCGTATGAATTTCAAACGCCTTCCTCGATTCTTTCCTACGCTTGGGCGCAACAATACAGCCTACCCACAGACGGCTCGGCGGATTACTTGGATTCAGACAGCGACTTCATGAACAATTGGCAGGAATGGATTGCCGGTACTGATCCCACCAACTCGTTGTCCGTGCTGCGATTGCTTAATCCAACCAACGACACATCAGGCGTTGCCGTGAGTTGGCAAAGCGTCAGTGGTCGAAGCTACTGGCTCGAACGCGCCACCGACCTCGGAGTGTTCCCAGCGTTCTCGCTGCTGCGAAGCAACATCACCGGTCAAATCGGCACGACGAGTTACACGGACACAAACGCCATCGGCGACGGCCCGTTCTTCTATCGCGTGGGCGTGCAGCAATGAGCGTAGCCGCCGACGTATGAAGTCGAAAAGTCTCGATGCTTTCCGCTCAGCTTCGCGTTTGCTGATGACCAAAAACTCACGAAGCGTTTGGAGTGCGTCCGATTTATCGGCGCTTTTCCTCCGCCGCTTGTGATCGCCTCTCCGGAAACTCAATTTGACAATCGCTCTCTCCGGGCGCACACGCAAATCTTGCGGCTCGGTGTTAGACCGAGCGCGGCCGCTATTAATTTAACCCGAACAAGCTGAAGCTTGAACTCCAACGCGGGCTGCCACTTGTTGGAGTTCAACCTTTAGGTTGTTCTGCGTCTGGCGACCCATCATCCGGGAGCTTGCCCAGTCGATATCGATCCTCCAAGGACCGCGTTGTTCACTTTGCCATTCAAATCCCGCCAAGTTCTTCATTGACCACTATGACCAATAGGCTAGGGTTCATTGGAACTGTATCAAAAACTCAACCACGTTTTTTATGGACAATAACGAAACCAAATCCTCGTCCGGCCCGGAATCGCGCCGGGAATTCATCAAGAAGACCGCCACCGCCGCCGCCGCAGTCGTGGCCACGGCCAACGTTTTCAAAACACCCGTCTATGGCCAGAACCAGGCGCCGTCCGCGGGCCGCGTGGTCGGCGCCAACGACCGCATCGCTGTGGCGTACATCGGCGTGGGCGGCCAGGGTCAGGCCCACGTGGACAGCATGAAGCGCAATGCGTCGGACAACAACATCGTGCAGGCCGCCGTCTGCGACGTTTCCAAGACCCGCAATGGCGAGGCCAAGAAGATGATCGGCAACAGCGACGTCGCCGAATTCGAGGATTACCGCAAATTGCTCGAGCGAAAAGATATCGACGCGGTGTGCATCGCCACGGTGGATCACTGGCACACCAAGACTTCCATCGACGCGCTGAACGCCGGCAAAAATGTCTATGTGGAAAAGCCGATGACGCGTTACCTCGGCGAAGCGTTTGACCTCCATGACACCGTCAAGAAGACCGGGAAAATTCTGCAGGTCGGTTCGCAGGGCTGCTCGGACGCCAAGTATCACAAAGCCGCCGACCTGATCAAAGCCGGGAAGATCGGCCCGCTGGTCATGTCGCAAGGTTCTTACATGCGCAACAACCCCAAGGGCGAATGGAACAACTACGAGATCTTTCCCTGGGTGACACCACAGGACATCAACTGGGAAATGTGGCAGGGAAGTGTGCACAAGAAAGTTTCGTTCAATGGCGATTATTTTCGCCGCTGGCGCAAGTACTATCCCTATTGCGCGGGACTGCTGGGTGATTTAGTTCCGCACCGCCTGCATCCGCTGATTCTGGCGACGGGCAACCCGGAGTTCCCGGTGCGCGTCAACTGCATCGGCACGCGGAAAATTCATTCGGACTTGCTGACCCCCGGCACTCCGGAAAGAGATGTGCCGGAAAGTGTGCAATTGCTTGCTGAATTTCCCAGTGGCCTGACCCTGATCGTCGCCAGCAGTTCGGTCAACGAACAAGGTTTCCCGGACATCATCCGCGGACACAAGGCGACGCTCTATTTCGGCGGCAATCGCCTGGAACTGAAACCGGAGCGTCCCTTCGCCGATGAGATTGATCCGGAGTCATTCGACAACCTCACTCCGGGTGAAGACATCGGTGAACATGAGAAGAATTGGTTTAGCTGCATCCGCACCGGTAAACTGCCACACGCGAACATCGACCTTGCCGTCCGCGTGCAAACCATCATCTCGCTGGCCGAAATGTCCGACCGCCTAGGCATCACCTGCCTGTTCGACGAAAAGACGCGCAAGATTTCGACCGGCGACGGCCGGCCCGTGGAACCGCTCTCTTATCATTCGGTGGAGGCGCTCAATTACGGCAAGCTGCCGCTGTCTTAAACAATTTGGTTTCCGACACAGGTTTCGGCGGCGTCAAACCCACCGAAACCTTTTTTCTTTTCCGTGATGCAAACCGTCACCCTCGCCTGCAACGCCATGGCGACACGCTTCGAAATCGTGTTACACGGCACGGATGAAATGCGGTTGCGCGCAGCGGGGGAGGAAGCCTTGGAAGAAATCGGACGCCTGGACTCGCAACTAAGTCCCTATCGGCCGTCCAGCGCAATAAGCCATCTCAATGCCCGCGCCGCTCACGCGCCAGTGCGCGTCGAGCCTGGATTGTTCCGGCTGCTACAACAAGCCCAACGGTTGCATGAGGAGACGAATGGCGCGTTCGACATCACCGTGGCGCCGCTCATGCGTTGCTGGGGGTTTGTGAACGACACGGGCAGACTTCCTGACCCCGACGAACTCGAAGCAGCGCGCGCCAAGGTTGGAATGCACCTTGTCAAATTGAACGCGGACGATTTCACCGTTCAGTTTGCCTGCGACGGTGCAATGCTCGACCTCGGCGCCATCGGCAAGGGTTACGCCTTGGAACGCGCCGCTGAACTGTTGCGCGAGGCGGGTGTCACCAGCGCGTTATTGCACGGCGGCACCAGCACCGTTTATGCATTGGGCCGGCCACTGGATGGGAAATTCTGGAAAGTCGCGATTGAACGACCGCCCCAGAACGGCCAGAGTTCCGCGTTCGCGCGGCCCATCACGTCCGAACCGCCTGAAGGCGTCACGCCAAACCCGCTCGCCACAATTCCATTGCAAGACCAAGCCCTGTCGGTTTCGGCGGTGTGGGGAAAGTCCTTTGAGGCCGATGGGAAAACTTTCGGACACGTCCTCGACCCGCGGACCGGGCGACCCGTCCGCGGCGCTGTGCTGGCTGCCGTGGCGCTCCCTTCCGCGACTGAAACCGACGCGCTATCGACCGCTCTTCTGACGTTGGGTGAGGCGGGCCACGACCACATCGCAAGTTTGCGCCCCGGCATAGCGACGCTTCTGATCGTCGAATCGGAGACCAACCAGCCGCTTCGGGTGGAGGCAAGAGGGATCGCCGTGCAGCGAGAGTCGTGAACCCGTCGGACCAAACGGAACTGGCGCAATGGAGGAACAAATGGCCGTTGATAATCCATCACCCAACGACTAATTTTAATTCGTCATGCTTGCGGATCGTCCTTACATGCGTCGAACCACGCCGGAGACGCCGCTCTCATTGACGGTCATTCTGTTGATCGTCAATGCGGTGGTCTTCGTCGTTGAGAGTTTGTTTTACGGTTATCCTCCCCGGTTCCCGATCAACGATTATTTTGCCTTGAGTGTTGAAGGCTTGCGCCATGGCTTCGTCTGGCAGTTGTTGACCTACCAATTCATGCATGGCGGTTTGTTGCACCTGCTGCTCAATAGTTGGGCCATTTACGTTTTTGGTCGCGCAGTGGAAGAGTCGTTGAGCAAGAAACATTTTCTGCTTTTATATTTTTCAAGCGGCGTGATCGGAGGGGGTTTTCAAATTTTCGCCGCGCTGTGGTTTCCCACTCATTTCGGCGGTGCCGTTGTTGGTGCTTCCGCCGCCGCGTTTGGATTGGTCGCGGCGTTCGCCGTGCTTTTTCCAGAGCGTCCGTTGACATTGCTGTTGTTTTTCATCATTCCCGTGCACCTGCGCGCCAAGTTCTTGCTGTTATTCAGCGCACTCCTTGCTCTATTCGGCATCGTCTTTCCAGGTGATAATGTAGCGCATGCTGCTCACTTGGGAGGGATGCTCACGGGTCTGGCTTATGTCCACTGGATCATCCATTCAGAAGGAGCCGCGGCTCTCTGGGAGCCCTTCCGTTCGCGCGTCCGCTCCAGGGAACTGGTCAAAGTTCATTCCCAGAAGCCCTCGCTCTGGCAACAACCAAAGTCCAACGTCGTGGAGGATTTACCCCCGGCAGAATTCATCAGCCGCGAGGTCGATCCCATCCTCGACAAAATTTCCGCGCACGGCATCCAAAGCCTGACCGAACGCGAGCGCAAAATCCTCGAAGCCGCCCGCAAGAAGATGAGCAAGCGTTAAGCTGGGGTTCCCGCCTCCGGGTGTCTGGGTTTGTCTGCGATTTGAGCGGTTCAAGCGTGAGCCCAAGCCCAACTTAGTTTTCCTTTTTAATTTTTCATTTTTCATTTTTAATTGACCCATGATAACGCGCTACTCTCGCCCCGAAATGCGGGCCATTTGGACAGATGAAAACAAGCTCCGCATCTGGCTGCAAATCGAATTGCTCGCCAGCGAAGCGCTCGTAAAGGAAGGCGTCGTCCCCGCCAAAGATTTCAGGAAGATCAAAGCCGGCTGCGACAAAGGGTTCGCCGACCTGCCCGGTCTCGTCGTCCGTCAGCGCGAACTGGAAAAGACGCTCAATCACGACGTCATCGGCTTCACCACTGCCGTCGCCGAGGCCATCAACGATACTGCGAGCCGCTGGTTTCATTTCGGTCTTACCAGTAGCGACGTAGGCGACACATGTCACGCTGTCCAGATGATGCAGAGCGCAGACCTCCTCATCGCCGACGTAAAGAAGCTGCTCCCAGTGATTGCGCGCCGTGCGAAGGAGCATAAGTTCACGCCCTGCATTGGTCGTAGTCACGGTATTCACGCCGAGCCGACCACTTTTGGCCTCAAGCTCGCGTTGATGTACGACGAATTCCAGCGCGCCCGCCGCCGCCTCGAAGCCGTCCGCGACGTCGTCGCTGTCGGCAAGATTTCCGGTGCCGTCGGCACGAACGCTCACGTGTCGCCACGAGTCGAGGCTTACGTCTGCAAGAGCCTCGGCTTGCGCCCCGCGCCCATCGCCACGCAAGTTGTCCAGCGCGACATCCACGCCGAATTCCAAACCACCCTCGCCCTCGTCGGCGCGAGCATCGAGCGTTGGGCCGTCGAGTTCCGCCATTTGCAACGCACCGAAGTCCTCGAAGCCGAAGAAGCGTTCACCCTTGGCCAGAAAGGCAGCAGCGCCATGCCGCACAAGCGCAACCCCATCACCTGGGAACGCCTCACCGGCCTCGCCCGCGTGCTGCGCGGCAACGCCGTCGCCGCGCTGGAAAACGTCGCCCTCTGGCACGAGCGCGACATCAGCCACAGCAGCGTCGAGCGCATCATCTTCCCCGATTCCTGCACGTTGCTCGATTACATGTTCGGCCTGCTCACGCGCTTGATGGACGGCCTCGTCGTCTATCCCGCGAACATGAAGAAGAACCTCGGCCTCTCGCTCGGCATGTGGAACAGCCAGACCGTGCTGCTCGCGCTCATCAAGAAAGGCCTCACCCGCGAAGCCGCCTACAAACTCTGCCAGGTCGCCGCCATGAAAACTTGGGAAGTCAAACACGCCGGCCGCGACGACGCAGATTTCGTGGAGCAGCTCAAAGCCACGCCCGAAGTCGCGAAACATTTCAAGAAAGGCGAACTGGAAAAACTCTGCTCGCTCGACTTCCATTTCAAGGAAGTGAACAACCGGTTTAAGAAACTCGGCTTGAACTAAACCTCAAGGCCCATGCCTGCTCAAAAAATTACCACTGCCGGTTTCCTCAGCGATTTTCTGGCGCGGCACAAAAAGATGTCGGATCGCCCGTTCTGTTGGGTATTGGGTTCAGGCGCTTCCTTCCAATCCGGCATTCCCACGGGCGGTACGCTGGCGATGCAATGGCTGAAGGAACTGCACGAGATGGAGGACTTCAACAACCTGCCGCTCGAAAAATGGGCTACCGTCGCCAACCTAGGTATCAAGGGTTTCGATTTCAAAAAGGCTGCCGATTTTTATCCTTTCATCTATCAGCGCCGGTTTCGTGATTTCAGGGAACAGGGCTACGCCTTTCTTGAGGACGCGATGCAGCAAGCTGACCCAAGTTACGGCTATTCCGTGCTGGCGCAAATTATGGCCAACTCGCAACACAAGGTCGCCGTCACCACTAATTTCGACAACCTCATCGCCAACGCCATTTCCACTTACACGCACGACTACCCGCTTGTGTGTGGCCATGAATCGCTCACCGGCTTCATCCGGCCCAACTTGAAACGTCCCGTCATCGCCAAGATTCATCGCGATCTTCTGCTCAAACCCAAGAGCGAGCCGGAAGAAATTGAAAAACTCCCGCCCGAATGGGAAGCGGCATTGCAAGTGATATTTGACAACAACACACCGATTGTCATCGGCTATGGCGGCAATGATGGCAGTCTTATGGGATTCTTCAAAAAGATTACTCCGATCAAAGGCGGGATCTTCTGGTGTTACCGAGCGGAGAATGAACCCGACCCCAAGATTCATGAAATCGTTGAGCGCCACCATGGCCGACTCGTCCCCATCTCTGGCTTCGATGAATTGATGTTGCAACTCTGGGAAAAGCTGCAACTCCCATCTCCTATCCCGGATTTGCAAAAGACGCACGATAAACGTGTCACTGAATTTCAAAATCAATTCGAGGAACTGAACAAAAAACTTAAAGAGCCGGGCAAAAACAAAGTTGCCGAAGCCGAACTTAAAGAGGTTCGCAGCGCAGCCGCGGCCGCCGTCGAGCGGTTGACTAAAGAAAACAGTTGGTGGGCTTGGCAATTGAAGGCGGATGCCGAGACAGATCCGGCGAAGCGGGAGAACATCTTTCTTGATGGGTTGAAAGACTTTCCAAAAAGCGCCGACTTGACCGGCAACGTTGCGAACTTCTTGGCGAGTGCCACCAAGGACTATGATGAAGCCGAGCGGCTTTATCGCAAGTCATTGGAACTCGACCCGAGGCACGCGACGAACACCGGCAAGGCAACTTTGCGACATTCATCTGGCATGTCGGCAAGGACTATGACGAAGCTGAGCAGCTTTTTCGCCGAGCATTGGAACTCGACCCGAGGCACGCGACGAACACCGGCAACTTTGCGGCCTTCATGCAGAATATCCACAAGGATTATGACGAAGCCGAGCGGCTTTATCGCCGAGCATTGGAACTCGACCCGAAGCACGCGACGAACACCGGCAACTTTGCGGCCTTCATGCAGAATTTCCGCAAGGAATATGACGAAGCCGAGCAGCTTTTTCGCCGAGCATTGGAACTCGACCCGAAGGACGCAAACATAGTTGGTAGGTTCGCAGTTTTTATGTATTTGGTCCGCAAGAATAATGACGAAGCGGCACGTCTTTGTTGTGAAGCGTTGAAACTAGATCCCAAACACGCGAATAACACTGCCAACTTTGCATTTTTCCATTGGAAAGAACACAAAAATTATGACGAAGCGGAGCGGCTTTATCGCAGGGCATTTGAACTTGGCTTGGATATCGCTTTTCATGCCAATAACTTTGCGAAGTTCATGGAAGAAGCCCGCAAGAATTTTCCCGAAGCCAATCGCCTCTATCAACTGGCTCTGGAATTAGATCCCAAAGCCGAGGATATCAAAAAGGAATACGCGCGTTTCCTTAAGGAACACCCAGCGTTCGCCAAATAGAACGATCATGGAACTGAAGGAACAGCCGTTCGCACCGACACTCGCCCACGAGTTGGGCGATGTTCCGCATGTTTCCGGGCTGTTGCGCCGCCTCGCGCAACTTAGCGGCGCGGGCGAACGCATTGCCGAGTGGTTGCTCAAGGTCGCCGTCGCGCGCGGGGCGAATCACTACCGCCGGGACTTCGATCCAACCTTGCCTGCGGATTTGCCAGCCATCAGCGACGAAGAAATCGGTGTGGCGCTTTGCCTCGGTCAGAATCCCTACAATCTGGATGCTTTGCGTGTGGCCGCGCAGTTCCTGAGTTCACCGCGCATCAATGCCGCGCAACTCTGCCGCCTCGCCGTTCAGGAACGGTGCGAACCGGTGTTGCTGCACATCGCCGAAGTCGCTGAAAAATACGCACCCGAACAAGAACCGTGGGCTTTCTTGCGAAAACATTTGCGCCCGCGCCGAGTGCCGCGCATGGATGCGTTCCCCACTGGACGCGCCTCGTCAGTCACACCGGGATTACGCGTGAAGGCCCGCCACGCACCGATTGGCTGCGTCGCCATGAATAATCCGCTGCACATTCTCCAGGCGCTTGACCGCCACCGGACCAAGCCGGCGGAAACGATCTCCGCCAACCAACTCCGCGCCGCCTTTACCCGCGCCCGCGTCCCCGACTTGCGGGAGATTCGGCAATTGTTTGAAAAGGCCCAGCCGAAAGTGCTGGAATTTGCCCGCCCTCAGATATGAGACCACAGACAGTCACAAAACGCCACGCCAACCAGCCGCTCGTTCCCCAGGTCTCCGCCGAGACGTGGAGGCCGCTCATCGCCGCGGCGGACGACTTCAACCGCCTCGCGCCGTGGGAGTGGATGCACGATTCACACGTCATCGGACTGCGACATCCGGCCACGAATGAAGTGTTGTTCGGCTCCATCCTGGGTCGGTTGCGGTCGGTGTTCGCGCTGCTGGTTTATCGCAACGACACCGGACGCCGCTGGCTGTTGAACACGATTCTGAACGACGGCGAGCCGGGCGGACTGGAGCGCGAAGACACGGCGTTCGAGCAGGACTTGGTGAAGGCGGAGTTCGTCCCGAAGCGCGAGCTGGTGAAGGAGGATCGGGCTATGCTGGCTGCCGCCGGTTACTCGCCAGCGAACAAACGTAGGCGCGTCTGGCCGCAGTTTCGCAGCCTTGTGCCGGGCGGTTATCCTTGGCACTTGACGCAGGCGGAGGCGGAGACGCTGCGGTTTGCCCTGCCGCGCGTGGCAGCGGTCGCACGGCTCATGCGCGCCCAGCCGCGCGTTTGGGACGATCATTGCGACGGTCAGATCGGATTCGTGCCGGACGACTACGATCCGGCAGCGGGCGAACTGCGCGCCGAACAACTCGACTGGCAGCCGATGATTCCGCCGCCCGAGCCGACGCCGGAATTGGTTTCGTTTGAGGAAGCGACCCTCGCGCGGTTGTCGAAGCTCACACAGGCGAAAGGTTTTCACCTGGAACTGGACGTGACTTACGCGTCCTTTCCGATTGCCGACGCCGACCGCCCGCGATTTCCGAAGCTGGCGATGGCGGTGGATCGCGCGTCGGGTTTCGTGGGCGGCTTTCATCTGGGCGACTTCAAGGATCGCGATGGAGCGGCGGCGCTGGGAACGGTCTTGCGTGACGCACTCACGCAGTTGGGCCATCGCCCGGAAACCATCCGGGTGCAACGTCCGCGCGTGGCGGCGATGCTCTCCGGCGTGGCGAAGGGACTCGGCATCCCCGTTCTGCTGGACGACGAACTGGGCGAACTGAACTTCGCCCGCCAGAGCATGGAACAGCATTTCAGCCGCGTCCCGTGACGTGCGGCTCATCCAATGAACCTGCCTCAACCGCCCGTCCCGCCGTCCAAGAACAAAGAGATTGTGGTCTTCATGGTCGGACGCGAAACCAAGTGCGCCGAGTGCGGGCGCGAGTTGTTTGACGGCAATCTGTTGCGCATGGAGAACAGCCGCCCGCTGTGCCTGGATTGCGCTGACCTTGGGCATCTGGAATTTCTCACCGCAGGCAACACGGCGTTGACGCGGCGGGCCACGAAACATTCCCCGTTGCGTGCGGTGGTGGTGCGATGGTCGCGCGCCCGGAAACGTTACGAACGCCAGGGCATCCTTGTGACGTCCGACGCCATTGATCGGGCCGAGACGGAGTGCCTCGCCGATGAGGAACAACGCGCGCGACAGCGGGAGCGCTCGGCAATCCGGCGCGAGGTCGAGGATCGCGAATACGAGGTCGCCGTTCTGGAGAAGTTGAAGGAGCTGTGTCCGGGTTGTCCGCCGCCAGAGGCGGCGCAAATCGCCGCGTGGACGTGCCGCAGGCATTCCGGACGCGTGGGCCGTTCCGCGGCGGCGAAGGAGTTTGATCCGCAAGCGTTGCGACTGGCAGTCATCGCGCACATCCGTCACGAACACACGCGCTATGACGAACTGCTCATGCGCCACGGCGACCGGCAACTGGCCCGGGCCGAGGCGCGCGCTGAAATCGAGGAGGTGCTTGGCCGCTGGGAGTCACCCACGATTCTGACCTAATGCTCCGCTTTGGGCAGCAGCCGGTCGCGGTCGTAAGGCGGCTTCTCCTTGGGCGGCATGGGGACGTCGGGGAAATCTTTGGCCCAGCGGGCGCGTTCCTCGTCGTCCGAGTAATAGCGCATGGAAAGGATGAGATCATTCTCGCTGCATCCACCCAGCACGTCGAGGTGGCAGTTCCCGAACGGCAGGCCGAAGCCCATCAAATCCTCGCGCAAACCGTCGCTCCACAGCCACGTGTAGAGTTCGCGGTCGCTCAAGTGGTCCGTGCTGTGGAGAAGCAAGCGGCGACCGGCGAGTTCGCGGATGAGTTCCCAAAGTTTCGCGGTGAGAGAGGCGTCATCGAGTTTGTCAGGCGGCGGCAAATCAAAGCCGTCTTTGACCAAACTGTCAATTGGGCAGACGAAGCCGTGGCTTTCCAGTGCAAGCACGTTTTCCAAAAACGCTTCTTCCATCTTGGGATCACAATTGGCCACCTTGCCGCTGAACATTTCGCCGCCGGCGACCTCATCAATTTCGCGGCGCAGTTTTTCGATGTGGATTTCGCGATCAACGCGTTCGAGATTGAGCGGGTCGTCAGCGGGTGATCCGGGTTCGAGTGGCGGTGGCATGACGGGTTTCTACCAAGGGGCAGCGGGCCGTGCGATAGAAATGTTGCCACCGCAACCTGATTTGAGAACATTTGTTCATGGCTTTTCGGATTCATGACAGCGTGGTGCACGGCGAGATTGACAACCGCGTCAAAGGAATCGTGCGTGGTAAAATCTGGGTCGAGGGTCGCGCCGAGCCGGTCATTCTGGAACTCAAAGGCAATGCCTGGCCCGACCTCGCCGGCTGTCTGCTCACGTTCACCAACCCGCAGAAACGCATCCCGCATCAGCACCTCGATTCACTGCAGCCGGTTCAGCGCGGCGGCATCGGCGACCTCACCGCTTCGCGGAAGGTGCGCGTGTTCGACATCCCCTTTGAGGAGGCCTACGCCATGATCAAGCGCAAGAAGAAACCGCCGGAGCACATGGCCAACAGCCTTTACCTCGAATGGTTCAGCGAGGCGAACGGACGCGTGGTGATCGAAAGCGCGGATTACGAACTCACGATATCCGCGGCCGAGTGGCGATTGACGCCGGAGGAAGATGAGGAGCGCGCGAAACAAGCGGCGGCGGGCATGAACGATTTCATGCAGAAACTTACGGAGGCGATCGAACAACATCAGCGCGGCCAGAAAGATCCGGAGGCGGAATGGGATGAGCACGATTACGAGAAGCTGATGAAAGAGTCCGACGCCCGCACGGACAAATACCTGGAACTCCTGGAGAAATACGGCGACTCCGACGAGGCCGAGGAAAAGATCGCCAGAGAGATGGGCTGGGAACGCGAACTGACGCCCGAGGAAGCCGAAGAGGAACGGCAACGCATCGAGGAAATCAATCGCGCGTGCGAGGAGGCGTTGAACGAACCGCCGCCTGAGCCGGACCCGCACCGCGAAGGCATTGACTGGATTCGCACCGAGGATGGCGATCTGCGGCATCCGTTGCAACATCGCTGCGTCGAAAGCGCCATGAAGTTTTGGCATCAGGCGGACGAACTGGGTCTCGAACGGCTGGAGGACAAGGATCTCGATCAATTCATTTTCGAATTTCAAACCACGGGCGCAAAACTGGCCGGTGCGTTGAACGGCATCGCCGAGGATCGCGGCACTGCCGACGCCGCGTTTACCGTCGCCTATCTGAAGCGCGCGCTCGATCACCTGCACAAATCGCAGGCCGGATTGGAAGCTGTCGCGCCGAAGAAACTGTTGCCGGCGGCGATGGTGACCGCGGCGCGGAAGGATTTGTTTGAAATCCGGGAGGGCATTTTGAAATTGATGGACGAATTCCGCGGGCGCAGGTGAGCCTCGTTCGGAAACATCTCTTTCGCGAAGGCGAACTCTGGCACAGTCTTTCGTAGCATGTATTTGCCGCCGACATCCACAATCCGTGTCGAAGCAGCCAGCCATGAGGTCAGTTACTTTCTACCAGCTCGGCCCATCGGAAAAGTCCGTTGGTTTGGCCTGATTCCAATCGCGTTCAGTCTGCTGTTCATTTCGATTCCCGCCAAGAGTCTCATCGAATTCCTCCAACACATCCAGGGTGGGAAGGGTGATATCGGGAACTGGTTCTTCATTCTATTTTTGAGTGGGTTCGTGGTCACCGGGTTGACGCCGATGTGCCTCGGTTTGCTGGCCATTTGCGGACGTTGCCGGGTGGATTGGCGCGAAGGCCGGTTGACGATCACAGACTATTTCGGCCCGATACGCTGGCGTCGCCGCCTGCCGCGCGGGCCGATCCACAGGTTTCTCATCAACGCCGGCGGTGTGAAAGTGAACGACAAACCGGCGACGAGCGGACCACTGGCGGATCTCGGCGCGTTGGTGGTTGAATTCGACCAAGGCAAGCCGCGCCTCGTGGTGATCGGCTATCCGCGCGACTGGCTGGCCGGTCTGGCGCAGGATCTGTCGGCACGCGTGGGCGTTTCCGTCGCGACCGTCGCCGCGCAGGAGGTCAAGGTCGTGGATTCGCCGGCCAACCAGCCGGAGGTCGCGGACGTGACGGAAAAGCCGAACGACAGCCAGGTGCGCAGTGAACCACGGACCAATGGTCTCCTGCTGGTGGTTCCTCCGGTTGGATTGCGCCAAGGCGGCAAGGGTCTGTTTGGGTTTGGAATTCTCTGGTGCCTGTTCATGGTCGTGTTCACCGGAGCGATAATGTTCGGCAAAGGAAAGGGTGGCCATGGTCCGCCGTGGTTCATCTGGATCTTTGTCGGTGTGTTCTGGCTGATTGGCTTGAGCATGTTGACTGGTGCCATCAACATGGGCCGGCGTCGCGCCATGCTCTTGATTGAGGATGGCGAGTTGCGCGTGGCACAAGAAAGTCTCTTCGGCGCGAAACGGTGGGCGTGGCGACGCGAGGAGATTGCCGCAGTTCGCGCCGACGCCAGCGGAATGGCGGTCAATAATGTGCCGGTCATCGACCTGCAAATTCATCTGGCCAGCGGTAAAACGTTTGGCTTCTTCGCCGGCCGCGACGACCAGGAGTTGCGTTGGATGGCGACTGAATTGCGGCGCGTGTTGAACGTGCCGGCGAAAACAAAGTGAGAAGGTGGGCCGAGGAAGGCCGGTTTGGGGCGACTGCAAGCGCTGGCAGCGTTGCCTCGGCGAGTCCTTACCTGCCACGCGGTTACATTTCAGACATCGACTTTACTCCGCTCAACCGGCTTCAGACCGATGCCTTTTCCGTGGTACGCAACTAGGAAATAAACCAACACGACTGCAACGACAGCCGCCAGGCCGCCCCAAAAGAGCGACCATCGCGTGCCACTCGGACGCGCACACGCCGCGAACCACCAGCCTGTCCCCAGGTAGCCGATCAGGTTTCCCACGCCGCCGTTCATGAGCGCCATCAACGCTTGCGCGCGGGCGCGCCACGCGGCTTCAATGCGTTGATCGAGGTAGATTTGTGCAGTGATGAACACGAGGGCGAATGAACAACCGTGCAACACCACACCGGTCAGCAACCAGGTCTTCCCATTGACCGCACACAACGCAAATCGCAATACGGCGCAGCCCAGGCCGCAGGCGAAAATCCATTTCAATCGCCAGTGTGACAACAGTGCGCCGAGACTCAACATCGCCAGGACTTCCGTGATTTGTCCCACGCTCATCCACGCGGTCGTATGTTGAAGGCCGACTTCGCGCAAGTGCGGCGGCGTGTAGGGATAGAACGCCGCCAGCGGAATCGCAAAGAGTGCAGTCATGATAAACACGACCCGGTGGTCGTGGTTTTTCAACAGCGTGAGTGCATCCAGACCGAGCCGCTCGTGCCAGGTGAGATGCTCGACGAATTTGGGCGTCGCCAATTCCGGCAGGAAATACGTGAACGCGCAAACCAGCAACCACACCGCAGCGCCGCTGTAGCCGGCCAGCGCGGAAGCGTCCGCATTCAACGCGCTGACCAGCCAGCAGCCCGACATCCAGCCGAGCGTGGCCATGGCGCGAATCGGCCCGAATTCCTTCTTGGCGTCCGCGAGACGCGCGAAAACGATTGTTGAGGAAATACTCCACGTCGGCGAGGAGCAGAGCGCGTGAAGTTGAATTACGGCGAGGACGAGCCATGGATTCCAACGGAGTTTCATGGCCGTCGCGGCCAGGGCCATCGCTGCCGCCGTAGCGAGCGACAATCCGCGCAACACTTTGACGGGTGAGGTGTGGCGGTCGGCCATGGCGCCAAAGATGAGGGGCGAAACGAAGGCGGCGAGGGCGGAGGTGGCGAAGGCGAAAGGTTTGATGGCGTGCAGCCCGTATGCGTCCAGCACGGTGCTCAGTGGCACGAACCAAATGCCCAACGCCGCGCCCTGAATGAAGAAGAGCGCCGTCAACTCTGCGTATTCTGCCTTGCGAAGCGAGCTAAGCACGCGCACAGAACACACGGGCGGGGGGAAAATTCAAGCTCCAACCGGAGGCCCAGACACTGCGCGCGTAAAAGAAGGGTTCAGATCTGTGAATAATCTGCTGGACGCAAGAGAACGTTGCTGATGTTTGTGACGATTTCAGAATCGGTATATCCGGGAGTGGAACTGAGCTTCTTCCACTCTGGATCGGCCCGGAACTTGTCCCAGTTCTTCTCGCGCGCGGCCAAGTCGTCGAAAACCAGCAGGTAGGTGAGGTTTGGCATCTTGTTGCCAATAAGCGTCTCGCCAAAAAAGACCGGCGTCAGGCCCGTGCGACGGAAGATGGCGATCTCACCGGTGTTGAACATTTCGATCTTCTTCTTGTTGGCTTTCTTGCTGTGGCTTTCGTAAGTGCGCAGCTCAAAAATGCGTGGCCTCTTCGCAGCGACGCCACTCGGGATTTCGAGTTTGGGGATGCTTTGGAAAGCGGCCAGGAGCGAGGTTTCGACCCGAATGTAGGAAGGATCAGTCGGGGGCGCGTTAATAAAATCGACACCAGCCTTCTGATAGCCGGCATCGGCGCGCACGCGGTCAAGCGCCGTAGCAAAGGAAGCGGCGGATTGATGCGGGATGAGAACGTACATGGTCGGGCTGTCCGGACCGAACAGGACACTGAACACACCAATCGGTCCGATGCCCGCACGATTCATGGCTGGAATGGAGGCATCGCGATAAAAATCGTCGAACCGTTTTACCATCGCACCGCGACGGAGATGGTAGAGGCGCAGTTCGTAAAGTTCGCGGTTCGCGCTGTTTGGAGACTCGGCGGCGTTGACAAATACCGCTGAACTCACCGCAGCCGCACTGGTCATCGCCAAGGAGGATTTCACGAAGTCACGGCGTTTCATAGGATGGGATTGTCTCAGCAACCGGTCGCATCTGCAATTCCTGAACATTCTCACGCACCAGAACTAACAGCGACCAATGTCACCGTGGCAGCGGACTGAATGACGGCTGAAACTAAAAGGAGGCCCGCAGGCCTCCTCCTTTTTTCGAATCAACCAGCCCCAACGTCTTATCTGTGCTTGTTACGTTGGTCGTGCGGAACTGACACAATGGCCGTGGCTGGTTCAGAAACATTGCCGGAAGCGTCGGTGGCTTGAATTGTGATGGCATAGATCCGACCGCTGCCTTGGCCAGACCGCTCGGAGCGAAGCTTGACGGTGTGGTCGCCCGTAATCACCCAGTCGATGGACGTGTTGCCGTCTCCATGGCCATTCACCGCTTCGTTGCTGGTCACGGAGATGATCTTCCACGTCGTAGGGCCGCAGGCGTCAGTCACCACCGCTTTCACAATGATCGGCAACAATTTGTGGTTCGGCGGCCAGAGACGTTTGGGAGTCGTCGAGACCGATTCGATCACCGGTGGAGTCGTATCAACAACAACAATCGTGCTGGAGCAACTGGCCGAATTACCGGCGGTATCAGTGACCGTGATCGCGATCTCATTGGTGCCCAGCGGCAGGCTGCCCGTGAAAGTAATTGTCGCCGCGGTATGCGGACTTCCTGCCGCCACCTGGTTGGTTTGAAACGCAACTCCATTCAATTTCCACACTGCCACTAACGCGTCTCCATCTGCATCCGAGACGTTTGCCGAGTAGGTGGTTGGCACGCCGCATTCCACCGTGGCAGCCGGCGGACAAGCCACGACAGGGGCAGCGGCTTGACTCTGGCAGATTGCCGCCTGCGAGATGGCGAGAAGTGACAACAGGGTTAACAGTGATTTCTTCATAGACGATTTCCTCCGCTTGGGTGTTAGAGTTTTACAACAGTGTTTAACAGCGTTATTTGAATACCATTGGCTGCATTAAAAGGCAAGCTTAAAGTAAATCGAGTCATGAGGTTGAGTCTGAGTTGGAGTGTCTGGTTGACGATCAGCGCATGAATGACTAGGCTCATAACGGTTTCAAGAATGATTGCCAACACCATCCTTAAGCAGACCGGCGCTCCGGCGTTTCGCACGGGCGATGAACGGCTGGTCAAAGTCACGGCCAGCGCAGCCAGAAAGGTCAGCTCGCTTCTCGCAAAGCAAGGGCGACCGCAGGGCGTGTTGCGTGTCGCCGTCGTGGGCGGCGGTTGCTCCGGCTTGCAATACAAGATGGACCTGCAGGATGGCCCGGCCAACCGCGATATCCTCGTCGAAAGCAGCGGCATCAAGGTGGTCGTTGATCCCAAGAGCGCGCTCTACGTCACCGGCAGTGAACTGGATTATGTGGATGCATTGCAGGAGGGTGGATTCAAGGTTAAGAACCCCAACGCCGCCACGAGTTGTTCTTGCGGCGAGAGTTTTAGCGCGTGAGCCAACCCAACAATTCATAATGAGAATGGCCGCAGGTAGAACGAGTTTCAGAGCCTTCAGCTTTTAAGTTTCGTTTTGAATCATTGATTCGTCACCGTGCTCGATTATTTTGCCTTTCTCAACGAACCGCGCCGCCCGTGGCTCGACCCTGAATCGCTGAAGGCGAAATTCCTGGCGCGAGCTTCCGAGATTCATCCCGACCGGCTTCACATGAACAGCGTAGCGGAAAAGGTGACCGCCACCCGCCGTTATACCGAACTCAATGCGGCCTTCATCTGCCTGTGTGAGCCCAAGGACCGACTCCTGCACTTGCTGGAACTGGAACGTGGCTTGAGGCCGGCGGCGTTGCAGAACGTTCCACTTGAAACAATGGACTTGTTCGCCGAGGTCGCCAAACTCTGTCGCGAGGCCGACGCGTTCCTGACGGAGAAGAGCAAAATAACTTCGCCGCTGTTGAAGGTCAAAACGTTCGAGCGCGGTGCAGATCGGACGGAGAAACTCAAGGCGTTGCTGCTGAAGCTTGACACCCGGCGTGACGAACTGACGGAGGAATTGAAGTTGATGAACCGCGCCTGGGAGTCGTCGCAATCGTCCAGGCCACTGAATCGCGTGGAGGAACTCTACCGACATTTCAGCTTCATCGCCCGGTGGACGGAACAAATACGGGATCGACTCGTGCAACTTTCCATCTGATCGCGCTGATGAAACGGTTGATCTGCTCCTTTGTTGGCGGTGTCCTCGCGTTTGCGTTGCGAGCCGACGACTCCTGGCCAACGGCCCTCTCCCAAATGCCGCTCAACGTTAAGGTCACGCAACTCAACCGCACCAACTGCGTGGAACTGATGTTGCGCGCCTTTCAGTCCAACGACACGGTCAAGGCGCTCATCTTCATGCCCGGTGCCACGGACGAATTCTATTTTTTCCGACGCGCTCACGCGGTATTGACCAATACGTCCCCTACTCTGCTGGACGCCGTGCAGGCGCTCACGAACCAGACGTTGATTCACCTGACGTTTCGCCCGCCAATGCTCCTGCTTCACACGCTTGAGGATCCCGTGGAACCATTGTTCCATATCGAAAGCTGGGAAGCTGAGGAGCGACTTCGGAAAGCGCGCTTCGTCCCGCACGCCCTCTACAACGACCGCGACTGGGATCATCTACTGCCGACATTGAGCAAGAAACTGAAAATGCGATTCCTGCCCTATCGGAACACGCGGGATTCGTGGCATTTTTTCCGGCACAGCTTCGCCGGCTGGGACCTGACCGGGTGGGAAGCGTTGGAAGCGGTTTCGCTGGCTGGCAAAACGACCTTCACTGTTCAAAAACGCCGGGTCATCTTTGCAGGCGACACGCGGATACCGCAGAGCAAGAAGCCATGAGGCCACGCCGACGTTGTCCATTTTGAGGCACCCGGCGTCTAATTTGAGACACTTGCCTTGATCCCTCCGACTGTAAGGTTGCTGAATTGGCCGGAAGAAAAGGTTCTCAGTAATGGTATGGCCCCTGCTAAATGGCTTTCATGCAAGAAATACTGAATTTCGATTCTCGAAATTTTGTATCGCTCTCCGCCTTCGTCATCATGATGGGGGTAGAAAGGCCTGCCGTAAATCTGCCGGTTAGCGTTGCGCCCTTGGCGTAGCGTCCCTCGCATTGGGTTGTTTCTGGCGGTCCGCGAAAGCGGATCGCCAGTTTCTCTTGGCAAGGAAAGACCCGGCTCGCTCCATACCGACGGCTAGTGCGAAGCCCTTTGTCCCGTCGCCGCAGTCTGCAACGGAACCGGCAGGAAGTCTTTGACCAGCTCAGCAGACTTCACTTCATAAATCCGAATCTTGCCGTCGAACCCACCTGTGACGATCTGGTTTGTTTGCGGGTTGAACGCGATGGAAAACACGGCGCCGGCATTCCCTTTCAAAGTACTCAACCGCGAACCATCACTCGTCTTGTAAAGTCGCACTTCGCCGCCGACCGTGCCTACCGCGAGCGTGTTCCCGTCCGGGCTGTAGGCGATGGAACAGACCGGACCAGTCTGTCGCTCAAACTCCCGCACGAGGTTCACATCGTTATTGGCCGCCGTGCGACCCTGGTTGTCGGAAATCTTGTAAATGCGGGCTGTCCCCAGATCACCGCCGTAGGCGATCACGTCCTCCTTGGGATGCCGGGCGATGCACATCACACCTTCGAGCAGTTTGTTGATATCGTCGATGAACTGCCCGTTGGCCACGTTGATAAGCTTCATCGCCCGATCGCGGCTGCCGGTCACCAACCGCTTGCCGTCCAGAGTAAAAGTGGTGCCGAAAATCCAATCACTGTGGTTGTCAAATTTCATCAACTCCTTGCCGTCGCGAACGGCAATGATCCGGACCACCTTGTCCGCACCGCCAAAAGCGACACGCTCCCCGTCAGGCGAAAAGGAAACGCCGTAAAGCGAATCGGTGCTGATCTTGTAGGAATGCTTGAGTTCGTGTGTGGCCGCGTCCCAAATCTGAATCTCGCCAAAGCGCGCTGGGGCGCCGCCGCTGACCGCCAACAAATGTCCCTCCGGCGAAAACGCGATCGACTCGATGCGCGGCGATTCACCAACCAGTCGCGCGATCAGTGCCGAGCCATCGGCCTTGTGGAGCACGACCTCGTGATACCCGGAGATCGCCAGAATTTTGCCGTCCGGCGAATAGGCCAGTGCCGAGACCAGCGCTGGCGACGTGTAAACGGGGGGCGCACTCAGCTTGAAGGAATTGGCGTTGGCCGGCGTGTCGTCTTTTGCGCCCTCCTTGATCCAGCGCTCGATCAATGCCACTTCAATCTTGCTCAACGGATCGCCCTCCTTCGGCATGTTCGGTTCGTCGCCGCTGACTTCCTCGATCACGCGGCTCGCTGCGGGCTCGCCCGGCTTGAAAGCCCCGCCATGCTTGCCGCCCTTTTGAAATGCCGCATAGGTCGTCAGGTCCAGTTCCCCTTTCAACTTTCCGGGATGATGACAACCATTACAGCTCCGTTTGAAAATCGGAAACACTTCCCCGTAGTAACTCACCGGTTTGCTGTCCGCCGCGCGGCCGAGGCTGGGGCACAGCAACATAACGCTCAAAAGCAGAAACCAGCGTCGAGACTTGTGCATAAGGATCATTTTCCGACGGCGTCCGCCGTTTCCTCCGGCGGCGCGGTGACAATCAATTTAATTTCTCCGGTGCGGTGTTTGTAAATCCGGTCATGGAACATCGCCGTGCCGAGTACTGTGAATGAAATCTCCTTTCCCACGAGTTCCTTGTTTGTCGCAGTGATGCTCACATTGGCTTCCGGCTCATTGGTCTGAATCTTGTCATAGCGGGCCACCACACCTTCGGGCAAGCCTTCAATCGCCAGGGCAATCTCGTTGCTGAATCCGCTTCTCCGGTTCGCTCTCACCGAAAAGACCGCTTCTCCAGCGGCAGATTTTTTTTCAGGCGGCAGGGCGACCACGGAGAGGCGTGGCAGTGAACTGACGAGGGCAAAGGGAATCTGATTGATGGTGAGTGGAATCGCCCGTGAGTAGTCCGTCAAGGTTTGATCGTCCACCTTGGCTGTGGCTTTGATGTTAATTGGTCGAGTTCCCGTCTCGGCATCAACATTGACGTTCAGCTTCAAATTCGCACGCTGCCGATCACTCCTTAACGTTTCGGTCACAACACCCACGCTCTTGGAGATCGGATCGCGTGCCGCCAAGAAACCTACCACCGTTAATTCGATGTCGTTCGTGAAACCGTTCTTGCGTTGCACCGCAACATCGATTGTCGCGGCCTGTCCCTGGTCAACAGCGACCACCGACGTAATGGGATCGACCACAAACGGCGGCGCCTCGAGCACCGTCACAAATGCCTCCTCCACCGGCCGATCCTTCGTCTGCGAATTGGCGCGCCGCTTCTTCGTCGAGGGCTGGTCCACGATCACCGCGTTTGCCGTGTGTGTGGCTAACTTTCCGCCGATGAAAGCGGTGGCGACCAGTTTGATCGGGGAACTTCCCGGCGCGGCATTCGGCGCCGCGGAGATGGTCATCGATCCGCTCGACGTGTTTTCCGCCAGCACCACGGGTTCGCAAAATACTCCCGTCGGCAGGTTGCGAAACGCGAACCGTACTGCGCCGGTGAAACCACCCTGCCGCGTTACTTCGCACCGCACAGGCACGTGACCGCCGCGAGTCACGCGCAACGCATCCGGAAAGAACTCCACGCTGAAGTCCGGTGCTGGCGGTCGAATGGACAAGCGATACGCAAACTCCTCCCCGCCGCGTTCATTTAAATCACGAATCGAGATCGTGTATTCCTGGTTTGTGGCAAATTTGTCATAATCAATCCGCGCCTCCTCCCCATCATCGCCATTTTTTTGCTGGAGAACTTTTCCGGAAGCGTCGGTGAGCGTCAACAAGGCGTCCAACGGCGAGCCGAATCGTTCTGCGGCCACCGAGCAGATCAGGCGCCGGGCGTTGTCGCTCTTAAATGTGAAGAGATCCACATCCTTTGGTTTGCCAATGCGCCCGTTGACGACCAGCGGAACGCTGACCAAATTCGCCTGGTTCGTCGTATCGTTTGGCTCCGTCTCCGTCAACTCCGGCAGATCATCCACGATAAAATCCCTGGGGTTGGACAGCCCGCTCTCAGTTTGCGCCCGAATCTCCGCCCCTCCAAGTGGCGCATTGGAAGCAATCTTGCGGGTCAGTCTTGTGGCATCGCCAAGATTCCGACCTTTGAGGGCGATCTCAACCGCGTGACTACGCTGGCCGCCAAAAGGAAAGATTGATTCGAGATAGGGAATTGTTCCGGCATGGATGCGATACTTGAAATCCTTGCCGCCTTGGTAACGAAAATCTCTCAGTTGCAGCAGATACTCGCCGGCTCGCGGAGCGCTGAACTCAATCAACGAATCGAAACCATTGGCGTCCTCGTTGCGGGCCAGTTCCTTTCCCGCGTCGTCGAGGACCGCGAGTGACGAATCCAACGACGACCCGTCGCGCATCGCGTGAACGTCAAAAATCAATTGCTCGCCTTTCTTCGCGTGAAAACGAAAGTAATCGACTTCGGATGCGGCGCTGATGACGCCGTTGATGGCCGCCGGCAATCCGACGGATTGCGCCTGGTCAGGAGAATTGTTGGGTGGCTTTTCGACGACTTCCACCAGATCACTCACGCCAAAGGAGAGCGGCTCGGAAACGCCGAAGAGTGTGACTACCCGCACTTCAATTTGACCCAACGGAGCGTTCGTAGCAACCGTGACCCTGGCCGTCACCTTGTCGTTGTCCGTTGCGACGATATCGGAAACCTTGATTGCGTTGCGCGTCTTGCGAGCATCGCCGCTGCTGAAAAAGATCGCTGTGGCATTTTTCAGATTGTTGCCGGAAAAGACGAGTTCAGCCGTGGTACCGCGTTGAACCCATTCGGGCGCGACCGAGCTGATTTTGGGAACGGGTTGGGCGCGGGCAACAACGGCAACGGCGAGCGACAAGCAAATCATCGCCAGCGAAGCCCGACGAAGTTTTCTGTCAGAATCTAGTTCCGTAGGAGCGGCATATTTATAGGACCGACGTCCAGTCAGCCCCAAGCCCCGCAGGGGCGGCATGATCGTTTTCGATGCCGCTCCTACGGAGCTTGAATCATTTGTCTCAGCGCCGTCTATAATGATGTCGCCCCTGCTGGGCTGGCAAAAGCGCGTCATCCAAACAATGCCGTCACCGGCTCCGCCTGCACCAGTTCGCGTGGCTGGTTGAGGTGATTGTAAATAATGGTGTGCGGGTCGATGCCCAACGCGTGATACACCGTGGCCAGAATTTGTGTCGGATGCACTGGATTTTCCGCCGGCGACGAACCGGTGGCGTCGGACTTGCCGTAGAGTGCTCCACGCTTGATGCCCGCGCCGGCGACCAGCGCCGTGTAACAATAAGGCCAGTGATCGCGTCCATCCGGTGCGTTGCCATTGCCGGACGTGCTGACGCCCAGTCGCGGCGAACGCCCGAACTCGCCGATCGCCACCACCAAAGTTTCTTTCAACATGCCTCGTTGGTCCAGGTCCTCAAGGAGCGCGGAGAGTCCGCTATCGAGCTTGGGGCAATGAAGTTCGCGCAGCGGGCCGAAGTTGGCCGCGTGCGTGTCCCAGGCATCGACTTTCGGATCACCATTGGCCACCGCCGGCCAATTCATTTGCACGAAGCGCGTGCCGGCTTCGATCAATCGCCGCGCCATCAGACAGCCCTGCCCAAAGGTGTGCCGGCCATAACGGTCGCGCGTCTTGTCGGTTTCTTGCGTGAGGTCGAAGGCATTGCGCGCCCGGCCCGACAAGACCAGATCGAACGCCCTCTGATAGTAACGATCCAGCGCGTACGACGAAACCGCCTTGTCGATCTCCGGCATCGACTCGTTGACTTTTTGGAGCAGCGATGCGCGCCGTTTCATGCGGTCCTCGCTGACGTCTTTGCGCAAGGTGAGATCGTCGAGCTTAAATTCCTTGTTGGGATCCTGGTAAAAATAATACGGATCATACGCCGCGCCGAGAAAGCCTGCCGTGCCGCCCTTGCCAACGACGTTGCTCTCCTGCAATGCGCGGGGCAACATCACGAACGGCAACATCGGCACATCAGACGGTTTCAATTTCACAACCTGCGATCCGGCATTCGGGAAATCGTTCGGCGACGGTGGTTCGAGCTGGCCTGACGGCGAGACGCGATCGGGAGTATAGCCCGTCATCATCTGGTAGATGGCAGCGGTGTGATTGAACAAACCGGCGGGCGTGTAACTCACCGAGCGAATCAACGTGGCCTTGTCCATCTGCTTCGCCATCATCGGCATGACTTCCGAGAGCCAGATGCCGGGCACATTCGATTTGATCGGCTTGAACTCCCCGCGGATGTTCGATGGCGCATCGGGTTTGGGGTCCCAGATGTCGATGTGGCTCGGCCCGCCCTGCAGAAAGACGAGGATGACCGATTTGGCCTGTCCCCAACCGCTCTTGGACTTAGCGGTCTCGGCCGCCGGGTAGGCTTGGAGTCGCAAAACGTCGCCCAACGCCAGACCGAAGAGGCCGGCGCCGCCGACGCGAATGAATTCACGACGGCTGAAACCGTCGCAAGTGCTGCCAGATTTTCCGGGGATGCTTAACATAGTGATCTCCTATTCCAGTCGGGGTTCGTGGTTTTTCAAATAAGAGCGAATTTTCGGGCGAAGATGGTCGATCATGATTTGCCGGTGAATCTCAAATCCAAGTGAAGCGCCCAAAAGTCCAGAAATGATCGTTTCTATTTCAAAGTATGCTCCAATTCCGGCACCTAGGCCCGCCCCTAGCGGACAAATCAGGTAACTCAAGTTGAACCAATCCCTATTATGAAAATAAAACCGACGCCAAATCCTACGAGCTTCTTTGCAAGGGACATTCTCTAGTTCAGGGATAGCCATTTCGGAGGAGTATATCTTCATAACTTTTTCATTCTACCGATTAAACAAAAACGCCGGACTGTTTAACAAAGCCCACGCCAAATCCTGCGCCACTTCCAAACGCGTCCCACCCGCCGAAAAATCGATCGCGGCCATTTCCTTTTCCGTCGGCAACCGGCACAAAATGGCCAGGTAAAGTTCCTCAACCACTTTCTTGTCGTCCTTCTCCGACTTCACAAGCTTGGCGATGCGGTTGTTGGGCGCACTGATGGCCTCGCCAAACGTATCGCCGTTGATCATGTTGATGGCGTGGGAAAGCGTGATGTTGCTGGTCCGTTCACACTCGCACGCGGACTGGCGTTTGGGGCGTCCGAACAATGCCAGAAAATCATTGCCCGCCACCGTGCCGTCGGGCACTTGACCGGCACTCATCCCCTGGGGCATACCCTTGAACTTCTCGTCCGAGCCGGTGGCGAGGGCCACGGCGTCCATCAATTGCTCGGCGCTTAGCCGGCGCGGGGCCGCGTGTGAGAAGTTGCTTTTGTCGTCCTCGTTCCATTTGCCGGTCTTGATGGAGAGTTGATACGTCCGTGACTGGCAAATGGTGCGCATGAGTTTCTTCGCATCGAAATTGTTTTTAAGAAAATCCTTGGTCAAAGCGTCGAGCAGTTCCGGGTTGCTGGGCGGATTGCCGGCGCGGATGTCGTCCACCGGTTCAATGATTCCCCGGCCCAGGAAATAACTCCACACGCGGTTGGCGTAGGATTTCGCAAACAACGGATTGTCGCGCGCCGTCAGCCAGTCCGCCAACGCCTCCCGCCGGTCCGCGTCGGCGGCCATGGATTCGGCCTTCCCGAACGGCACTTTTGCCGCCGCGACCATGTCATTCTTCAGATACTTGACCTCGCCACCGGAATAATTGCGATAGACAACTTCCTCTTCCGGCAACGGGCCTTTCTTGAAGGAGACCTTGGCGAAGAACGCGCCCAGTTCGTAATACTGGCTCTGTGTCCATTTCTCAAACGGGTGGTCGTGACATTTGTTGCAGTTGAAGCGCGTGCCGAGAAATGTCTGGCTGATGTCCTCGGTCATCTTGCCGGAGTCGCGCAAGACGCGATAATAATTCACCGCCGGATTTTGATAGCAACTGCCTTCGGAGGTCAGCAGCTCGCGGACGAATCGATCGTAGGGTTTGTTCTGGGCAATCGATTGCTTGATCCAATCCCGGAAAACCCACATGCCCTTCTGCCCCAAACGCTCGCTGTTGCACTGAAGCAGGTCAGCCCACTTGTTGGCCCAGTGCGTCACGTAGTCCTTGCTCTCCAGCAACTCGTCGATCAGCCGATCCCGTTTCACGCGGGTCGGGGACTTGTAGTTGAGAAACACGCGCACGCGCTCCGGTGTCGGTGGCAAACCGGTGAGGTCAAGCGAAACGCGGCGGATGAATTCTGCGTCAGTGCAAAGTTCCGAAGGCAGGATTTTCATCCGCTTCAACTTCGCGTTGACGTGCTGGTCGATGTAATTGTTTTCGGGCATCTTGGCCCATTGGAAACCGGAGCGGTCGCCCATGATCCGCACTTCCCGCGCCGCATAAATCCCTTCGTAGCGAATCAGGATCGCCGCTTCGCCGCGTCGGACACCAGTCACAACGCCATCCTTGACCTCGGCCACATCGCCATTGTTGCTGGTAAAGACGGCCTCACGTGTGACATCACGAACGCTGTTGTCCGGGTAATGCGCCAACACGAGGATTTGTTGAGTGCGCCCGGGCAGATCCATCTCCACGTCGGCAGGCAGGACTTCCACTTCCTTTGCGCGAGCGGTAGTTGGGTTTTCAGTTTTTGCACCTTCTACCAACCATTGCCGCAGCATTTGATGATAGCGCGAGCCGGGCTTGATGGCTTGGCGACCTTCATGCGGCACCTCGGCAATTGGTTTGAGCAACATCAAACTGTCATCCACCACGGCGCGGTTGATGCGGCGACCGGCAAGGTCGTTGACGAGCGCCTGATAATCGTAATCAGGATCGTAACCGCGCAACGAAAGCTTGAAACCATTCTTGCCCTTGGCCGAACCGTGACAGGTGCCGGCGTTGCAACCAACTTTGCTGAGGACGGGTTCGATGTCGCGGACAAAACGAATCTCCGGCACCGTCGCGCTCTCAACCGTCACTGGCAGCTTGATCTGTTTACCCGCCGCAGAAACCGTTACCACTGCCGCACCTTTGTTTTTGGCGTGGACGAAACCTTCCGAGTTGATCTCGACGTTCAGCGAATCGCTTTTCAGGATCGCCTGTGAAGTTAGGTCGAGCCACTGGCCGGAATCGGTCTTGCCCCAGACGAGCACGCGGCGTTCATCCCGTCCGTCGTGAAGCGTGAGCGAGGCGGGTTCGAGTTTAAGGGCGCGAATGGCCGGGACAGGCGGCGCGGGCACGGCGGTCTTGCCGGAAGCAGCCATCTTCTCAGCCCGCGCTGGTAAAACGATTGCCAGCGCGATCAGCGCAGACACGGTCAAACTAAAGTTGCGGCACATGCGCATCAGATCAATCCATCTCAAACCGGAACCGAAGAACGCCTGCAAAGCGATCTTCTTACAGGTCTGGTTGTGCTCCGAATCTACGCACCAAGCGGATTTTCGCAAGACTTTTCGCCGACCAAGAAACGCCTGTCCTTCTACGACGACGTCATTGCGCCGGCCACCATAAAAGGACGGTGGATTTCAGATTTAACGTTTCGGCTGAAATGCCATGACGCTTAAAGGCGGCAAAGTGAATTCGGCGGAGTAAGATTGGTTGTGTTGGTTGTAATCTTCCGCCTTCACACCGCCCAGATTACCCGCGTTGCTGCCGCCGTAAATCGCCGCGTCGCTGTTCAACACCTCGCGCCAGTCGCCGGGTCGCGGCAGGCCGATGCGATAATTCGTCCGCAGCACCGGCGTTAAATTCATTATGACCACCAGTTCGCTCGTGCGCTCCGAATTCTGCCGCGCAAAAGAAAAGATGCTGCTTTGGTGATCGGCGCAATCAATCCAGTAAAACCCGCTCGTGTCGTAGTCCGATTGCCAGAGCACGGATTCAGCGAGATAAAGTCTGTTCACGTCCTCGATGAACCGTTGCAAGCCACGATGGTAAGGGCCTTGCTCCAGCAAATGCCATTCGAGCGACGCGTTGGCGTTCCACTCCGCGCTTTGACCAAATTCGCCGCCCATGAAGAGCAACGGCTTGCCGGGGAACAACCATTGGTAACCGAGCAACGCGCGCAGGTTCGCGAATTTCTGCCAATCATCTCCCGGCATCCGCCCCAGCAGCGAGCCTTTGCCGTGGACCACCTCATCGTGAGAAAGCGGCAGGATGAAATTTTCGTGATGATGGTAGATCATCGCGAAGGTCAGGTCGTTCTGATGATATTTGCGATGCACCGGATCGTGGCTGAAATAGTCGAGCGTGTCGTGCATCCAACCCATGTTCCATTTGAAGGAAAAGCCGAGGCCGCCGAGATACGGCGGTCGCGTCACCAACGGCCACGCCGTGGATTCTTCGGCGATAGTGACTACGCCGGGCGATTCCGTATGCACGAGGTGATTGAATTTCTTCAGGAACTCAATCGCCTCCAGATTTTCGCGGCCGCCGTATTGGTTGGGAATCCACTCGCCCTCGTTGCGCGAGTAATCGAGGTAAAGCATCGACGCCACCGCATCCACGCGCAAGCCATCGATGTGAAAGCGGTCGCACCAGAACAGCGCGTTCGCCGTCAGAAAATTGCTGACCTCATGGCGGCCGTAGTTGAAGATCAGTGTCCCCCAATCCTGATGCGCGCCTTTGCGCGGGTCTTCGTGCTCATACAACGCCGTGCCGTCGAAACGGGCGAGCGCCCAGTCGTCGCGCGGAAAATGCGCCGGCACCCAATCGACGAGCACGCCGATGCCCGCGGCGTGCAGCGCATTGACAAGGTATTGAAAATCATCGGGCGTGCCGAAGCGACCGGTCGGCGAGTAGAAACCCGTCACCTGATAACCCCACGACGGATAAAAGGCGTGTTCGGACACCGGCAGAAATTCGACGTGGGTGAAGCCGAGTTGTTTGACGTAATCCACCAGCGGCCCGGCCAGTTCACGATAGCTGAACGATTCCGCCGCCGACTTCTTCCGCCACGATCCGAGATGAACTTCGTAAATGCTGAATGGCGATTTCAACGGGTCCTGTTCGCGACGACGCTTCAACCACGGTCCATCCGTCCAGGTAAATTTGCGATTGTTCCAGACGATGGAAGCGTTCTTAGGCGCCGCTTCAAAGAAAAACCCGTAGGGGTCGGCTTTCAACACCAACGCGCCCAGGAGGTTTTTGATTTCATATTTGTAATGCGTCCCCTCGCCCACTCCCGGAACGAACAACTCCCAGACTCCGGATGCGCCGAGCAATCGCATTGGATGATAACGCCCGTCCCAGCCGTTGAAATCGCCGACGACGCTGATCCGCTTCGCGTTGGGTGCCCAAACGGCAAAGCTGGTACCGTGGACGCCATCAAAGGTGCGCAGTTGCGCGCCGAGCTTGTCGTAGATGCGGCGCTCATCACCCTTGCCGAACAAATACAAATCAGTCTCGCCCAGCGTCGGCAGAAAGGAATACGCATCGCGCGTGCGCCGCACCTTGCCTTGACCATCCGTGATCACCAGATCGTAAGCGTAAACGTGATTGGCCTCCCGCGTAACGCCTTCGAACAAACCGGCTTCGTGTAGTTCTTCGAGTTTGAACTTGGGTCTCTGCTTTTCGTGGGTGGGGACGACCTCCACATTCGCGGCATTTGGCAGGAAGGCCCGCGCCACAAGTCCGGAGCCATCGCCGAGTGGATGCATGCCCAACAACTGGTGTGGCGAGCGGTGTTGAACTCTAATCAAGCTCTGTAATTCATCCTGGGTTAGGAGCATGGCCGCGGCATTCTGGCAGGATGGGAGAGAATTGAAATGGAAAAAGGCAAACAGCCTGCGCGACAAGTTGGTGCAGAACCAAATCCGCTGCCCCGACGAAACTTATTTCGATACGTGTGGCATGATGTGCTCGAGTTGCGCCCTATGAACGTCGAGGCAGCCCTCTGTCCAAACGACAAAATCGGCCAAGGCCATTTTCTTGTCCACTGGCCACTGGGCGCTGATGCGCTGGTCGATTTGTTCGGGCGTCCAGCCCCGACTCAGCAGCCTCTGACGCTGTGTCGGGGCGGAACAGGCCACGCAAATGGTGGCGTCGAATTGCGACTCGGAACTTGTCTCAAACAGCAACGGAATCACCACGCCTGCGAGCGACTGCCCTTCGGAACGCCAAACCGCAGCCTGAGCCTGCCACAGAGAGTGAATGCGCGGGTGGAGAATGTTTTCCAGTTGTTTGCGCGCTGCGGCGTCGGCAAAAACACGTCGCGCCAGTTCATCGCGACGCAACTGACCGTTCGGAGCGAGAATCTCGTTGCCGAAGGATTTTTGAATTTCTGCCAAGGCGGGTTGTCCCGGTTCGACAATCTGGCGGGCGAGTAGATCGGTGTCCACAACCGCCACGCCGCGCTCACGGAGCAATTGACTGGAAGTGGATTTCCCCATGCCGATGCCGCCGGTCAGACCGAAAACTTTCATATCACAATTGAAGCGAGCGGGAAACGGCTTGAGATAACAAACGTGACCGCCTGTTTGCGGTCAGGAACAACGCTGGCACGTTCGCAACTGCACACTTACGGCACGATGGCGCGATAGAAACGGATTGGGTTGGTCGCCGTGCCCGGGTCAATAAACTGGATCATGCCGCCGGTGGCGATGTTGGTTGAAAGGTTTTGCCAGGCGACTGGGGGCGTCAGGCTCGTGGTCCCCTGGATCACGTACTGTTGATTGGTTTGCCCCTGAATCTGGAGCAGCAAGCTGCCATCGAGCTGCCGCACCATCTGGAGGTGGGCGGGGGTGGAAGCGTCGATGCCCACGCTAAACGGCAAATTCACATTGTCGATAAATGCCGCATCCAATCCGAGGCTGACGTTGGCATCCTTGATGTAACGCCATTCCAAAGTATGCGTCCCGCCTGGTAACGGGAACGAAAAGCTCGTCCACCCGACCTCTCCCGACCATTGTTGCTGTAAAACACCATCTACATAGAAGTTGAGGAAGTCAAAATTCTGCTCCGAGCTGACCTTGAAGTAGAACGAGGCCGTGCCGCCGCCGAAGTTCGTCGTGAAACTCAGGGAACTGGTTTGATTGTCGCCAATGACTCCCGACCGGGCAGAGAAGCTTCCCGCGAGCACGGTGTTCGTTTGGACCAACCAGGGAACGTTGCCGGAGGTGGACCAGGTGAGTTTCAGCAGATTGCCCGTCTCAAAATCGTCCGTGAAACTGATGGGGCGGAAATGGGCCGTCAGATTGATGTCAGAATTGACGACGACTGACAATGGGTTATCCGTCGAGAAGAAGCTGCCCGTCCAACTGTCGAATTGATAGAACTCACTGGGCGTGGCCGTGAGAACTACGGTCGAGTTGGCGGCCACATCACCTGACGGTGGAGTAACATTTCCGTTGCCTGCACTGGTGACTGTCAAACTGAACACTGGAATGGCAGTGAATAAATACATCAAACTGGCGGACCCGGAACTTCCGCCGAATCCATCCAAAGCGATATGGTAGGTCTGACCGTTTCTTACAGCCTGGTTGATCTGGCTGAAGCTGACGCCGTCATAGGCATCGTCATTGCTGGCAATGGTGGTCAGATTGGCAACCGGACCGCCCGTGTAGAGGCCCAGGAGTGTGTCAAACGCAGAGTTGGACGTGCTCAGGAAAAGTGCGCCATCGGCGGGCGCCTGCCAGTTCCACCAGACTGATTTGCCGCCTTCGTTGCCGGCGTGGTTCGGCTCGTTGAATTCCTTCGTGGCGTTGGTGGTGATAACGCTGGCGCTGCCAGAATCGCCGCTGAGCAGAGTCGCGTTGGCAAACAAGTCGTTGACCGGATTTGCCACTACGTAGGTGACGTTAACGCTGACCGGCGCGGAAACATTGCCGGCATTGTCGGCGGCAGTCACCTTGATGGTATTTGGTCCTTCCCTTAAACCGGCGGTACCAGACCAATTGGTGGTGCCCGAGGCCGCACTTGGGAATTGGTCATTCACACTGATGAACACCTGGTTCAGTCCGGAGGAATTCAGTTGCGGGTCGTTGGCGGTGCCGGAAACCGTGATTGAATTATTGGCCACGTAAAGGCCGCTCGGAGGACTCGTAATTGAAACTGTGGGCGCATTCGTGTCCAGTTGCCCTCCCGGCGTGACCCGCAGACGAAGGGACCCCAGCGAGGTCGAGTTCAAGCTGGCGACAGCGATGCGATACGATGCGCCATTTGTGACATTTATGTTGAGGTAAGCCTGCTTTTTTGAGCCGACATCATTCGTCGCCGCCACCTGATGTAAAGTGCCCAAGGTCGCGCCTGTATAAACGGCCAGGACGGTGTCGATCGCGCTGCCGGTCGTGTCGAGAAACACATTGGTAGTGCTGCCCGGCGACCAATTCCACCAAAGCGATCCCGCCACCGTGGTGACGCCGGCATGTTGTGGTTCGCCCGGTTCAATGGTGGCAAATTTGTTGTTTGAGAGATACAGCGCGCCGCCAACGGGAACTTTGGTTGCGTTGGTGAAGTAGTCGTTCACCGGAAGCGGCACGACGCTGTAAGTGACGATATTGGTGCTGTTGGTTTTGCCCGGAGCAGTAATGAGGAAACTCAATGTCAGATCATTCGTGCTGGAGGGCACGGCCAGATTGGCGGTATAAATTGCGTCATTAGCTATCGCATCGGGGGCAACGCCATTATTGCTGAAGACGAGACTGGCACCACCGTTGATGGTTGCGACCACCGTGGCGTTCGTCACTGGTTGAGCATCGGTGACTCGCACAAATATTTTTTCTGTCGTTCCTGCAAGCAGGGTTGTTCCATCAACCGGCGTGATGCCGACTTCGAGTATGCCATCCGGCGGGCCGCCAAACAGGAGTTGCCCCCACCAGGTGCCCCAGCGGTCAACCGGCCCGCTGGGCGAGGCCGCATATTCCTGAATCGTCCAGATATCGGAATCATTTAACGGATCCACCACCGTGGCGCTGTAATCTCCCCAGCGCACATCTCCGTACCCGAAATCCTTGCGGTAAGGTGCTTCGCCGGCTTTGAGCACCACGTCCCCACTCATGGTATTGGCCGGGTCGGCCGAAAAACGAAAAGAGTAGTTGGCGCTCGCGTATTGGGCCGAAGAGAAACGTGAGTAGCCGATCACTGCATCGTCATTTTGATTCACGGCGATGCTGGGATAGGCATAATGCACTTGTCCCGAATTATCTTCGATGCGACCGCGCTGGATCAGTGTCCCGTTCGTTCTGAACTGCCACCACTGCACCGCGGCGTGCGTCGGGGATCCGGGCGGAAGAAACACCGTATGGGTGGCCCACAGCGATCCATTCCGGTTGACGCATATCTGCATCCGGGAATCATCGGCATCGATCCCCTCACTGGTTCCCAACTGTGGTAGTGAATTAACCGTCGCCGCACCAAAATCCCAGCTTTGGGGAGAGGAAACAGTACCAGCGTTGCTGGCATAGGTCTCTGAGCCAACTGCGCCGCTGATGGAAGAAATTCTCAAACTCGATGAGGTTTCTTCGCTGACCAGATACATGTTCGATTCGCTGGCGTCGAAGGTCACGGCGGGCACAAGCGTAAAGCCTGAATCATTAAACACCGTATGGGCCGCGCCGCCGGTGGCGCCAAGATCATTTTTATCAAATGCATAAACCTGTGTGCGGCCGAAAAACGGCGAGCTGACGCCGAACATGTTCACGGTCGCCACGATCCATTTACCGTTGTATGCCAGATTTGGATAATCGGCCCACAAGGTGTTGGCTGTATCGGCATCCACATCAAAAAGGTTCCAGTTGCCCGTGGGATCGGAGGTCTGGGAAACGCCAAGCATCAACGACGAAGTCCCTGAAAAGGGATCGGATAGCGCCACAAAAACCCAGCGGTTGGCTTGTTGATCGTAAACCAATTTGGGATCAAAGGCCTCAGCATGACCGAGACTACGCCAGAAAAAGTCCAAGGTGACGGTACTGAGGACACCACCCTGGCGGTTTTGAATTCGCACTTGCGAATTGAGCGTGGTCATGACGTGGTTAGGTCCGACTGCGCCCTGGGTGTCCGGAGGAATAACCCGATTATTGTCCAGTAATCCTTGAAAACTGGCCCCAAGCGCAGGCCCAACGGTTGGTGCTTGCGGTCCATCTGCCAGTGGTGAAGCCGGTCGGGATTCGGTTTGATTCAACGGGGTAGTCGAAGTTTCTTGCGGATGCGGAGCCGACAAGGGACGGTGAATGGCTTTCGGCTTTATTGGTCCCCTTGCTGCGGGTGATGATTTTTCCTGCTGGGCCAGATCCGTAAAATTCACGGTGGCTCGCCGCGCCGCAGTGGCCGGCCTCCCCTGCGAGGTCTGGGCCAGCAATGGCCCGGCCACACCCGACCACACCACCAGCGCGCCAAGAACGGCGGCTCGATTCAACTTGCGTGATCCTGCCATCATACCTTCTGAGTTAAAATGCATACGCATGGGCACAGCGATTGATTCTCTAGCCCGGCGACCGTTCACAACGATTGCAACGAACCATCGCCGCCGGAAAAATATCCGCCCTTTCGCGTTGTCGCTTCATGGCAATTTCACGGAGCGCTGGTTCCCACTCGATAGAATTGCCGGAGCGATCCTGGCGGCACGGGAATTTGAATGGTAACGACACCATCTGTGGTGGCAGAGTTGGTGTAATAGAGCACCGTCTGCCAATTCGGTGAAATAAAGTTGTCCGCCGACTGGACTTGATAGACCGTTTGCGCGGTGGCGTTCCACGAAAGAACCGCGGTCATCGCAGGCTGATTGGTCACCGCCAACCTGGCCATTAAGACGGTGTCAAATGGGAAGAAATCCGAGCCGTTGGGGATGCCATCACCATCCGAGTCGATGATCAAACTGTTCCGCAGCGCGCGATTGACGAGGATGCTCACGCCGTTGCTTACAACGGCCACCGAACTGTTGGGACCCGCAAAATCCCTGACCCAGCGCAGATGGCCGTTGAACTGACCGTCCAGGTATTCTTCTGGCTGTTGCGGGGCGCCATTTGTGAACGGAGGAGTGAAGCTGAGACTCGCAGCGGCATAGTAAATCACCAGGTTCGGGTCGATTTGCAACTGATTCTGATAATCGGAAAGCTGCGAGAGATCCAGAAAATCAACATACAGGCCATTGGCTTCTCCGGTGCCGCTGAAAACGAAGAGCGGATCGAACCCTTCAGGCGTCAACGCCAACCCCCCGATGGCGGCGTTATCGGAGAAACCGGCGGCGCTCGGGCCACGGTCTGCGCCGGCCCAATCATGATCAACTTCCGCAAAATTCGGCGCCACGGTTTGGAAGGTCGTTCCCAGCAAATCACCCGTTTGCGGCTTGATCAGCAACCGGAAGCCGTCTCGGCACGTAAAAAGATTGCCAGCGGTGCCACCAGCATCAAACAACGAGTTGGTCACCATCAGGTCCAAACGACTGCCGGTATTGATCGAGCTTCGATCAAATTTCAAAACGCTGGCAAAGAATTGAACATCGGCCGTCGCGCTGATCTGGCCATCCTCCATTTTGCCGGACGGGGTCGTCACGAAGATGCCGCCGTCGTTGGCAGTCAGGTTCCCGTCGTTTTCGAAGTAGCTGCTGGCGATCGATTGGCCCCCGGCAGTTATGTTCGCTTTGTTGACAAAGGCCGAGTACGGTATCAAACGATCGTCGCCGAAATGAGCCTCCCTGGGAATTTTGAGGGTGCCATTGTTGGTGAAATACAAGAGATTCGGCGCATTCGTGGCGATCCAACTGTCGAGGGAAACCACTATGGCATTCCCCCGCGTATCAATGAAAACAGTGTTGGAAAAAGTGATGCTGCCATTGAGGGTGAAGCTCTGCCCATCGATCAAAAACGACTGCACCACGATCATTTTGTCGTTGATCGCCACATTCGTGCTGTGAGTGACCATGGCATTGACGACCACTGGCACTTCAGTCAGCATGTCTCCGGCATATACCAGCAAAGCATGGAGGCGGACTTCCGTGACATTGGTGAGGGGAGCGGGAATAAACTTTGTTGGCGGCACATTGGTGTCCGCCGGGTCCGGCGCGAAATTCGGAATGATAATGTTCAACTGGTTGGTCCAAACGCCGCTCCAGGCGAAGATGTCTCCCTGGAAGCGCGTGACGGATTCCTTGGCCAGGTTTTGAACCTTCAAGTTACCGTTGGTGGAGCCTAGCGTGTAGCTGAGATTCTCGCAATCGACCACGGCGTTGCTGCTGCTGATGAGATGCTTCGTGCGGATGTTCAGCAACCCATCGGCACGGAAGCGTGTCTTGGTCACATCCAGACTGTCGGCCTCGATCTCGATCCGACCGGGCAAATTCGTGACCGTGCCGGCGGGAATGTTCGGCGGACGCGAGGCGATGTTGTCAACGAAAGCGGAATAGGCGGCATAGTCATTGGTGACCGTTGCGCTCGCGAAATTTGTGTCGTATAAGAAATTAGGAGTGAAATCTGCGTTGCCCGAAAACCCGAAGGCGAATTCAAATGGCTCCAAGCGTTCGAGCAGATAGTTCTGCGGGCGCAAGGTCAAAAGGTCGGTAAAGTTCGTGTAAAAACTGCGATTGGTCTCCGAAGCCAGGGTGTCCACCAGATAAATCGAAGACAAGTCATTACCGGTTGTCACCACGTTGGTCTGGGCCAGGCTGATGCCCACGGACGCGGTCTTCATCGGATTCCGAATGTCTGTGCTGTTAAAAAATCTGATGCCCACATTAACATCCCCCGAGGCCGGCAATTGGACGAAGACCGCCTGCTGGACGTTGGTGAGCGGCACGTTCGTGCTCTCCAGCCCGCCGGTCATGTTGGTAAACATGATGTTGGTGAAGGCCAAAGTGTTGGTGTAGAAATCGCCAACAGGATTGTTCAGTTGAATTGTCGCAGTCCCAAATATGGTTCCAAAAAAGGCGCCGCCAAAAATGAACCTGGGAGAGAACTGAACATCGCTCGGAGGCGATGTCACAATCACATCCGGCCCGGAGGCTTGAATAATATTGGCGCTATCCATGACCTGGTTGGTTTGTCCCCAATAGTTGTCGTAGATGGCGATCTCAGGAGCAAAATAGTTGGTGAAGAGATTATTGATACTGCCTTGCGGAACAATGGGCCTGATTTGGACTCCGCTGCGGGCCAAATTTATGTTCGTGCCGACCATTCGTAACAAGCCGCCGGCGCCCGCGCTCACTGTTCCTTCGTTGATGACATTGGTAGCCGAGATCAACAAAAAGGAGGGAACGAGGAACTCAGTGTTGAGCGGTTGGCCATCTACTTGCGAGAGAATTCCGATGCCATCAATAGCTGTAATCACGCCGGCCTGCCGGTTCCTGAAGTTCGCCGCGAGTTTCCGGGTGCCGCTGCTCGACGGAGAGTTGTCAAACCGAAAACCGACCGAACCGACCATGTTTCCAGTGTTGGTGAAATTCCGCGTGTTCGACGTGTCGAAGGGGAGCACCGTCGTGTTAAATCTAAAGTCAAAGGTGCCGTTGTTGATGACGTTGGTGGCGTCGATCTGAGGCGGAAAGATGACATTCCCATTATTGACATAAGTGTCGTCGGTTGCCCATGCAATGCTCGGGAGCAGAATCAAACTCATCAAACCTGATAGTAACAGTCGTTTCATATTTGATTGCACGGATGATTGTAGCTCATGTCAGGTCTCATGTCATGCAGTTATGGACTGATGGTGATGGAAAGTTCGCGGGTCACACTGCGCGCGCCCGAATCGGTCATGCGCACGGTGAAATTGAAGTTGCCGCCCGCCGTAGGCGTGCCGGAAATCGTTCCGTCGGAGGATAAGCCCAAACCGGGCGGCAAAGTTCCCTGACCGGAAACGAGCGCCCATGAATACGGCGTCTGGCCACCTGACCCTTGGAGTTGCGCATTGTAGGGTGAGCCGGCCGATCCGCCCGGCAGCGACGTGGTCGTCACCTGCATCAACACTTGGTTTTCAAAAGCGGCGATGCTCGTGCCACTAGGATAGACAATTGGATCATTGGTCGTGCCACCAAAGGACCCCCAAGTCAGGAAAGCAAAATTTGATTGTTCATCCATAAAGAACGGACCTTCATTAAGAAAGGCAGTTCCCAGTTTATCGAAGATTATGCTCATAGTCGGCTCGATCAGCCCCGGTCCAGGTAAACCGGCCAAAATGTTATTCGTGTTGAAGCGAATACTACGATTCACAAAATTAATGCTAACGATCGGGCCGGGATCGGTTGGAGGTTGTTGCAAGTCGTCGGCCGAAAAAAGTATGTCCGGCTGGTTGATAACGCGGTCAAAGGTTTGCACAATGGCAACATTATTGGTCACCATGGTCAGTTGAAATCGATTGGTGACCGGTTCAAAGAATTGACCCAGCAATGAATCGAAGCTTCGGCGGACAAAAGTCATTTTGTCGATGCCCTGATGAAACGCCGGACCATTGGTGCCACATTCAATGGGATCCACCACAAATATGTAATTGGTAAAGTAAGTGATTATGTCCCGCTCGAATGACTGCCCGTCCACGTTGGTAGTTCCGGGTGCGTTGGTGGCCACGGTGACAACATTGGTGACCGGGATCAACGTGACCAATTGAGTGCTGACGATGCTGTAACCGCACAAACCGGGAGGCACGAGAAAGTAGTCGCCGTTGACAAAGCCTTTGATTCCGGTGGAGTTTTTGACGTTGGTTACCAGAATGCCGCTCCCGGCCGGTGCATAGGGATCGGGCGACACCGTGGTATCTCGTGTGGTAGCAAATCCGTTCGTATAGAATCTATTGGTGACCACGTTGGCGAATGTGACATGGAAGCGGGGTTCAACATTTGTTGATAGATTCGTCGTCACAACCAACGAAGCTGGACTACCTGCCGGTGAATAAGGGAAGTTGGTGAAATAAGCGAAAACATTGGTTGAAACCACATTCGTGAACGTGGTCGTGTTCGTACCGGCAAGAATCAATCCGGGAAACAGCGTCAGCAACGTTCCCGGATCGTTGGTCAGAGAAGCCCAAACCAACGTGGCTAAGTTGGAAGTAGTCAACAATTGCCGCGCCGATGAGTTGGTAAAACCACCGGAGATTAATATGCTGCCAAGGGGTCCATCCTCCTTATTGACGTTGTTGGTGCGCAACAAATATCTCAATCCTCCCACATCATCCCGGGTCAGGCCAGTGAAAAAAGCCCCATTAAAAAGGTTTGGCGAGGCCACGGCTGTATAGAATTGCGTGAGGGGATCAACTCTATGCTCAAACGCTTCCGCTTGATCAACCACTGGACAAAACTCGACGATGCGGTATGTGTATAAAACTCCGTTGACATAACTGGAAGGCTCCCAGGTTACGGGATCAAAATTCCGCTTAATCACCAGGTAATCAAAAAACGGACACCCCGCTGGCAATGGCGCGCGCCTGCGCAATGTCCAGGTATAACGCACCGGGTCGGCCAGCCCCATCTTCTCCACCAGGTAATGAAGCGCCGCCGACTTCAAATCCAATAGTCCCAAAGCGCTGGCGCGAAAATTAAGCCGCGTTGCTTCGAGCGGGACTTCATTCAGAGCAGAGCTGTACGAAGAAATATTGCTGACGTTGTTCAGAATCGCGATGGCTTCTTCGATCGCGTACACGCCGTTGGAGCCAAAGTAATCGAGAAAATTCTGGTCAAACGCATAATTGATAATCGGAATGTTCCAACGAAACTCTTCTCCGAGATTCATCGGTCCGCCAACCGGGACGTCTCCGTAGTTTACCGGGCCGTCATTGAAACCGATAAAACCGGTTTGATAGGCGAGTTGGTTTACCTGCCAATCGTCAAAGTTTCCCAACAAGGAAAAAGCCCACGCCGACTGTGCACCGGCCGCCAACAGCAACACCAACAAGCTTCTCTTTAATAATTGCCACATAGAAAATTCAATTAACGCAGCCGGCTGACACGGTAATAAGTCGAGTTGCTTCCGCCGACATAAATGGAATCTGTCGAGCCGGCGGCAAAGCGCGGCGAACCGACATTCACCCATGCCGTCATATTGGTTGAAGACTGCACCTGATACATCAGGCCCGGCTGCGTGTTCCAAGATAGGAACAAGCCCTGGCCGGTGGAGGTCAGCGCCGTCCGCAACACGCTGTTCGCATCCAAAGGATTGGTGCCGGCCAGAAACTCGTCGCGGTTGGAGGCGCCATCGCCGTCACTGTCCGCATAGGGTGAAGGCCAGCTTTCGGAATTGCTGCCCCAATACATCGCCTGCCAGTCGTCCGGCAGACCATCAAAGTTGTCATCCGCGCCCCACGTCGTGCCCGAGGCCGGAGCGGAATGCGGGGAGTGACGTCCATCCGTCAAAACGTACACCAACTCGAACGTGTGCGTGCTGCCGGACGACAAGCCGGTCTTCACCCACATATTGCTGGTGACGACCACCGGCGTGGCCGAACCATCGAAGTATAGCTCGTAATTGACCACGCCAAAGCCCGCCAGGTCCGGCCAGGCCACACTCAATTTCGATGAACTCAACGCCGAGACAAACGGCGGATCCGGAGGGAACAAGGGCTGGGCGGTGCTGGCATACCGCTGGGCAAACAAATCGAAGCTGTTGATGCCGCCTCCAAAACTCGTCCATGTCACGAGAAATCGACTCACGCCATCGGATGCCACCGTGGGATGAATCTGCTGGCTAACCGTGATGGTGTTCACCCGAAACTCGTTTCCTACCATGGCGCCATCCGCGCTTGTAAAACGACCATAGACTCCTTCTCTCGAACCATCCTGTCCCACGCTGGTCCAGACCACCAAGTAGTCTGTTCCCACCGCGCTGATTTTGGGCGCAAACTGGTCGCCGTAGGTTTGACTGTTCGCGCGATGCACGGTTCCGCCCACTCCCGCGCTCGAAATTGTCCGGACAAAACTGTCCCAACTGTTTGTCGCCACCTCGAGATCTTTCTGTCCCCACGCCACCGCAAAACCTCCGTCCGGTGCGGCGGCCACCGATGGATTGGCGCAAACATTCGTGTCGGTGTTGATCAGAAGCTCATTCCCGGTGGCCGAACCGCTCGCGTCAAAAAAGCGCGCATAGATATCGACGCTGTTTTCAAACCGCTGCTGTTCGGAAACCCAGACCACGACGAACCGGCCGTCACTCAAACCGGCCACCGCGGGGGTCCGCTGGTTGTAAGCAGTGGCTTGCGTGACCGGGAACTCACCTCCCAATTTTTGTCCCGCGGGCGAAAAACGCTGGGCATAGATTCCCTGCAGGCTGCCGTCCTGATCGAAACTCGACCACGCCACGATTACATTCCCGTCGGTCAAACTCGCGATGACCGGATCAATGTGATGACTGTTTGTAAAGGTATTCGCCAGCACGTCGCCCGTCACCCATGTATTGCTCGAAGAAAGAAAGCGGGCATAAATATTCTGAAAGCCCTGCTTCCCGCCCTGCCAGACAAAGGCTGCCCCGCCGTTGTTCAACAAAGCCACTTGCGGCTTTTCCTGGTCGTTCGTGCCCTGCACATTGACGCGGAAATTTCCCAGCGTGCCGGACAAGCTGCTGTCCAACCGCCGCGCGCTGATACCCAGACCGTCGCCATCAGTGATGTTATCCTGCCAGACGATGTAGCCACCGGAAGGTTTGAGGCTCAGTTGCGGATTGGTCTGGTCACCCGCCAAAGCACCGACCGTGGAATACTGTCCTGCTTGCGGAGCGAAGTTCTGTCCCAATGCCACGACCGGAATTGTCAACGTCAGCGCCCAGTAGAAAAGTGTTGTGCGGCGGTACAGCAAAAATGACATAAGATTCGCGCGCCAAACTAACAACGCACCCAGTCGCTGTCCACGATTACTTCCGATAAAATCCATCTTTTGCGCGGCAACTTTTATTGCAATGAGTTGCCCAACCAATTTTTTGCTCGTTGAAAAATCAAACATAATCGTCCGGATCAAAACAAAACCTTCTGTGCTTCCGCCACCGCACCGGATTCGACCGGCAAGGATTTGAATCCCCAGTCAGCAAAGAGCACTCGCAGCCGCGCGGCATCCGCCGGCCTGAGCGCCAGTTCTTCCGCAGAAAATTCGCCCGGCAAATCATCCCGCAGCCGGATCAATTTCTGATTGCGTCGCACCGCTTCGGCCGCCGCCTGCAAACTCGTCCGCAGTCTCTCCGATTTGATCTCAGCAAGACGCTGATAGATGCCGTCCACGGAACCGAATTGCTGCAACAACTCAGCGGCAGTCTTAAGCCCGACACCCGGCACGCCCGGAATATTGTCCACACTGTCACCCACCAGGCTCAACCAATCGACAATTTGCGATGGCTCAACTCCCGCTTTGGCGCGAACTTGTTCCGCGGTCCAAATCGCTTCCGATTTGTCGTTGGGATTCAACAAGCCGACGGCGGGCGAAACCAACTGCATGAAATCCTTGTCCGAGCTGGCGATGACCACTTGGGGGACTTGGCGTGTTGGAGTATTGGAGTCTTGGGTTCCGGAACCCATCACTCCATTACTCCAGTTCTCCAGTTTTCCTTTTGTCCAACGCCTGGCCAGTGTGGCAATCCAGTCGTCGGCCTCCACGCCGTCCCGGCAAAAGGACGCGATGTTGGCTGCCTGCAAATAACTGACGATGTCGTCGAGTTGCGATTCCAGTTTTTCCGGCATGGGGGGGCGGTGCGCCTTGTACTCGGGCAAGGCGGCCATGCGTTCTTCGGCCAGACCGCCGTCCCACACCACGACCAGATGTGTGGGGTGCAGCCCGTCGCGCATCTTGCCCAGCATCTTGATGAATCCATAGATCGCATTCGTCGGCGCGCCGGCGGGCGAGGTCAACTGGCGGATCGCATGAAATGCCCGATAGGCGTACGCGTGGCCATCAACAATGAGCAGGCAGCCTTGGCGCGCTGGAGTGGTGGAGTGTGGCTTTTCCATTGCTCCGTTACTCCAGTTCTCCATTACTCCAGCCGGACATGGGGATGCGGGAGTGGTGGAATGACGCAGGGTTGGGGTCACATTGCTCCATTTGTTCATTGCTCCATTACTCCAGTTCTCCATTACTCCAATCCTACGGTTTCTCCGCCGGCGGCTGAGTCGGTATTGTCGTCTGCGCAAAGGGCATCTCCTCCTCCGAGTGCATGCGGTTGCCCGCCGGGTCGATGATGGTGGGCGTCACAAAAATGATCAGGTTTCTCTTTTTAGTGGAGGATGATTCGCTACGGAAAAAGCGTCCGAATAACGGCAGGTCGCCGAGCACGGGCACCTTGTCCTTGGTCTTGGTGACATCTTCCGAAATCAATCCGCCCAACACGATGGTTTGACCATCCCAGACATTGGCGCTGGTCACGACTTGACGGTTGCGGAAACGCGGCAGCGGCAATTGCCCGATCAGCGGCTGGTTGCCCGCCCCCACACCTTGCGCCTGGATAACGAAAGCTCCGGGATCATCATAGCCGAGAAACTCCGTCAAGGTGGGGATGATGGTCATCTGAATGGAATACCCGTCGGCAGAAACGTACGGCACGACGTCCAGCACAGGGCCGAACGGTAAAGCTTGCGTGGTGGGTTGAATGGTGGAACCGACACCCCCGCCCGTGCCGCCAACGGTGACGCCGCCGGCGCCGGTGCCACCCCCGCTGCTGGTCTGGTTGGCATTGACGCCCGTCACAATGGTCCGAATATCCACGACCTGGATTTGCGTTTGCCGGCCACTCAAAGTCGTCACTTTCGGCGCGTTCAAGAGATCCACCCCTTGCCGCTGTTCCAACGCGCGAATCGCGACGCGAAACTGCGGGTCCGTTAAAATGCCCGTAAACGTTGCCAAGGTTGGCGCGCTGTTGCGCAGCCCGCTGGTGATCATCTGATCGGTCGATGAGGAAGGGAGCGTCGTAAACGGGGAGGTGCCGGGAAAGCTCCCTTGCTGATTGCCGGGAACCGCCCCAGGCAACCCATTGAGAGACGGTTGCGAACCACCGGAGCCAACGACTTTGCCATTGCCCATCAAAAAATTGCCGAGAAACCAATCGAATCCCAAAGCGCGCGAATCATCCTGAGTGATTTCAACAAACTTCGCTTCAATCGTCACTTGCGGCGGCGCGATGTTCAGCGTCTGCACGGCGGACTCCACAATGTCGAGGTCCTGCAGCGTCGCCCGCACCATCAACATTCCAGTGCGATCATTGAAGAAAAGGTTTTTGGGAGGATTCAAATCCACGCCGCAGGCAAAAAAGAAATTGCGGACCGTGGCCTGAACCGTGTCAACCAGACTCTGGCGGGTGACAAAATTCAAGCCGCCCCCGCCAGCCTGTCCACCGGCGCCACCCCCCGTACCCGCCGCGCCGCCCGCTCCTCCGGCTCCCGTCAAGGCGCTGGCACTGATTCCGCCCCCGCCGCCAGCACCACCGCCGGCCCCGCCCTGACCGCCTTGACCACTGATACCCCCCGCGACGAATACGCGAGGAATAATCGTACCGCTGGATCCCTGTCCGCCCTGGCCACCCGAGGTGCCGCCACCACCACTCGTGCCGCCGCCGCCGCCACTCGAGCCACCGCCACTACTGGTTTGAATGTCGCCGAAGGAAATTGCGCCCACACTTTCGAGTCCCTGATAAAACGTGTTCGGGTCCACTTTGAAAAAGCGCGTGTAGAGCGGCGCGGCTTCGGCGGATTTCGCGGAAAAGACCACCGCATAATCTTCGATGGAATATTTGATTGGTCGCTCGGCAACTTTAATGATCGCATCCAGCACATCGGCCAGACGAACGTCGGTGATGGGAGGGTTGATTTTGATGGCGATGGCACCCATGTCCACTTGTTCACCCCCGGTGACGGTCGCCGTGGTGACCGGCAGGCCAGTGGTCGGATCAATCGTCGGCGCTGCGCCGGGAATCGTGCTGGGCGTTACGAGGGACGCATCCACATGCGGGTTGATAATGAAATTGACCCCGCGCTTGTCCGGGTCACGCTTCCTGGCTTCGATGTTCAAGGTCTTGACGACTTCGCTCAAGGGCAATCCATCGTAGGAAACTTCGTCCAGCCGGATGCGGTCCAGTTTGGAGAGGATGGCCTGACGGCCCTTGCCGGTGTGAATCAACTCGGAGCGCGCATAGGGGTTGGGCACCTGCAACGTTTCCCGCTGGACCGGCTTGTCCCAGGCCTGTTCCACGTCCACCAACTTGTCCTTGGAGGTTTTCTCCCGTTCACGGGCGAGTTTGCCGTAGCGAAGTTCCCGGATCAAATTCAGGTAATAATCGGCGCCCACATTGCCCGGGTCCACTTTCAACGCCTGGTTCAATTTGGCCTCCGCTTCCGTCAGCTTGCCCGCCTCGAAGAGCACCCGCCCGTCCTGCACGAGAGTGGCGGCGTAAACCTTGTTGGTGTGAATGCCCGGCAACTGGTCGAGCACTTCCTGGCTGGGCACTTTGCCGGCCTGGGCAGCCAACGCCTTGTTGTTCTCCTTTTGGAGCAGCAGCGTTTCCTCGTTCTGCGGGTCCACGCGGAGCACGCCGTCAATCTGGCGTTTGGCTTCCAGGTAGTCGCCTCGTCGTCGGGCTTGTTGGGCCAGCTCCATCCGCACCGTCACCAACCCGGAGATGACCTGGTCGCTTTCGGCCTGGACCTCGGCCGGGCCGATGCTTTGGATCAAGGTCCAGGAGGCTTCGTAGAGTTTGGTGGCGTTGGCCAGTTCGTTTCTTCCCTGGGCGTTTTGCGCTTCGGCCAGTTTTTGATGCAGGACGATCTTGTTGGCCTCGCGTCGCACGGCTTCCTTGATGGCATCCTCGGTGGCAGCCGGCTGGGCTGGCGACACGACGGCGGTGCCCAGAATGAAGAATAAACAGAGTAAGGTGTTGGCGGCTTTTATCATGGTCTGAATTGAGTTTGACTGCAATTTCAACGCGGCGGAGCTGATGGATTAAATTTGATGGTCGTTTTTTTTCCAGTCGATTTGGCGGACAATACGACATCGCTCGCAGTTATGGCAACGACATTGTATTCCTCTCCGGCGAAGGTCAGCACGGAGCCGAGCCGCTGTTTGGGGAAATTCTTTTTTTCCGGATCGTATCTCAAATCAGCGGAATAACCTTCGACCCGCCGGAAGGGACGTTCGGGGGCGATGGAAACCCGTTGGCCGGTGTCGTTCAATACCAGGACCAGTTCGGTGGGATTGTTTGTCGGCCCTTTCACTTCCTGGACGGTATAGATGTCGGTCTTGGGAGCCGTGCTGGGTCTTTTCCGTCGCTTGTCCGGCGTGGCGGCCGCCTCGTTCTCGACGCCGATCAGATTTCCCGCCACGGTGACGTTGTCAAAACTGATGATCAGATACAGCGGTGTGATCTGAGTGACCACGACGGCGCCGGGTCCGACTTCCGTGCCCGTGCGAATGGGGATCAAGTGACCATCCGCCGCTTTTTGCCAGGGCACCGGATTGACCAGGTTGTGACCGCTGGAAAAGTTCAAGTTGAGGGCAGTCTGTAAACGCTGGAGCGTCCCCTCATAGCGAGTCAGGTTCAAATTCGTCAGGGGTTTGACATTGGTGGTGGTTCTGACCTGACGCTGATTTTCCAGATCCTGTTTCTCCGAGGAGATCTTCAACGGGAGCAGCGCGGCCGCCACCGCCAGCCCCAGCAGCACCAGGCCAAGCAGCACTTTCTCGTAGTGTTTTTTGATCAAGTCCATGCGGGTTTCAGTTGGCGACCGGTCGCCGCGGCTTCGGTCTTGATTCCTTTGACTCTTCCTTCAGTTTAACGACTTCGACCAGCAGAGTGACCTTGATCAACCCTTCGTTGATGACCGTCGGAAGGCCTCCACGACTGGTGGGCGACACCGGCGGCGCCACGATCGCAGCGGGCGGCGCCGTCGGCCTGATCCCGTAGCGTTGTAAAAAACGCTGGCGGTCGGTCATGTCCTTGCCCCCCCCGGGATACGGAGAGATGATCGGCTGCGGTGAATAGGCCGGACCGGGAGTCGCCGTCATTTCGTTCACTGAAACGGTGGCCGATGCGGGTTCGACGTTGACCGTTTTGATGATAAATCCATGCGGCGAGTTGGCGAACCCGGCCATCACCGCCGCCAGTTCAGCGCTGAAGCAACGAAATGTCAGCTCGTAAGGCGTCAGCACCGCCAAGTCATTCGTCACTGACTTTTTTTCCAGATAATCCGAGAGGCCGGCGGTGGTCGAAGAGTCGTCATTGGAGACGCGCTCGCGCCGCAACCCATCCAAAGCGTTGACCCGTGCACGAAACAGGAGTTCGCAAATGGCCTTGACCTCGCCCAGTTTCACCGCCAGCGGTTCGAGACTGCCGGGCGCCAGGGTCATCGAACCTTTCTGCGCCTGGAAAGAAAAATAGTAGCCGGGCGGCAGGCTCACACTCGCGTTGGTCGCATCGCGCGACATCTGGTCGATCGTGGAAGGCAGTTGCCGGGCGAAATCGTAGCTGCTTACCTTCGTCGCATCCGGGATCGCGGGGATTTTTTCAAAGTACTTCCGAGCTTTTTTGATGTAGTTGCGCAGTTCGTTCTGCTGTTCCTGGGCCAGCTTGATGTTGTCCACTTTCTTGCCGTCACCGGGATGCGGGTTCAATTTGTTCCAGTGCTCCAAATCCGCGTACTTCGCCGTCAATTCCTCCCTCACCGAATTGTTCAAGGTCATCTTGGAGTAAAGATACCATCCCGCCCAGCCCATGAGTCCCAAGGCCACCAGGCACCCGACCACAAAGTATAAATTGCGCTTAATCCAGCCCATACCATTTCAATATCTGAAATCCGAAATCCGAAATCCGAAATCGGAATACCAAATTCGAGTTTCAGCTTGCCCCGGAAATTTCTGTTGTCTGCTGTTCATTACAGTTCCAGGGGCCGCTTGATTTTCAGGGAGATGCCGAAGGAAAAGGTCAACCCCGTGGTTTCGTCCAAAACCAGATTCTTATCGATTTTGGTTCCGTCCGGATCGAACAGGTCGCTGGCCCGGAGTTCCTTCAACACCTCACCCGCGATCTCCGTGTTGGCGGCAGGGTCCACGCTGTTAAGGTTGACGGCCCGGAAGGTCAGCGTGGCCACCGCCAGTTCATTGGTCTCGCCTTTTCCTTTCTTTGGCTTTGCGCCGATGGGCGCGGCCGGTTGCCCTCCGTCCGCAGGGGGTGCTTCAGCCGCCGGCTGATCCGGAGCGGGCACGTCCGAGGGCGGAAGTTTTGGCCTTAATCCGTAACGTTGTTCAAACAATCGTCTTTGTTCTGGATTCATTCCCGGCATGCCCATGGGGCCAGCCATGCCGGCCTCTGCTGGTGACTCTGTCATCAGGCCCTGCTCCTCCGGTTTTCCAACGGCGATTCGCTCAATCCAAACTCCCGTATCGGTGCGCAACCGCTGTTTGGTGGTCGCCTCAACTTTCATCAACACCTGCCGCACTTCGGTCAAAACTGTGGCCCAATGATAGCGGCCTTCAAGCCAATCGGTCACGCGGTCGGCGTCCTGGATCTGCTTCTTCAAATCTCCGTACGCCGCAGTGAACTTTGCTTCCCGCTCCTTCAACGGCTCGACTTCCTTGGTCAGCTTTTCCAATTCGGCGGTTTTCACATCCGCCAACTGATCGAACAGCCAGCCGGTCGCTACAATCACCAGCACCAGACTGAAAACGGTGGCGATGAAGTACGGCTTCTTCTGGTTGATCTGCTGCCAGCGCAGCGTGCTTTCCGGCATCAAATTCAGTTCGATCGGACAGCGCGCCAAGTTGCGCAGGCCCAAACCCACGGTCTCGCCCAGGGAATGAGCCACGCGCGCCAGTTCCTCCAGATTGATGGAGGGATCGATCTGCACATTGCGGAAGGGATTGAAATATTCGACCGGCACATTGAGTTTTTCCGCGAAGAATTGCGCCGTGTAAGGCATGATCGAGGCGCCGCCCGACAGAAACAATCGCGCCGGCGCCGAGCCGCCCTGTTGACCGCGGTAGAACTGCATCGTCTGGTTCACCTGGATGTGCAGGCGCGTCATGAATTGACGGGCGATTTTGGAGATCGCCGCCTGGTGCGGATTCTCCGGTTCTTCGTACGCGCCGCCCAGACTGACAAACCCTTCGTTGATCTTCAGCCGTTCCGCTTCGGTAAAACCCAGTTTCGATTCGTTGGAAAAATCCTGCGTGATGGAATTGGCGCCGATGTTGATGCTGCGCGAATAAACTTTTCCCTTCTCGAAAAACAGCAGGTTGCTGGTCTTGGCCCCGATGTCCAAAAGCATCGTGCAATCTTCCAGGTCGCCATAATTGAAACGGAAGGCGTTGCACATCGCCGCCGTGGACACATCCGCCAACTGCAAACGCAGCCCGGCTGAGTCCGCCACGCGAAACAGCCCTTCCACAATGTCCGCCTTGATCGCGACCAACAACACCTCCAATTCACCCGTGGGCGTCGCGCCTAAAATCTGGTAATCCCAGACGACTTCGGCGAGCGGGAAGGGCACGTTTTGTTGGGCTTCGTACTGGATGATCTGCGTGACTTTGGAGGCGTCCACCGGCGGTAATTTCACGAATTTGGAGAAGACATGGAAGCCGGGCGCACACACGTTGATGTTCTTCGCCCGGAATCCGCGCTCCGCCAGCAATTCCTGCAGGGCCTTCAGCATCACGCTTTCGCGCTTGGATTCCTGCGCCCCCTCTGCTCCGAGCGATTTCAAGCCGTATTGCTTCAGGAGCAGTCCGCCAGCTTCATTGATTTCAAACTCCGCCACCTTGAGACTGCCGGCCCCAAAATCCACTGCCAAAAATGACTTCGTATTTAACATTTAAAAATGCGCTGTTTCGGCAAAAAAACCGCCCAACCTTAACCGGCTGAACCGGTCTGACTTCGAGCAGTCCATGCTGGTTACTTAAATTACGCAATGGGGTCAAATATAAAAAGAAATTCCGTGAAGTATTTTTGAAAACGGCAGGCGCTCCGACGGCTCCCAGTCTCAAACTTTGTCGCGAAAAAAATCGACAGTGGTCTTCAATCCCTTCGCCAGACTGACTTTGGGCGACCAACCCAACAACCTGCTCGCGCGGGTGATGTCGGGCCGACGCTGCTTCGGATCATCCTGCGGCAGCGGTTTGAAAACAATCCGGCTGCGGGCGCCGGTGATCCGGATGATCTCCCGCGCAAACTCCAGCACGGTCATCTCATCGGGATTGCCAATGTTGACCGGCAACCGCGTCGAACTCATCATGAGCCGGTAAATACCCTCGATCAAATCCGAACAATAACAAAAGCTCCGGGTTTGCTGCCCCTGGCCAAAAACCGTGAGCGGCTTGTTCTTCAACGCCTGCCCGATGAACGCCGGCACCACCCGCCCATCATTCAATCGCATCCGCGGCCCATAAGTATTGAAGATCCGCACAATGCGAATGTCCACGCCATGCGCGCGATGATAGGCCATCGTCATCGCTTCCGCAAAACGCTTCGCCTCATCGTAACAACTGCGCGGTCCGATGGTATTCACGTTCCCCCAGTAATCCTCCGTCTGCGGATGCACCAAAGGATCGCCGTAAATCTCCGAGGTGGAGGCCAGCAGAAACCTCGCGCCTTTGTTTCTGGCCAGCCCGAGCGCCTTGTGGGTGCCCAACGAGCCAACTTTCATCGTCTGAATCGGCAACTCCAGGTAATCGATTGGGCTGGCCGGCGAGGCAAAATGCCAGACATAATCCACCGGCACATCCAGGAAAATGAATTCCGTCACGTCCTGCTGGATGAATTTGAAGTTGGGATTGCCGCCCAGATGCACAATGTTGTCCACCGTCCCGGTCACAAAATTATCCATGGCGATGACTTTGTGGCCGTGCTTCAGCAGCAGGTCCACCAGGTGCGAACCGAGAAAACCGGCGCCGCCGGTGACGACCGAGGTGGGCTGGTTTGATTTCATCAAATGAAAAATTCAAAATGAAAAATGAAAAAACTCCGGCGGGTCGTCGTCTGACATTTTGAATTTTGCATTTTTAATTTCTAATTTTGAATTCTCATTTCGCCCCGGTCCCCGCCAGGACAATCGGCACCGTGCGCCACAGAATTTTCAGGTCGAGCCATAGGGACCAGTTGTCGATGTACTCCAGATCCAGCCGCACCCAATCCTTGAAATCCTTCACCTCGTTGCGCCCGCTCACCTGCCACAAGCAGGTCATCCCAGGCCGCACACTCAACCGCCGCCGATGCGCCATGTCATCAAATCGCTTCACTTCATCCACCGGCAGTGAACGCGGCCCCACGACGCTCATTTCGCCGCGCAACACATTGAAAAATTGCGGCCACTCGTCAATGCTGAACTTCCGCAAAAACTTTCCAATGGGAATCACCCGCGGGTCATTGCTCACTTTGAACACGGGGCCGGACATTTCATTCATGGCGGCCAGTTCCTGTTTGCGCTGTTCGGCGTTGGTGACCATGGTGCGAAATTTGAAGATGGTGAAGGGATGCCCGTTGAGACCGCAACGCTGTTGCCGGAACAAGATCGGGCCGGGCGATGTCAACTTGATGGAGAGTGCCACCAGGACAAACAGCGGCGACAATACGATCACGCACACCAGCGCGAACAGAAAATCAAACACCTGCTTGCACAGGCTTTGCCATGAAGCTTCCGGCGCCGTGCGGAACACCATCACCGGCCGGCCGTGAAAATCATCGAAACTCGTGCGCGAAAGTTGGGTCTTGAAGAAATCGGCCACCAGCCACGTCTCCACTCCCTCCCGCTCACAGGCCTTGATCGCCGTTTCAACCTGGTCAAAGTAAGCCTGTTTGGCGTTGATGATGACTCCATTGACGGAATGTTCGTGCAGCAAATCGACCAGTTGCTCCGCCGAAGTTTCGCTCAGGTTCAGTTCCGCCAGCGCCACGATGCCGTCCTCCGGCCGCCTTTTCAGTTCCGCCCGCATCTGGGCCGTGTCTTCGCTCGTGCCCACCAGGATGAACCGCCGTTTGAATTGGGCCTGCGCGAACTTGCTGCGCAATCCCATCTGCATCAACTCCTCCTTGAGAAAGACCAGCACAAAACTGATCGCGCCGAACAACACCGCCACCGAGCGCGCCAGATCCACGCGTGTAAAAAACAACACGATGATCAATCCCACTGAAGAGATGACCGACGCTTTGAGCAAGGGCCACGCCGTCGCGCGACGGGAGCAAATCAGCGGTCGATCATAAAATCCCTGCGATTCCAGAATCAACGGTGCCACTGGAATCAGCACGAGGTAGAGCCAGACGTATCGGTCAAACGCGCGGACGGGCTCCAGCCCCAGCAGGGCAATGATCTGCTCGTTGGAGCGCAGCAGATACGCCAGCCAGAAACTGATCGCGTACAAGCACGCATCCAGCAACTGGTGGATGTGCATCCGCACTTGTTGATCCCGGCGTAACATGGTTCAGTCCTCAAATGGAATGGGGAGTCTGTAACAAATTTTCCCGCGCCGCGCAACGGTATTCGCGCCGTCCTCGCCCGCCGCTTTGGGGTTTCCCGCGCTCACATTTCGTTACCTCCCCGCCGGCCTTGAAGACGCTTCCGCCATCGCCGTCGGTCGCGGCACCAACTGAAACTCCGGCACCGAAACCGCCATCAGTTGTTGCAGGCGATGATACGTCGCGTCCTCCTGGCCCGGCGCGCACACGGCAAAATAAGTGACGTACGCCCAACGCTGCAATTCGCCCGTGCGCAAAAGATGTGTGGCCAAAGACCACATGCGCTTTGCGCCCGACGCATCCCCGCTGATCGCCTGGTCCGCGACAAACCAATACACGTAAATTCCCCGCGCCGTGACCCGTTGGCCATTGATCATCGCTTGTTTGGTGGTCGTCAATTTGATGACCGGCAAATCATAAGGATGCGGGCGTGAAACCGGCACGGTCGTCATTTCAGTTTGATCGATCGTCCAACCGGCGCCGACGACGCAATACTGCGGCTTGTGCAGGCTGGTCCGGTCGCTACCCATCAACACCACGTTGACCACGGCTTGAAAGCCATCTTCCGCCAGATAGCGGCGCTGACCATAGCTGGTGTCTTTGGGGAGGATACTGATTACGATCTCCGGGGTTTCGACCGGTTCGGATTTATAGCCCGGAACTTTTTCCGGCAAATCAATCCGCAGATTCCGGCTTCCCGCGAGGGGACTAGTTTTGACTCCGGGCCGGCCCAGTTTTTGATGGACCTTGAATTGCGCCAACACCACGGCCGTGCCGATGATCAACAGCAGCCCCGTACCAAACACTATCAATTTTTGTCGGTTCATACTGTTCTGGCCTCCTCCAGCGCCAGCGGCGGTTCCGATTCCCGTTCCCGCAGCCAGTGCCCCAGCAGCAGCACACACGCGATGGCCACGGCAAAAGTTACAAAGCCGAATTTTTGTTCAAACCAGGACCCTGCCTCCTGTCCGAACGCCTCCGCCACCACAATAACACCGGTGATGCGCACCACGTTGCCGATCACCGCCAACGGGACGGCCACGATCATCATCAACAACCGTTTCCAACCGGCCTTGAATGAAACGAACCCATAAACCGTCGTCAAAGCCAGCAGCGAGATCAAACTGCGGATGCCGCTGCACGCCGGCGCCACGTCATATTGAAACGAACGTTGCGAATCGAAAATCTGCGAGCCGTCCCGGACCACATCGATTCCCAAAACGCCATGACTGAAGCCCACGGAAATCTTGGTCACCAAGAGTCGCAGCGGAAAGGTGATGCTTTCACCAAGCGATCCGAATGGAACGCAAAACGCAAACAGCACAAACGGAAAAAAACTCGCCCGCAACCACCCCGGCCCCCACGCCAGCCCCATCAAACCGTAAACGCCGATAAAGAATGCGACGATTGAAACACGCGGCTGTTGCACCGCATATCCAATGATGTGCGCGCCCAGCGCCAAGGCCATGAGCACAAGTCCCGGCCACCAGGCGTTGAGCGAGGGCGACAGCAACTCCTTGCGCTTCCACCAGAACAAACCCACCACCACGAAGGGAATCAGGTTGCCATGTCCGTCCTGCCCATCGCCCGTGTTGTAGGCGTTATACATCCAGCCCATCAATGAGGGGGTATCAACGTAGCCGAAGGTCGAATTGCCAAGAAAGTGAAACAAGACCAGCCACGCCGCGAGCAGGCCGAAGAACAAACCTTTGTTGGGAAGTCGCGCCCAACAATCCAGAAAATCCAACCGGAAATTTTCCACCGCGCCGCGGGTCTGATTCTCGTTATCCATTATTTGTGACGTTAAGACAGGTTGGACAGTAGCCAAGCCCGCCCTGCTCAATCAAATCAATTCCGCTCCGCTCCTTGAAGGTTTCAAGCGGTTTGTTGTCTCACTCGCCAGCCCCGTGGAGTAAGCCTGCCACTTTGGCCGGGCGCACATCAGCCATCTACTCCACCGGGCCAGCCCGTTGCCAGATTGTGAACGCCGGCAGAATCACAGCCTTCCGATAACCAGTCCGCTTGACATAATCCGCCAGCGCGCCTTGGCGGTCATAGAGATCAGGTTTGGTGACTACAATGACATCCGGTAATCGCGCGGCGACCAGCGTTTCCCGCGACGGATTCATGACCCACCATGCACTACCGGTCTCCGGTTGGTTCGAGGTGGCTTCCGGCTCGGAGCGGCCCGTGACTCGGAGCGGCACTTGATAATACGCGGCGCCCTGCGGGTCGGCGTTCCACCAGACTTGCTGACCGTGGTTAATCGCAGTCCGTGCCAGCGCAGCGGCGGAACGGTAATCATCCTTCTCATGCCGCGCCGCGAATCGCAGCGAGAGACATGAGAGCAAGCTCAAACAGCAAAAGACGCCGACAACCAACTTCCCAAGCAGGACGCCTCCGGCTCGGAGATCACGGCTCGGAGAGCGGTGACACCAAAGCGTCGTCAGCCCGGTGCTCAGAAGAAATAGAATCACCGGCATCAACGGTGTGAAATGGCGCCCGACGATCCGGAAATGCAGAGTCAAACCGGCGATGACCAGCGCCACCGCCGGTGCGGCGATGATCACCGCCAGCTTCAAAATATTTCCAGCATTATCGGACCACCAAAATTTCCGGACTGCCGTGACAACCAAACTCAAAACGGCAATTCCATAAAGCGCCAACCCGATCCAATGCGATTGGAAGGAGCCCAAGCCCTCCTGCCGGATTTCCAGGCGTCCCGGCCCCAGTCCACCAAAGCCCAGCAGTTCGTAGCCGATGAAACAAATACTCTTCCAGTCTGTGCTCACCATGCCCGACGCTCGCGCCCCGGCTTTGAGAGTCCACAAATAATAAGCGCTCAAGAAGAGAATGAAGCAACCCGTGATCAACCAGCCATCACAATACGCACGCCACAGCTCCGCGATTCGCTGTCGCGAAAAAGTCAGCGCCGCAATCCCGACTGCCGAGGCCGCCCAGATCATTCCGAGCAGGCTGCTGCCGCACAGCACCATGATGCCCACACAAAACCCAATCACCCACATTTTGTCGCCGCCCAAGCCAGCAGGCGCGCCTTGGTAATCTCCCAACTCATCCGCCTCCTCACGTCGGCGGCTACGAAGGATAACGAATTTCCCGCTTAGCTGGTAAAGCGCAGCAAAGATCAGCAGGCTGGCGCCGAATTGCATCGCGTACGGTCGCGCTTCATTCAGGTAATACCACGCAAAGGGCGATAAGGCCGGGACCAACCAGAAAGCAGAAAGGTGAAATCCGGAAGTCCTGATCTCTGCTTTCCTAATTTCTACTCTCTGCTTTCTTCCCACCGCAGCCACAAACGCGATGATGCCCAACACGAACCACGGGATATTGGCGGAACGAAGAATCCATTCGCTGGAGCCGAAGATTTTTTCATAACCCCACATGTAAACCATGTAGAGCGGCATCTGGAGGTCGGACGCCTTCTCGCCGGCCATCGCCTGCCACCAGCCCGCCAACGTCGGCTCTCTTGCTTTCACTGCCGTCCAAGCTTCGTCAATCCACAAGCTTTGGTGGCTGATCGCCAGCAATGAGATCAACAGACTCAGACAAAGGCTGAAGGCCAAAGGCTGAAGGCTGAAGGCTGACTTCACAAAACCAAATCTGAAGGCAGAAAGTTGAAAGATGAATTTAGCATTTAGATTTTAGCCTTTAGCCTTGATCTCGTTGTAAATCCAGCGATACGTCTTCTCCATGCCGTCGCGCAGTCGGGTGCCCGGCTCCCAGCCCAGAAGTTTTTTGATCAGAGTATTGTCGCTGTTGCGGCCGTTCACGCCTTTGGGCGCTTTCAAATTATACTTCCGCTTGAGCTTCACGCCCGCGATGTCTTCCACGATGTCCACCAGCCCGTTGATGGTCACCAGTTCGTTGCTTCCCAGATTGATTGGCTCCAAAATCTCGCTGGCCAGGATCGCCTGCGTCCCTTTCAAACAATCATCGATGTACATGAAACTGCGCGTCTGATGGCCGTCGCCCCAGATCTCAATCTCAGGTTTGCCCGCCAGCTTGGCTTGAATCACCTTCCGGCAGATTGCCGCCGGGGCTTTCTCGCGTCCGCCATCGTAAGTTCCGTGCGGCCCATAGACGTTGTGATAGCGCGCCATGCGGGTGGTGATGCCAAAATCTTCCCGGAAATGCCGGCACATCCGCTCACTGAACAACTTCTCCCAGCCGTAACCATCCTCCGGCATCGCCGGATAGGCATCGCTCTCTTTCAGTGCAATGACGTCCGGTGAGGTTTGTTTGTCGGCCGCATAGACGCACGCGGACGAAGCGTAGAAGTACCGTTGCACACCGAACTTTTTCGCCGCCATTAGGAGATGGGTGTTGATCAGCACTGACAACATGCACAGCGCGCGGTTGTTCTCGATGAACCCCATCCCGCCCATGTCCGCCGCGAGATTGTAAACAATCTGCGCGCCGCGCGTCGCTTGCTCGCAGGCCGCCTTGTCCTGCAAATCCAACTGGAGATTTTCAACCTCGGGAAAACGCTGATACCATTCGGCAAAAGGTTTCAGGTCCACCGCCCGGATATCCTTGTGGCCTTGTTTCAACAAATCAGCGACCAGATGGCCGCCGATGAAGCCGCCGCCGCCGCAAATCAAAATTTTTCCAGCATTCATAGTTTGCCCGTTACCACTGAACACGAAGCGCCTCCAGCTCGGAGCCTGCGCTTCCGGAGAGTGGGAAGCTATCTGTTCCGAGGCGGTTTATTCAAGCGCATACTTTTTGATTCCGGCCAGTTGACAGAACACGCGCATGACAAAGAGCGGATTGTTCTTCAAATAGCGACGCCACAACCGGCGCGGCTCGCACCAAAGTCGAAACAACCATTCGAAGCCGCTGCGCTGAATCCAACGCGGCGCCTGACGAAGCAGTCCCGCGTGAATATCGAACGCCGCCCCCACCCCAAACATGAGCGTCGTGTCCAGCCTCTGCCAGTATTGCGCCATGAACTTCTCCTGTTTCGGCGTACTCAGGCCAACCCAGATGATGTCCGGTTTCTTTGCGTTGATCCTGCGGAGCAACTCTGCTTCCTCCGCCGGATTCAGCGGTCGGAACGGCGGCGTGTACGTGCCGACAACCTTGAGACGTGGAAATTTTGTCTCCAATCGCTGCTTCAATTTTTCCGCCACGCCATCTCCACCGCCGTAAAAGAAATGAGTGTATCCCTTTTCTGCGCTCAACTCGCAAATCAGCAACATCAGGTCCGGCCCGTAAACACGGTCCATTTCCCGAAAGCCATGCAGCCGGCCCATCCAAACCATCGGCATCCCGTCCGGCGTGTTGAGAAAAGATTGGTTCAGGATGCCACGAAACCGTTCGTCCTTCTGCGCCTCGGTCACGCCATGAACACCGGTGACGCACACGTAACCCTTGGTCTTTTGTTCCAGCGCCGGGGCGATGGCCTCCCGCGCCAGTTTCAAATTGATCGCGCTCAACCCAACGCCCAGAATATTTACTCGTTTGATGTCGCTCACGGCTTAGTTGAGAGTTCTTAGTTGATAGTTGATAGTCCCAACTCTCAACTCTCAACTATCAACTAGCTGCCGGCAACGCCCTTGCCCCGTGGAGTAGCTGGAGCATGACCGCCAGCCCAAAGTGGCTCGCTTACTCCACGGGGCGAGATTGTATTGTGAAACGGAACGGTTTTTCAAGGTGAGTTCTTGGTTGATAGTTCATAGTTGATAGTTGAGAGTCCAAACTATCAACTCTCAACTAACAACCATCAACTCGCATGAGGTTTTCCATCATCACTCCTAGCTACCGAAACTCGAACTGGTTGAAGTTGTGTGTGGCTTCCGTCGCTGACCAGATCGAAGTCGAGCACGAACACATTGTCCAGGATGCCGGTTCGGATGACGGCACGCTGGATTGGCTGGTCGCTGATCCACGTGTCAGAGCCCATGTCGAAAAGGACAAAGGCATGTATGACGCCGTCAATCGCGGCTTTCGCCGCGCTCTGAACCAGAAGCCAGAAGTCAGCAGCCAGAAGTCAGACCTCACACTTCCGACCTCTGACCTCCGACCTCCGGCCTCCGACCATGTGTTGGCCTACATAAACTGTGACGAACAATACCTTCCGGGGGCGTTGAAAAAAGTCAGCGATTTTTTCAATCGGCATCGCGACGTGGATGTCGTGTTCGGGGATTGCATTGTCGTGCACGCCGATGGCCGTTACCTGTGCGAACGCCGCGCGCTCACACCGCAGCTTTTGCACACCTGGGTTTCGGGCAACCTCAGTTTCCTCACGGCCGCCACCTTCCTGCGGCGCCGGGTCATCGAGGACCACAAACTTTTTTTTAACCCTGACCTACGCGACATCGGCGATGGCGAATGGACGCTGCGACTGGTCAAGTCCGGACTCCGCACCGCTGTTCTGCCAGAATTCCTGACCGCGTTTACTGAGACAGGCCAGAACATGAATCTCGGCGCAAACGCCGCCCGGGAAAAAAGGGAATTCATCGGCGCGGCCCCCTATTGGGCACAACTCTCGGCTCCACTGATCCTGGCTTATCATCGCTTTCGCCGCTGGCGGGCGGGTCACTACGCCTGCAAACCTCATGATTACGCCATCTACACGATGGACAGTCCCGCCGCCCGAAAAAATTTTCAGGTGTTGAATCCCACCTTTCGTTGGATCCGGCCGCTAGCTAAAGCAGAAAGCAGAAAGTAAAAAACAGAAATCGGAAATCTCAGCTTTCTTAATTTCTGCTTTCTGCTTTTCCTGCGTTTGCCTATTTTCACCGTTGAGTGAATACGCGAATCCATACCGCCGCTTCCGCGCGCTTGAAGCAACTGGTGTTCGATGAACTTCGTCGAGCCTGTGACCACCTCGCGCCCCGACGGATCGTCCTCAAGCCGAACTGGGTTTTGCACGAAACCGATGCCGCCTTCCCGATCCGTGCGCTCGTAACCGATGCGCGAGTCATCGAAGCCACCGCCGAAGCCTGCCTGAACCTTTTTCCCCAGGCAGAATCCATTTTGGTTGGCGATTGCCCGCTCCAGTACGCCAAGTGGCCAAGGATGTGCGCGCAATCAGGCTTGACCGAAGTCATCAACCGGTTGGCCAAGGCATCGCATGGCAAGGTGGTTTTTCGTGACTTGCGGAAGGAAGTTTTCCAGAAGACCGAAGGCTCGTTCCTGGTTGCCAGCGAGTCTGAACACGGCGACCCGTCGGGTTATCGCGTAGTGGCATTGGGAAATCGCAGCCACTTGGAGCCGATCTCCGATCAGGCGGAACGGTTCGCAGTGAACGACTACAGTGCCGCCGTCACCAGCAGTAATCACCGTCAAGGCTCGCACAATTACTTCGTCAGCCAGAGCGTGCTCAACGCCGATCTGTTCATCAACCTGCCAAAATGGAAGGCGCACGCCAAAAGCGGCATCACTGGCGCGCTCAAAAATTTGGTTGGCATCAACGGCGACAAGGCCTATCTGCCGCACTTTCGGCGCGGCGCTCCGAAATGGGGCGGGGATGAATATGGGGACCAGAACCGCTGGCTTTATTGGACCCAGACCACGCTGCGCGAGACCTTGCAAAAGCGCAGCCGTCTGGCCTTCAAACTACTCAAGCCCGGTTGGGAGTTGCTCAAGAAACTGCGCGGCATCGAGACCCGTCTCGATAATCCATCAGCGGTCCCGAAGAATTTCTACATCGCCGGCGGCGCGTGGCACGGCAATGAAACCATCTGGCGCATGATCTACGATTTGAATCTGGTGATCCAGTGCATGAACGCCGAAGGCAAGCTCCAGCCGGTGCCACAGCGTAACTACTTCTGCATTGTGGACGGTTTGATCAGCGGTGAAGGCAACGGGCCGCTCGAACCGTTGCCACGCGAGACCGACTGGCTGCTCTTTGGCGACGACCCTTTTGCCATCGACGCTGCTTTGTGTCACTTCATGGGGTTTGCGCCGGAGCAGGTGCCGGTCATCGCGCACCGGCGCGAGTTTGCTGGCCCACGCTGGGGAAAATTCGATCTGTCGGATTTGGAGGCGGAATTGGACGGCAAGAATATTCGTGTGCTCGATTCGCCGATCAACTTCCACTTCGTGCCACCACCTGGATGGAGGAATCACATTGAACGTTGAGTGGCTCGCCCGTCTGCCCGCGCCGTTGAGGCGGGCGCTGTATTTCGGACTCCAATCCGCGATCGGCTCGCGCGTCTGGTCCGCGTGGCGGGAATTCCTGGCGTGGGAGCGCTTGACGCCCGATCAATTGAATCAAGCTGTCGAACAAAAACTCGATCTGGTTCTTACCACCGCAGCGAAGAATTCGGAATATTATCGCAATCTGTCGCTCTTCCGGCGGTCAGGTGAGAGCGTGCAGAGTTGGCTGCGCCGATTCCCGACTCTCAGTCGAACAAAACTGCGGGAGCATTTTAGCCGGCTGGTGAGTGATACCTTGCGCGGTGAAATCACTTCGCCGGAAAGTGTTTCGCGCCGCCATTACGACTGGCTCATTGTCAAGACCGGCGGCACCACCGGCGTGCCGACGACCGTAGCGCACGACGCCAATGCCCGCGACTGGGGCCGGGCCACGCGCCTCTACGCCGCCCGGCTTTGCGGTTTTCCCTTCGGCACCCCGTACTTTCGCCTCTGGGGTTCGGAGCAGGATTTGCTCGGCGAACAGGCCAGCATTCAACAATGCATATTGCGCGGTTTGCTGGCCGAAGTGCCGATGAACGCTTTTCGCTCGCGCGAAGTCGAATTGCGCCAGCACCTCGACACGATCCATGCGCACCCGCAGATTCAACATTTGATGACCTATGTCGATGCAGCGGTCAGCCTGGCCACATTTATTCACGATCAAAATATTTCTCCGCCCAGTTTCAAAACCATCATGGCTTGCGCCGGCACCGTCACGCCCGAGTTCCGGCGAATTCTGGAAACCACCTTCGCCGCTGAAGTGTTCGACAAATTCGGTTCGCGCGAATGTTGCGACATGGCTTGCGAATGTTCCCAGCACACCGGCCTGCACGTGTTCTCGCCCAACGTGTTCCTTGAAATCGTGGACGAGAACGGCGTTGAATGTCCGCCGGGAAAACCGGGCCGCATTCTAGTCACGATGCTGAACAACCCGGGCTTCCCGATGATCCGCTACGAAGTGGGCGACCTCGGCGTGTGGGCGACACCAACCCCCTGCCCTTGCGGCTCGCCCTTTCCGCGACTCGAAAGTTTGCAAGGCCGCCAGGACGACATGCTGTTGACCGAAGACGGCACGCTGCAATCCTCGTCCTTCGTCCGGCATTTCGTAGGCGTCAGCTTGAATCGCCAATTGATTCGCGACTGGCAGTTTGAACAGACCGGGCGCGCGCGATTCATCTTTCGTTACGTCGCCGTTAAGTCGGAAGGACTCGATGAGAACCTGCATAAACTCAAGGAAAGCTTTCAACTCGTGTTTGGCCGGTCGGCCGAATTCGAGATGCAGCCAGTGAACGCAATCCCAACCACGGCATCGGGCAAGATGCGCTGGGTCATCAACAGCTACCGCAAACCGTAGTTAACAGGGCGACTCCGGGTCGGGTAGTTCAAGATTCTCCACTGATTCGGACGGGTATGAAGAAAGGTCAAGGCGTGAAGATGATTGCGTCAACCAAGTCTGCACGGAGTTGCTTTGCGGTTGCCTTGGTCGGATTCTTTACAACGTTTGTCTTCAAAGTGTGAATGGAATTTGTTTCGTAAGTTGCTACCTCGTTCGTTGTCACATTGGTAATCACGTTAACCAGAATATTTGTCACTACGTTGGTTACGCTCTCTGTCCGGTTTAGTTCTGCGTAATTCACAAAAATAATTTCCTTCTCAGACCGCAACAAGATTGAGACCGGGCCGAAAAGATTGTTTGAGACCGCGACATTGTTCGTGTTCACGAGATTGAGTGGAGTAGCTATATCTGAATGTTCCGGCGAGAGCCTGATAAACGCCGTTTCCGGCTTCCCGCCTCCTACCTGTCTTGGAATCAGACCAAAGACTGAAGTTCCAAAAAGTTGAACATTAGAAATCAAAACAAGTAAAATGAGACTCACCAAAAGGATTCGCACCATAAAAGTTGAATTTGCCCACGCATCCCGAAGATTCCCGCTCAGCATGTAGAAGACTACCCAGTAAAGCAACATAGTCCAAAAAACAAATGCGTTGTATAAACCTTTGTCGTAGAGCAAAGCACTGACCGTGACTAAACAGAATACCGCGATGCTAAAATCAGAGGGTCGCAGCATCGTGGTGAATTTTGAGTTTCTCCACCAAATAGCGCACACGACATAGCAGACTAAAAAACCGACCATAAGCACAATGACCCAGGTCGTAACTGAGAACGACGGATTCACCCGTGATGTATCCGGGAAAAATACATATATCAGTCTGAAAACGAGCAAAAACCAAAATCCTGCAAGAATTTCAATCGTCTTGTCATCCCCTTTCCCTTGACGCCAAGTTCTCCACCGATCACAGAAGACTGCCGTAGGACCGCCCAGTGTTATCAGAACAAACAGGTAACAGAAGGCTGCTGAAATGTATTCCGCCTTTAGAAACCCAATTGCTGTTACCCCGTACTGCGAGAGATACGATTGCCAAACCAAGAAGCCAATTGAATACAAAACGAACGCCGCAAGCACTGTGTATTTCGTCACCTCACTCAACAATTTCTGAGGTTCAAACTTGGGTTCTGGCGTCGTTGGTGTTTCGCTTGCCATACTGCTCGAAACTCCCGCAAACGTCCCTCCTTGACAACTACAATCAGGCCGTAAAACCGGGGAAGCAGACGGAGTTGATTTGAGTGTTACTTCAAAACGGTTCTGCCGCCCGATCAGCACACTGCCAGACGCCGGTCGTTGACATTTCATGAATCTCTCAGTACAACGTGCCCGTGGCTGCCACACCAATAGTTTCACTCCACGATCTCAACGCCGGCTACCCGCAAACGATTGAAGATGGTCTTCGAGAAACGGGCTTCTTTGATCAGCTGCCCGCGGGCGCTCCCGTTTTTCTGAAACCGAATCTGACGTTTCCGGTTTATCGCCCGGGCGTGATGACCTCGTTCGAATGTCTCAAGGCGGTCACCACGCTGCTGATCGGCAAGGGTTATCCCGTCATCATCGGCGAAGCGGACAGCGGCGGTTACAACCGCTTTTCCATCGACGAAGTTTTCAAAGGGATGGGCATTGATAAACTGGCGCAGGAGACCGGCGCGCGACTGGTCAATCTGAGTTTCACCGAACCGGAGTGGCTGGAAGTGCGGGCGGGTTTCCGCCGCAGCCCCTCCGCGTTCCGCTTCCATCAGAGTTTGGCGCGACAAGTTGCCTTGAAAAAATCCGCCCGGAGGTTGGCAGGGCGTCCCGCGCTTGCGCGCGCTTGCGGGATGCGCCCCGTCTTTGGTCTGCGGCCGCCCGGCGGGCAGAGGACTGACGCGCCCCGTCATTTCATTTCGCATCGCCGCCGGCGCGACATATTTGTAGATCATCCGGCTACAAAAAATCACAAGCTCCGTCGGAGCGACATCGGGAATATGCCGCTCCTGAACGGAGCTTTCAGCAAATGGGATTTGCAGGCTACAAAGATTCCGCACCTACGGCGCCGCGGCTTGTTTGCTTACGGTTTCCTTTTTGAGTTTTCGCGCAAAGCCATCGGTGAAGGTCGTTCCACTTCCGCGGCTGAACCGGTCATGGCCTGATGCATCGTGTCCGGGCAAAGATCAATGCCGCCGGGCCATTCCACACAGCCGAAGTCGGGGTTGATGGTGACGGCGTTGAAGGTTTTTGCCTCCAGCAATTTCAGGAACACCCCGCCGCGTCGCTCCGGCTCGACCGGATAAATCCCTTCGAGACCATCGTTGAACCGGACTTTCAAACGATAGCCGGTGAGCGGTTGCGCTGTTTCAATCCGAACCATGCTCTTATTCTAGTCCAAAGGCTGGATTTTGGAAGGCTCTTGATTATGGCTGGCCTGCTCCCAAGCCTGACGGAGTTCGTCCCGGTGCAACGCGGCCCATTCCAGCACTAGCACCAGCGCCCGCCGTCGCATTGAGCCATTCATGACCATTAGGGTTTCGATATTGATCTGAACTTGCTCGCCATGATAGACGGCATGAAAATGTGGCGGCGCATGGTCGCCGTAAAACATGCGAATGATGATGCCATAGAATCTGCTCAGTTCAGGCATGGCGGCAGGTTATTTGGTTTCAATTGATTGGCAAGTCTGGCGCAATAACCGCAAGTCGTCATCCGCCTTCGTCTGGCTTCGGCATGATAGGCGTCGCTGAGACGCAGAGAAACTCTCCAGTTTTCCCTGCGCCTTGGCATCTTGGCGCCTTTGCGTGAGACTTCCGGGGAGCACAGCCGCTGCCCATCGTTGACATTTCATGAATTTCTCGGTACAACGTGCCCGTGGCTGCCACACCCATAGTTTCACTCCACGATCTCAGCGCCGGATACCCGCGCACGATTGAGGATGGGCTTCGAGAAACGGGCTTCTTTGATCAGGTGCCCACGGGTGCTCCGGTTTTCCTGAAACCAAATCTGACGTTTCCGGTTTATCGCCCGGGGGTGATGACGTCTTTCGAATGTCTTAAGACCGTCACCACGCTGCTGATCGGCAAAGGTTATCCCGTCATCATTGGCGAAGCGGACAGCGGCGGCTACAACCGCTTTTCCATTGACGAAGTTTTCAAAGGGATGGGCATTGATAAACTGGCGCAGGAGACCGGTGCGCGGCTGGTCAATCTGAGTTTCACCGAGCCGGAATGGCTGGAAGTGCGGGCGGGTTTCCGCCGATTGCGCGTGCCCGTGCCGAAATTGCTGCTCCACGAGGTCGGTGCGGTCATCACGCTGCCCGTGCCGAAGATCCACATGAACACGCTGGTCTCGATGTCCATCAAGAACCAGTGGGGATGCATTCAGGAACCCGCCGAGCGACTCAAGCTGCACCCTTACTTCGCGGAGGTGATGTATGAACTGAATCGCCGCCTGCCCCGCGCCCACTCGATTGTCGATGGCAAGTACGGACTAAATCGCAGCGGCCCCATGCTGGGCGACCCGGTGGAATTGAACTGGCTGCTTGTCGCCAATGATCTCGTGGCCGCCGACCGCGTGTGCTGCCGGCTGATGCAGATTGACGAACGGGAAGTCAAATACCTCAATCACTTCCGGGAACGGGGCTGGTGGTCCGAGTTCAAGGACATCCGGCTGCGTTCTGATTGGGGGAAATTCTTGAAAGAGAAATTCCATCTTCAACGGGCATTGACGGACATGCCCGGCCTGGTGTGTTTCAACAGTTCGTTCCTCGCGTGGCTGGGTTATCGTTCGCCGCTGGCAGGGTTTGCGCATTGGTTGCTGTATCTGTTCAGAGAACCGTTTTACGATTACGACAAGGAGAAGACCAAGGTAAGGACCGACGCTCGGTAGGTTTTGCAGCCTTAGTTTTTGCGCACCGCTGCCGACTCCTCGAACAAGTGCTCGATCTTGTGGACCATCTCCGGGAGCGAGAACTGGCTGGCAATCCGTTCCCTCGCGGCGCTCCCCATCTGCTGGCGCAATTCCGGCTTCCGCATCATTCGCTCAATGCCATCCGCCAGCGAGGTCGCGTCATCCGGCGGAACAAACTCCCCGGTCACGCCGCCCACCACCTGATCCAGCGAACCGCCGATGTTCGTCGCGATGACGGGCAGTCCCATGGACATCGCCTCCATCACCACGCCACCGAACGGTTCGGGTTGCGCCGAAGTCATCGCGTACACATCCATGGCGGCATAGGCCGCGCGGGCATCCGCCAGTTCGCCCGTGAACACCACCCGATCCGCGATTCCAAGTTCGCCAACCAGTTCTTGAAGTTGCGTCAGGTGCGATTCGTTGCCCGGAAACGGCGCGCCGACAATCAAGGCCTTGATGTCCAGCCCACGCTTTTTCAACAGGGCCGTCGCCCGCACCAACACCTCCTGCCCTTTGCGCACCAGCTTGATGCGCCCCACACATCCCACCACAAATTCTCCATCCAATCCGTAGCGGGCGCGGAATTCTCCCCGCAGCCGTTCTCGCGGCACCTGGAATTCTTCCAGCGAAAATCCATTATGGATCACCACCACGTTGTCGCGCGGTTCAAACTGACCCGCCACCGCATGGGAAACGGCAATGACTTTCTGCGAGAGGGTCCGGACATACCACGAGAAGGCGGGCCAGACGTTTCGAAATTCCTGGAACCAGTCGCGCACATGCCACATGTGCGGCACACCCGCGAGCCGGGCCGCCAGCGCCGGCGAGAGAACCACGCCCGTGTTCGTGTGCACCAGATCAATGCCACGCCGTCGGATCAACCGCCACAAATACAGCACGGACAGAGGATAGTTCAGCAGGAAGGGCACAATCCGCCAGGAACCAAACACCTGCCGCGTGACGATGCTCAACCTGGGATGCACCAGCACCTCGACACCCTGAGCCTCAATCATCGCTTTCAACAGACCCTCTTCCGGCACGACCACCAACGGCTTGAACCGGCGGCGATCAATCGTCTTGATCAACCGCACGAGCGATCGGCTCGCGCCATAAATGTCCGCGCTGTTGTGAACGTGCAGCACGCGAAGTGGCTCACCCGCCGGCACCGGCTGAGGAGTTTCGGGCTCGACCCAGCGTATGTGCTCGATGGGGGCCGACTCCCGTTGTAACGAACCGCGATGCCGCGCAACAAATTCATCGATTCGAGGCCGGACGGATTGCTCGCTCAAATCCCAGAGGCAGTGGGGCACGGGAAACTGGCAGTAGTCCGAACAGGGCTTGTGAACACAAGGCCGCCCCTCGCACCACTCGGAGGCCGGGTGGAGCGGCGCAAACCATTCGGGCAATTGCGGGCCAAAAACCGTAAAGGTCGGCACGCCGTTGAAGGCGGCCAGATGGCCGGGGCCGGAATCGTTCCCAATGAACGCCCCGGCGGCATCGGTCAGGTTGAGCAGCTCCGTGACCGTCTCGGGCGTGGCAATATTTGTCTCGCCCACGGCGAGCCACCACTCGCGTTGGTTCACATCGCACGCCACTTGCACGGCAAAACCGCGCTCGCGCAACCGAAGCGTCAGATTGCGAAATCGCTCCAACGGCCACACCCGCACGGGTTGAGCGGCGCCTGTGTGCACCAGGAGGTAACCCTGCCGGGCGGGCGGCATGGGAATGTTCTGCCGTTGGGGCACTTCGAGATCCAACGCGTTGGCCAGGGCGTGCCAGTATTCGTAACGGTGGGCCTTGGGAGCCGGTCGCTCCGCGGGCTGATTCAAAAAAATCCGGCTCCACGCCCGCGAGAATCCGATGCGTCGCCGCACCCGGGCCAGCACCAGCAGCAGGTGGTCGCGCGGGTCCCAGCGGGCGGACAGCCCGACATCAAACCGCTCCCGCACCAGCGTGCGACCCAACCGCAGAATTTCCAGCCAGGGCCAGGCGAATAGACGGTATTTATGTTTGAACGCCGTCCACGGCGCGACGAAGGAGATGACTCGCACGCCCGGCCAGAAACGTTTCTGCAAATCATGCGCGTACGGTTTGGCCAGCACCGTCACGTCGTATTTCTCGCACGCGGCGCGCAGAAATGGCGTGGCGATGGCCAGATCACCGACGCCCCACAGTTCCACGACTAATAGCTTCGGTTTCACGATGGGCGTTGGGCAATCAAGTAAGCCGACCAGCCAAGCCAATGAACCCGGGCCGTAAATTTCCTGCGACTGGCCGGCAGGAAAATATAGAACAGGTGCGACACCGCAAACAACCAATTCCGCGAAGTTCCCGTGTCCACCACCTCCAGTCCCACTCGTTGGACCTCCTGCGCGAGGACATCGACTGAGACGAGTTTGACGTGCGTCGGGTCGTCATAGAAATTCAAAGTGAATGCGATATCGGCCTTCCCGCGCAGGCTCGGCAGAGTGAGCGACTTGGGATGCGGCGTTTCAATATAGAATCGCCCGCCGGGCTTGAGCAAGCGCGCCGCTTCCTGCATCAAAAGGGTCACATTTTCCAAGTGCTCGACCAGATGCATGCAGGTGATGGCTTCCACGGAGCGGTCCGGCCATGGCAGTTTTTCCCGCTCCAAATCGCCGCGATGAAACTCACAGCCGGGCGCATAGGCTTCTGGTCGCCCGGCCACGTCGGCGGCAAACAAACGCAAGTCGGGTCGCAGTTCGGCGATGTGCCGCAGCGTTTCGCCATCCGAAGAACCCAGGTCCAGCAAAGCCCCTCCCCCCGGCGTGCGCGCGACAAACCGCGCCCGGGTGTCAAGCCAGGGAACATGACGGAGATGGCGCCAATTCATAATTCCGTCCGGCCACACGCCCGGTCGTTTGACAATTTCTGCATTGGGCCAGGACCACTCAGATTCATCACGACGATCGACAGTCTAAAGAACCGTGCTTTTGTACTACAATGGAAAATGCTCGTGGGGTCTCGCCTCAACCGCAAGGTAGAGCGCGTCACTCCGTGCGCGCCGGTGGGTTGGACAATCGACCTGAACGGCGCGCACGGAGTGACGCGCCCTACCAACGCGCCCGATTAAGGACGGGCTTGACCGCGCCAGCGAGTTCGGAAAACATCGCTCAACAGCAAGCGGGACGATTTCGGCGCGCTCGGAAAGAGGCGCTGAGTGGCATAAATAAACATCAAATGGCCAACCTTGGATTGCGAGCGTGTACGGAAATTGTAGCCGCCGACGTGAGGAGGTGGAACAGTCTCGTTTTGCTCACGGGAAAGTCCGCCTCCGCACGTCGGCGGCTACAGCCACCAGGCTTTTCCCTACACGCTCAGAGAGCCAGGCAATGAGAATTCTTGTCACCGGCGCCGCCGGATTTATCGGCTTCCATGTTGCAAAACGCCTGCTGGCCAGTGGCGAGGAAGTGATCGGCCTCGACAATCTCAACGATTACTACGATGTCAGTCTCAAGCGCGCGCGGTTGGCGCAACTCGAGGGAAGACGCGCGTTCCGATTTCAGAAAGTGGACATCGCCGAGCGGCATCTTCTCGCGGATCTGTTCAAGACGGTCCGACCTCAATGCGTCATTCATCTCGCGGCGCAAGCCGGCGTCCGTTATTCGATCACGAATCCGCACGCTTACACCGACAGCAATCTGACGGGATTTGTCAATGTCCTCGAAGGCTGCCGACACAATGAAGTCGAGCATCTGGTCTATGCTTCGTCGAGTTCGGTTTACGGGAACAGCACGCAGGTGCCATTTTCTGTCGCTCAAAATGTGGATCATCCGGTGAGTTTGTATGCCGCAACGAAGAAGGCGAACGAGTTGATGGCCCACACGTACAGTCATCTCTATCGCCTCCCGACCACCGGCCTTCGCCTCTTCACTGTGTATGGGCCGTGGGGCCGGCCCGACATGGCCACATTTCTCTTCACCAAGGCCATCCTCGGCGGGCAGCCGATTGACGTTTTCAACGAAGGCAAGATGACCCGCGACTTCACGTACGTCGATGACATCGCCGAAGCCATCACTCGTGTTGTTCAACGCATTCCGAGAGGCGATCCCAACTGGTCGGCTGAGCGCTCCGGTCCGGATAGCAGCCCGGCACCTTACAGGATTTACAATCTGGGCAACAACCAACCGGTCGAGCTGCTTCACCTCATTGAAACGCTTGAAAGGTGCCTCGGCAAAACTGCGATCAAGCGCATGTTGCCGATGCAACCGGGAGACGTGCCCGCAACGTGGGCGAATATTGATGACCTTGCGCGGGACATTGGTTTTGCACCGAATACGCCCATTGAGGTCGGTCTCCGCAAATTTACCGAGTGGTATCTCGATTACTACGGTTCTTGATGGCGAACGCCCCCAATCCGCAATTACAAGGAGCCGCCTCCAGGAAAAGCTTCTGGTGGGTGTTGTTGTTGGGCGTTGCTCTGCGTCTGGTCGCGGTCAATCAACCGTTGATCGACGCGCATCTTTTTCGGCAGACCCAGACGGCAGACGCCACGAAGAGTTTGATTGAGGAACCAGGCTGGCATCTGAGCGCGAAGGTCAGTTGGAAGGGAGATACCGGTGCGCGCTTATGCCTGGAATTCCCGCTGTATAATTATCTGGTCATGGCGGTCCATGTCCTGACCGGCAATCTGGACGCAAGTGGCAAACTGGTTTCCGTGGCCTTGTGGGGATTTTCGTTTTGGCTGTTGCAAGGACTTTGGCGACGCGTGCTGGACGACCGGCAAAGTTTCTGGGCGAACCTGCTCTTTGTGCTTTCGCCGCTCGAAGTTTTCTTCGGCCAAGCCTTTATGCCGGAAATGTTGGTTCAGTCGCTGGCTTTCGGGTTCCTGCTGGCGGCGCTACGCTACATGGAAAACCCCTCGTTGCCGAGGTGGATCATTTGCGCCGCGACAGGGTTGCTTGGACTTCTAGTCAAAGCGCCGGAGATTGCGCATTGGTATTTGGTCTTGCTGGCGCTGCTCTTTGAGAAGGAGCGATGGAGATGCGCTTGGCGACCCCGCTATGTGATGGCAGCAATCATAAGTTTGTTGGTAATTAGGCAGTGGAGTCTGTTTATGGCCCAAGTTAACCACGGCGGGTTTGCCGAGCTGGCCTCCACCAAACTTTTGCTTGGATCAATCGGACCTTGGTGGGCGCGTTTCGGCCTCAATCACTACCGGATGATTGCGCAATACCTGGCCATATTGGCATTCTCAATAACGGGGATGATGGTCGCAGCGCTTGGTCTGTTGGAGGTGCTGCGAAGCAGGACTTCCCGCTTCGCACTATACTGGTTGGGAGCCTTGGCACTCTATTATCTGATTTGGGCCGGACCGGTCTCCAGCGGGCAAAGTTATTACAACCTGCCGGCCCTTGGCCCAGGCTGCATGTTGTTCGGCATCGGCATGGTGCGATTCTTGACCTGGTTACGAGACCGATGGGGTGAGAATCTGCCGGCTCGATTTGCAAAGGTCGCGGTGCTGGCCGTAACCCTTTCGCTTCTCGCGGCTGGAACGCTTTACTTGTTTCGACAAGACCGAGTTGTTTACGAGAGTGCCCTCTGGACAAGGGAGCACACCAATCCTGATGAGTTGGTTCTTTTCAAGTGGAATCATCGGCCTGAGTCGGTTGACTACCCGCATCCCTGCGTTTTCTCCTATTACGCGCAACGACGGGTCTGGGTTTACACGAAACAGCTTTCGGAAGTGCAGCGGCAACGTGCGGTGGCGACTTCGCGTTGGGCGGTGGTGACGCAGCCGCCTCCGGAATCCGAAATGTCGGTCATTGAAAAATGGCGGATACGAATCCGTCAGGGCGGGAAACAATTGGCCCCGGACAACATGGACTGGCTGGAACAGGACGCCGGCTTTGTCCGGTTTTACGAAGGCGACGGTTTCACGGTGTATCGCAAACAATCCTGAAGCGAGGACGCGGCGCGCGGGTCGCCCGCGCCGCCGAAAGATCAAGCCCAATTAAGAAATGGATTGTGCAGCCTAAGATTCCCAGTTAGTTTTTTCGAGGTGATGATCCGTGACGCGCTCCCAATGGAAATTGTTTGGGCCTGTAAATGGTTTGAGCTTGTGGCCAAACGACCGCCCAGCTTCGCCGAACCTCACTACTCCATCCGCACCAAAGATTACGTGGTGGTGGTCGCGCTGGATATGGAAGGAAGATTTCTCCTAGTGCGGCAACTGCGCCCGGCGGTGGACGGTCACACATTGGAAATTCCCGGCGGCCACGTTGAACCAGAAGAAACTCCGGAGGATGCAGCGCGGAAGGAACTGCTGGAAGAAACCGGGCACGTCGCCGATCAGTTTGAACTTCTCGCCAACCTGTCACCGGATACCGGCCGGCTGGGCAACCGGATCTGGTGTTTTTTTGCAGGCGACGCGCGACCGGTCAGAGCGTCGCAGCCCTGGGGTGAAGCGGGTGTGGACTGCATCCGTTTCGAGGGCGGCGTGCGGGCATTGCTGGCCGAAAAGGAATTTTGTTCCGCCCTGCACTGGGGTGCGCTACTGGCCGCGGTGCGCGGGGGGCGACTGCAGTTCTGACCCAATCGGAGAAGCGCAACGATGAAAAAGATAAAGAGAAAAATCACGCGCGCTTTTGACGTGTGTGTGGTGGGCGGGGCCGGCCACGTCGGCGTGCCACTCGCCCTCGTGCTTGCCAAGCGCGGCTTTCGCACGCTGATCCAAGATTTGAATAAAACGGCCATGGACACCCTGGCCTCCGGGCGGATGCCCTTCCTTGATGAAGGAGCTGAACCTCTGCTGAAGGAGGTGCTTGCGTCGGACATGTTGGGTTTCAGCGCCGACGCCTCCTCAATCAAGAGCGTCCCTTATATCATCCTCACCATCGGGACGCCGGTGGATGAGTTTCACAACTCTGTCCTGAGCGTTCTCACAAATTGCGTTGACGCTCTTCTGCCGCATCTGAGCCACGATCAAACCATCATTTTGCGCTCGACCGTTTTCCCCGGCGCCACGGATTTTCTCCATGATTACATTCGGAAACGCGGCAGGAAAACGCTCATCGCTTTCTGTCCGGAGCGCGTCGTGCAAGGAATGGCCGTCAAGGAGATCCAGTCGCTCGTACAAATTGTCAGCGGCACCACCCCGGAAGCGGAGGCCGCCGCGGTCAAATTATTCTCCAAGGTGGCTCACAAAATCATCCGGCTGAAACCCATGGAGGCCGAGTTCGCCAAACTGTTCTGCAACGCCTACCGCTACGTTCAATTCGCCGCCGCCAACCAGTTTTACATGATGGCCGCCGCGGCCGGCTTGAATTATGCGCGCATCCGCGCAGGCTTGATGGAAGATTATCCCCGGATGCGCGACCTCCCCGGTGCCGGTTTCGCCGCCGGTCCCTGTCTCTACAAGGACACGCTCCAACTGGCCGCGTTTGATGACAACCAATTCCCGGTGGGCACCTCCGCCATTCAAGTCAACGAAGGCATGCCTCGGTGGATCATCAACCGCCTGCGCCAACAATATCGGCTCAAAGAAATGACCGTGGGACTGCTGGGCATGGCGTTCAAGGCGAACAGTGACGACGCCCGCGCCTCACTCAGCTACAAGCTCAAGAAACTGCTCAAGCCGCATGCCAAAGCCGTGCTCATCACCGACCCGCTCGTGCAGGGTGACAATGAACTGCTGCCCCTGGCACAAGTCATTCAGCGCAGCGACCTCCTGATCCTGTGCACGGCCCACTCGGCCTATCGCGACGTGGACTTGCGCGGCAAACCGGTGTTCGACATGTGGAATTTCCTCGAGCCGTGAACACGGGCCTGACTTTGTAATGCGCAAACCGCTGGCCATCGGCATCATCGGAATCGGCTTCGGCAAGAATGTCTTGCTCCCGGCCTTTCGCGCCGACGCGCGCTGCGAAGTGACCGCCTTCTGCGCAAGCGACATTGAAAAGGCCCGCGCTGCCGCCCAAGCAACGGGAGTCCCCCGGTCGTATGGCGATTGGCGAATGTTGTTGGCGGACCCGGCGATTGACGCTGTCGCGATCGCGGTGCCGCCAAACGTGCAAGTCGAAGTGGCGTGGGCGGCCGCGAAAGCAGGCAAGCACCTCTTTTGCGAAAAGCCGCTGGCCCTGAATCTGGATCAAGCCAACGCTATTCTGACCGCGGCTGCCAGGAACAAGCTGGCTCACGCGATCGACTTTGAATTCCCGGAAGTGGACGCCTGGCCAAAGACAAAGGCTTCACTCGCTGCTGGGACGCTGGGACGCATCCGCCACGTCGCCCTCACCTGGCGCATTGAGACGTATGCCCATCGCGCCCAAGTGGACACCTGGAAAATCCGCGCGGAAGTCGGCGGCGGCACCTTGAACAATTTCAGCTCGCATACATTTTATTACCTCGAATGGCTCTTCGGCCCGCTGACACGGCTTGCCGCCCGGCTCTCACCCTCCGCCGCGGCCGATGCCCGCGTGGACTGGTGGGGCGAATTCTCCGCGGGCTTTCCCGTCACGGTTTCCATCGCCGCCGATGCGTTCCTCGGCCCCGGCCATAGACTGGAGGTCTATGGCGACCAGGGCACCCTGGTGTTGGAGAATCGCGGCAGCGATTATATGCGCGGCTTCAGCCTCTCCGTTGGCACCCGGCAAACGGGCACGTTGATCGTCCAGGAAACTTTGGCGGGCGACGCCACCGTGGACGGACGCATCGCTCCCGTAAGCCGTATTGCCAGACGGTTTCTGGATGCGATCGATAGCGGGCAGTCCGTCACGCCCGGTTTGCGTGAAGGAACGAGAGTTCAGCAATTGATTGACGCGGCGCGTGCATCGCACCGGAGCAAAACTTGGCAGGAGGTGGCACCGTGACACCGTCGCCCGAACTCGACATCGTCATTCCGGTTTATAACGAGGGCGAGAACATCGCGCCGTTGCTCGACTCTCTGAAGCGCGGCGTCAAAACACCCTTCCGTGTTTTGATCTGCTATGACCGCGACGATGATAACACGCTGACCGCACTCAAAGGTTATCCCATCCAAGGGTTCCAGTTGGTTTGTGTGAAAAACTGCGGTCGAGGCGCGCTTGGCGCCGTCCTGACTGGTTTTACCGACAGCACCGCTCCAGCGGTGCTGGTGTATCCAGCCGATGACGACTACAATGCTCCAAAGATTGACCTGTTGATGGCGAAATTCCATGACCAGTGCGAAATCGTCGCGGCCAGCCGCTTCATGCGTGGCGGTTCCATGCGGGACTGTCCCTGGCTCAAAGCTCTACTTGTGCGCAGCGCCGCATTTGTGATGCACACCATTGCTCGGGTACCAACCCATGACGCCACCAACGGGCTTCGCCTTTTCTCGCGACGCGTGCTCCAGCAAATTCCCATTGAGTCACAAGTTGGTTTCGCTTTCAGTATCGAACTATTGGTGAAATGTCACCGTCTGCGCTGGAAAATCGGCGAGGTGCCGTTCGACTGGCAGGAGCGCAAATCTGGCAAGAGCCGGTTTCGCACGGTTCGCTGGGTTCCACAGTATTCAGTCTGGTTGTTTTATGCGCTTGCAACGACCTGGCTCCGCCGACCGGCACGCACGGTGGTCCTGCGAACCCAGATTTCAAGCCCACGAGCATGAACAAGAAGATCGAAAGCACTTTCTTCGACGAGTTCGAGTCAAAATATGGCGACTATGATGTCCTTGGCGGGCTGGCGTATTCCCGGCTATTGAAAAGGTTCGAGGAGACGATGTCGCCACACCGCGGTGAACGCTGTATTGACCTGGGTTGCGGAACTGGTGCGTTCACGCGGCGTTTGAACAAATTCGGATTGCGACTGACCGGCGTGGATATCTCCCCAGGATGCATTGGTTGGGCGAAGAAGAGTTCCACCAATGAGGATTACGTCGTCGGTGACCTGATGAACACGACGTTTGAGGATAATTACGCCGACATCATTGTTTACTCGGGTGTCCTGCATCACATCGATCAAACATCGGAGCGGGTCCGGGCGTTGCGGGAGGGTCTGCGAATCCTTAAACCCAATGGGCGACTGTTTGCCTACGACCCAAACCGCCGCAGCCCGAGCATGTGGCTTTACCGCAGCCCTCAGTCACCGCTCTATTCGGCGAAGGGGAAGACTGAAAACGAAGTGCTGCTTGGCGCGGAGGACCTCGCCAGCGAACTGAAATCCGCCGGCTACACCGGGATAACTGTTCAAGGATTGAGCGGCACCACTTTTCGATTCGTGGAGAGCAGAGTCGCCCGGTGCTTGTTGCCATTGTATAACTGCTACGAGATTTTGATGATGGTGAGTCCGTTCCAAAAACGATTTGGCACTTTCCTTGTCTCGACCGCGAGCAAGCCGCAAGGGCCGTCTCAATAACATGAGCCATCGCACCTATTTGCTGACCGGTGCGACCGGGTTTATCGGCAGCGCTTTCCTCCGCGCGCTCGTCGGCATGGGTCATCGCGTCCGCGCCTTGGACAACGAGTCTCGGGGTTCTCGCGACCGGTTGAACGATTTGACAGCGGAAGTCGAGTGGATCAAGGGCGACGTCCGCGATGCCGCCACCGTCGCAGTTGCGGCCAACGGCGTGGACTCCATCTGCCACTTTGCCTACATCAACGGCACGGAGTTCTTCTACACGAAGCCGGAGTTGATTTTGGAAGTCGCTGTCAAAGGCATGATGAATGTGATCGATGCCTGCGTCCGCCATAATATTCCCGAGTTGATTCTGGCTTCCAGTTCGGAGGTCTATCAAACTCCGCTGAAGATTCCGACAGACGAGTCCGCCCCGCTATCTGTCCCTGACGTGCTGAACCCGCGCTACTCTTACGGCGGCGGCAAGATCATTTCCGAACTGCTGGCAATCAACTATGGTCGCCGACACATTCCGCGCGTGTTGATCTTTCGGCCCCACAATGTCTATGGCCCAAACATGGGCTGGGAGCACGTCATTCCGCAATTCGCCCTGCGCATGGACGCGCTCGTAAAAGAACACCCGACCGGAACGATTCCTTTTCCGATGCAAGGCACGGGCAAAGAGACACGCGCGTTCATCTTCATCGATGATCTGGTGGAGGGTCTCTTGCGAATCATGGAAAAAGGCGAGCACCTCGGCATTTATCACATCGGCAACGACGAGGAAATCGCCATCGAAACAGTCGCCCGCGAAATTGCCAGCTGCTTCGATCGCGAAATCAATGTTGTTCCCGGGCCGCTCCAGGCCGGCAGCACCTTGCGGCGTTGCCCGAACATCAACAAGCTGCGGGCGCTCGGCTTCCAGCCGCGCGTTTCACTCGCCGAAGGACTCGCCCGGACCGTCTCTTGGTATGTGGCCAACGCTCATCTCCAACCTAAAAACTAATTGGGCTATGCACTTGATTCCCCTTGATGCAGCAAGGGACAACCTAAAGGTTGAACTCCAACGGAAACGGCCCGCGCGCGGCGTTGGAGTTCACGCTTTAGCGTGTCCGATCGCCCAAGGAGAATCAGGTGCATAGCCCTAAAAACTAAAACCGGAACCCGCTTATGTATCACCCTCCAAAACTGGCTGCCGGCACCAACGGGAGCGTTGTCGTGGACAACTGCCAGAGTTGCGGCTCGAAAGACCTCGAAGATGTGATCTTCATCGGTTACCTGCCGCCGGTGAACACCATGCCCCTCATCGGCACGCGCCCCGCCGAGCAGCCCGCCTATCCCGCACAAGTGCTCCGTTGCCGGAAATGCCAGCTGGTGCAACTCGGATTGGTTGTGGATCCGGCGATTCTGTTTCCGCCGAGCTACACTTACACCAGCGGCACCACAAAAATCTTGCGCGAGAATTTTGCCGAGCTGTCACAGGAAGTCGCGGCGCTCTATCCGCTCAAACCGACGGACCTGTTCGTGGACGTCGGCTCGAACGATGGCACGCTGTTAAGCAACTTCACAAAGCACGCCCGCGTCTATGGCATTGAGCCGACCAACGCTGGCAAACTCGCACAGGAACGCGGCATCAACACCCACATCTCCTTCTTCAACCGCGCGGCGGTAAAGAAAGCCGTGACCGAGCAGGGCCGGGCCAGCATGATCACGGCCACGAATGTTTTTGCGCACATCGAGGACGTGCATGAAATCGTGGATTGCATCATGGAACTGCTCGCAGACGACGGCATTTTCATTTCTGAATCACACTACTGGCTGTCGCTGCTTGAGACGCTCCAATACGACACCATTTACCACGAACATCTCCGCTATTACTCGGTCACGGCGTTGAAGAATTTGCTCGGGGCGCACGGCCTCGAGATCATCAACACCAAACGCATCCCAACGCACGGCGGCTCCATCCGCGTCTATGCCGCGCGCCAGGGCAGGTATCCCGTCCGCGATTCCGTGGCGGCCACCCTCGCCGAAGAATCGCGCGAATTGACCGACGCCAAGCTCCAGGCCTTCAAGCAAAACGTGGTGAATAGCAAGCTGGCGCTCTACGCGCTGCTTGCGGACATCAAGGCGAAGGGCGAGCGCGTTTACGGCCTGGGCGCTCCGTCGCGCGCAAGCACGCTCATCAACTACGTCGGTCTCGACGACGGCATCCTCGACTGCGTGCTGGAAATAAAAGGCTCCTACAAGATTGGCAAATACATTCCCGGCACCCTCATCCCGGTGCTCGACGAATCGCGGTTGTTCGAGGATCAACCCGAATACGCGATGCTACTATCCTGGCACATTGCGGATGAATTGATACCCAAACTCAACGTCCGTGGCTTCAAAGGAAAATTCATCAACCCGCTCCCGCAACCGCGGATTGTTACGCGGTGATTGGCCGCGTCAGAAAAAATCGTGCTTCGCGTGTCACTTCATATCCCCAATACCGAAATCTGAATTCCCGCAACCCGAGGGGGGCAAAACCGCAAGTTGAAATGAGCTTCTGCCTCAGGACGGAAACTTTGCCCCAAAACCAATCGGCTGGAGCAGGAGTATTCGGCCTTCGGAATTCGGGTTTCTTTCGGAATTCGGATTTCGCGATTCGGATTTATCAGGCACTCTGATCACCGCCCAAAGGCCGAACGCGGTCGTGGCAGAATGCCGGCGAATCCACCCGTTGGCTCGGTCTGGGTCACCGGCTTTGGCGCGGGCTTCGCAACCCCGCCATTCAAGCTGACGCTCAGACCCACCAAACCTACCAAAGCCAACATGTCCGTTTCAAACCCGCCAACGATGAAAAGAAACATCAAGACGCGCGCAATAACATTCGCCAGGATAAATGCATTGACCACTCGAAGACTGGGATCACCGTAACGATAATTCTTGTAGAGCACACTCCACGCTGCCGCCAGGAACCACAGCAGTGCCCCAACGCCCCAGAGACCGTATGGGATGATCACCGACAGCGGCCCATTATGATAATCTCCGGCCAACTCCGCCCATTCTGTGTTTTCCCCACCCTGCACCATGCGGTCTGTTGCCAACAGCATCTCGGACGCCTGCATCCCAAAACCTTTACCCAACAAAAGGTACTTTGGCACCTCCGGCAACAATCGCTTCCAGATTGTCAATCGCCACTGATTTGAACCTTCCGCATCCAAACGCACGTCCGGGTCAATGGGTATCGGCAAAAAGGCCAGCGCGCGCTGGAAGGTGGGGGGCAGGCTGGTGGCGAAGGGAACCGCCAGCCCCGCAGCCAGACCCAGAGTGAGCAGCACGACCAGGATCAACTTCGTTCGATGCATTCCTTCCAGGAAGAACTGGATGAAGAACGTCAACAGGAGGACGATGACCAACGATCGGAATCCTCCAAACAGGCCCAAAACGCAGACGAGTACAAACACGATGAAAAGTAGCGGCTTGCGGGACAAAAATATGCCGCGAATGCCATACCTGGCCATCAAAAAGTAAAAGAGTGCGGAAGACGCAGCGCTAAACCCAATGAATCGGGTTATCCCAAGTTCCAAGTTTGCTGAATACAAGTTGGTGGGCGGAAACAGCAGGTAAATGTAGCGGATCCAGGAACCACCCGTAGCGGAAAAAAAATCTGTAAAGGAGCCGGTAAGACCCCCAAGAAAAAACAAGGCCAGATACAGCCCTGCGCGGCGGGGTGGAATTCGATAAGCGGTGAGCGCAAAGTAGCCCATGATGGCGACGAGCGACAAAAGGTATTTTTTGCCCCCATAGCTCTCGCCGCCCAGAATCCGCATCCCTATCCCCCCTCTCGCCCACGCGGTAACCAAGATTACGACCGCAATCGCCACCAACGGCCAGATCAACTGCGGTACCTTGATAAACTGCGACTGCCTGCTGAGCGTCCGGTGAGCAATGGACATGAACAGACTGAACGCGACCCCTGCCATCCACAGTTGCGGACGCCCCGGTAGAAAGAAAAGCACCATGCTGACGTTCCAGGAAAGAATCATCAATGGATAGTGGTATCGCAGCAGTAAGGGCGAGAGGAGGAGCAGCAGCACAAGCCCGACGGTGCCGAGAGTTCGCAGGTCCGTCGGATCCGCGAGCAGATAGCCCAGAAATATCGCCAGTGGTAGGCACAACAAATAAACAAGAAGAGAACGAAAAACGACTGTGGGATTGCTCATACGTTACGACTTGATCGGACACAGCTCCAAGGAGGGGATCTGCGTGCGGCGGATAGTTCCCCTCTTGGGAGGGGTGAGGGGGGGGTTGGCAGGTGGCAGGTTTTGGGGGAAGGTGCCCGGAGGCCGGGTGAGGGGTCTGCGCACGGCTATGCGAAACTTTATTTGGGCGATCGTTCTAAACAACCCCAGTATCATAAGCCGGCATTGGTCCTGAAAGTTGCTGGATCGGAAACCCAATCCACATCTTGCCAGGGATCGGCTAGGATATGACCCACCATCAGCGGCCATGGCAGCCACATTCCAGGCAACAAGTGATTTCGTGACACAAAAAAAGTACTGGCCATCTAGTGCATAGACTACAGCAGGACGTTGCCCATCCTGCAATCATATTCTCCGGAACCTGCCGGGAGAAGCGCACCTGCGCACTGCCCTAGAGCGCAGGCGTCCCGCACGCAGCCTTTGGCGCGAAGCTGAAGGGACGGTCACACTCCCCTGCTTCATTGAACCCGAACTCCGAAGTAGCGGGGAGCACGCCCGCCCCGGGCGTAGCGGGACGCGCCCTCGCGTCCCGCATTCGGAGCGCAGAGACTCGCAAGGGTTTTGAAGATTTCCATGCGCCTGAAGTTTTCCGCGAGGGCGCGGAAAACCGCACCCGTGGCGGATGCGCTCCCTTTTCTATTTCGGAGTCCGGGCTGAATCGCTCTTCGCTTAGGGAAGTTTCCTCCTGGCTCATGGAAATCAATAGTTCGCAATCCGTTGCGCCGGCAACGTATAGGCCGGCCGGGTAAAATCGGCGGTCCTCGCTCTAAGATCGCCCAGCGCGTTGACGATGGCATCGCATACTTCTTCCGGAGCTGGCTGCCAGGTGGCTATCGTCACTACATAGATTGGCACCCGGAATGGATTCCAAACCAGAGCAGGATCAATACGCCACTGCCCCCTCCCCCCAGATGATGCTTGGTTTGCCGCAGGCGTTGATCAGATGCATTCCTCCGCTGGCTTCACCCACCCCCACACGGGCGGACGAGATCGCGGCCACCGTTTGTCGCAGGTCCACGTTGCGATAATCCGGACAGCCCGGCGGGCAGTAGGAATAATCGGGGTGACCCACGCACGCGACGGACACGCCTCGCTCCTGGCACCGCTGCACCAGTTTATCCGCCAGCGCCGGCGGATAGTTCTTGAGCGGGTCTGGCCCGTCTTTCCGAACCGACCGGAAATGAAAAATGACGTCATACCTCTTCTGCGCCAAGGGTGGTTCCTCCAGCAGCCGGAAGTCCTGACGCCAAAAAGAATTTTATGATAGCGCGTGCAGAGCAAGGAGGTGTCGAACACGTCGTAATCCTTCAGCCCGATTTCAGCAGCTTTCGCGTCCGCCATCCGTCGCGCTTGCGCCGGCGAAATCCGGCCGTACCAATAGCCGGCTTGCTTGAGATCGATGTTGTGGTGATGAACCTGGCAGCCCTCGTACAAATAGTCCCGGCCCGGATACGTCAACACGTGCACCTGTTCATAGTGCGGTCGGCGTGCCCGCACGAACGCTTGCCACTGCATAAGTTCATAGCCGAATTTTCCGGCATAAGGCCCGACGAACAGATTGCGTCGGGGTCAGACTCTTTGACGCAGACACGGGAGAAAAAGCCTTAGCTTTTCTGCGGTGCTGTAATCGTACCTGGGACTTGGCGTCGTCAAAGTCGAAGGCTGTTCAGTATTCATACGAAACGCCACACTAAAAACAATCGAACTGCGATCATAGAAGTTTTCAGTTACAGCAGCGAAGCGGGATTCACACGACAACTTCACAAGCGGGAAATCCTTTCCAGCAACTCCGTTGTGGATTTACCGGGAATGAACGGGATGATAATGATTCGACCGCCAGCCTGCTCGACGGCGCGCCGCTCGCCTTGATCCAACGTCTCGACGGTATAATCCCCGCCTTTCACGTAAATGTCCGGGCCGGCGTGAGCAAGAAATCTGGTGGCTCGCTTCTCGGTGAAAATGCAGACGCCATCCACGCTCTCCAAAGCCGCCAAAACGCCCGCGCGATCCCGTTCGCCATTCACGGGTCGCCCTACCCCTTTCAACTCCCGCACTGAAGCGTCGCCGTTCAAACCCACCAGCAACGCGTCACCCTGGTTCCGCGCCGTTTCAAGGTAGGTGACATGCCCCAGGTGAAGAATGTCGAAACACCCGTTGGTGACCACCAGTTTTTTGCCGCTCGCACGAATGGCCCTTCGCCAGGTTGGGAGACTATCCCACGAAAGTATTTTTGATCGAAAGTCCATCATCCAATTTTGATTAAATCTTAAGGGCTGCGCACTTGATTCCCCTAATCGAACTGGAACGTGAGGTCAACCAAGTTTGTTCCGTTCTCCGCGAGGGCGAGCGGGGAGAGAGGGATTTTCGAGCATAAGCGACTCCCCACTCCTCAGCGAGAAGGAGAGGGAGTGTCGCCGCGCACCCCGAAAGCTGAGGAGAATCCAAGTGCATGACTTGTGTCCTCTGACACAGGGCTTGTGTCCTCTGACACAGGGCTTGTGTCCTCGGACACATGACTTGTGGATTCCCCAACCCTGTCCAGCAGAGCTGGAGGATTTGTTTTTTATTAACGATGGACCGCGCGGAGCCGAGCCAGCAGGGGCTTGACCAAGCGCCGCCAGCCTTGAGTCGCCAGTTCGAACGCCACGTAGTCGAAGTCTCGCGCCAAAACTTGCATTTCTCTTTCCGAAGGAATCCGGCGTCCAAAACCTGGTTGAAATCTGCGTTGCCAGGGACGTTCCACAAAAACCACCCGTTCGGGACAGTGGTTCTTTACATAGTGTCCATACGTTTCGTATTCGCTGAAAAGGTTGTCGCCTGTTTCGGGTAGCGACCGCATGATTTTCCACGCCCAGTTCCCACTCCCGCCGATTCGTTGTTCAATCCGGCCAAGCATTTCACGGGCGATCGACTTTTGAACCAGCATGTGCTGAGCGATAAATGAAAACTCGCGGTCGGGTTCGGACGCAAACAACCTTCGATAGGTCTCGAAATATGGAGCGTGGTGTTCGGTCGCTTTCGTGAGCAGCATGCGACCTTCCAAATCGAAAAACCGCATCGGTCTCAAAGGCACGGTGTCAGCATCCCAAATCAGGTAATAATCCTCCTCCGGTTCGACGAAGGCGAATTGCAACTTCAAGAGTTGCTGGAAATACCATCCCGCCGCCTTCGGGAAATAAGGGACCTTGAGTTCCCGTAATGCTTCAATCGTCATGCCTGGGATGAATTCATTCTCCGCAATCACCTGCACGTCACCAACAAGTCGCGACCGGATGCGGCGACAATCCTTGTCCGGCGCAACCACGTGGAGTTTCCAGAACGGCACGGTTTCGCGCAGCTTGCGGGCAGTAATTTCCAGCACCGCCAGATCGCGCGCCCGACAGGCGGTGACAATTTGCAGTGGTCGATCCGCCATTCCGGATTTGGGTAAGTGGTTCATGTGAGAGTAAGGCGGCAGCGGCGACACGTCACGGAGTCTGCCAGAGTGGATTGTTGCATTCAAGCAGAACAACCCTGCGGACAAAGGGGAGCACCGCAACCGTAGCGTAGGTTTCCAAACCTGCTGTATCGCCGATTTCCTAATCGGCAGCGCATTGAAACCTTGGCTCCCGTTGAACCTTTCAAGATTCGCGGATTTGGAAATCTGCGACACAGCCGACTTGGAAGTCGGTGCTACGGGGGCAGTGCACGCTTGCGTCCGTCCGAAAGCCTCCTGGCCAGATGCCACGGCAGAAGCCGCAGAAAAAAACCGCAGATCGCCGACGGTAGTATCGCAGCGGTGATTTCCACGGGATTACAACGCAGACTCAACAACCTGGCTTTCGCCGCACGCAAACTCGCCGGCGAGGGTTGGGCCGCGACCTTGCGGGCATGGAACAATCCTTCGTCGCTCACGTCATGGAGTTCAGTCCGCCAGTTGTCCAAGCGCGACAGGTAAGGCACCAGCCATTTCCCTTTGCGCAATTTGGCGTCATGCGCCATGAGTTGACCGCCCACGGGGATGTGTGAATCGAGCAGATGAAACTCCGTGATCTGTTCGCCTGGGTTGTTACTCCCATCCAGGAACGCGAAGTCCACCATCACTCCCCGCCCTTGCTCGGCGAGCCATTGTGGAATCACGTCCTGCGAGAATCCAAACAGCGGTGTAAAGCGACTGCACGCTTCAGGTGCCGCGGCTCGTAGATTGGTCAGCATCTGCTCGTACACCGACCGGTCAGCTTCGATGCCCCACAAATGCCCCGCTCCATTTTGCTGCAAGGCACGGAGGATATGCAACGTGCTTCCACCCCCAAACCAGGTGCCAACCTCAATCACGACTTTTGGCTTCACCGCGGCTTCGCGGATGGCCTGCATCAAAAGGCGGCGTTCGGTCGCATTCAACTGACCTTCAATTGTCTGCTCTGGCATAATGTCGCAGTTCTGCTTCAAAATAGATTCACCGTTAGTAAGCGCGTGTACGGACAAGCCGCTTGGTGTCCCGGCTTTAGCCGGCAAACGCGACCAACGCACGCTAAAGCGTGGACACCAATCGGTGGAATCCGCTCGTCATAGCATTTCCGCACACGCTCTAAGGTGAAAGATGTTAGTGGCGGAATTTCGCGCGACGCAAGTGCGAAAGGTTAAATCCCCGTTGAGGGGAGGTCGCGTCTCTCCGAGTGCGCCGCGATCGCAAGAGTCCGTTCAAGACGCAGCCGCCGAGGTAACGAGGCGGACAGCATTTCGGATTTCGGATTTCGGATTTCAGAATCCGCCTCCTCACGTCGGCGGCTACGTCGCGGATTGACGCTTCTGACAGGGCGGCTCGCCGATCCGACCAAGCACATCGCAGTAAACCTGGACGTGCTGCCGCGCGATGTTCGTCGGATGATACCGCTGCCGCATCGTGGCCGCGGCGGTGCCCGGACGCGCGGCGCCGGTTTGTATCCAGCGGCGGAGGGCCGACTTGACGCCCGTCCAATCGCCATCGCGGAAAGACTCCGCACCTTCCACGCCCGCCACGATGTCAGCCACGCCTCCGGAGTTGAAACCGATGAACTTGAGATTGCGCGAAAGTGCCTCCGCCACGACCAACCCGAAAGATTCCACCGCCGAAACATGCACCAAAGCTGAAGCACGATCATAAAACTCCATCACTTCGGACATGGATTTGAAACCGTGGAAGGTCACGCGCGGCTGGTTTTGAACTCGTGACAAAAAACGCGCGACGTAAGGATCGCTTGTGGACGCCTGCCCGACAAATTCGAGTTGGAAGTCCAGTCCCTCCGCGTGCAATTGCTCCGCCACATCCAGCAGTTCGTTCTGTCGCTTGTAGCTGCTAATCGATCCGACATTCAACAATGTGCATCGACCGGGGCGCGCAGGCGCGAGCGGTTTTTCAAAAAAAACTTCGCGAACCGCGTTGGGCACAAGCCAGGTTTTAGGCGTGCGCCCGCGCACTTGCGCTTCCGTAAACCTTGAGTTGCACAGCACGCCTGCCGTGCGCCGGAGCGCCAGGCTCTCCAGCAGCGAGGCCATCCAGTAAAAACTGCCGGGATGCGCGTTCAAGATTCGCGCCATCTCCTTCATGATTCCCAAAAGCGTGATCACATTGGGAAAACCCGAAAACGCCGCGCAAATGGCCGACTCCGCCTCGGTGCCCTGCCCGTGAACAAGGTCCGGTTTAATCAACCTCAGCCGCCGCCGCACCACTCGAATGCAACCCTGATAACCCGTTCGCATCCAGCCAAACTTCGGCACGTACAGACTATGAAACCAGATGTTCTCGGCAAGCTTCTCAGGCGATTTGACCGGCTTGCGGATGCACGACACGACATGCACTTCCAAGTCCGGTATTCCGACAAATCCTTGCAACAACGCCTCCGGCGCCATGCCGAACCACGGAGTTTCTTTGTAGTATTCGTTAAACGGCCACCGGTTGTCCGTGGTAAGAAGCGCAATCTTCATGCTTTGTTCTGGGCGCACTTGCGCAAACACTCGTGGAGCACCGCACGCATTTTTCGCGCGTCGAACTCGGCCCTCGCGCACCGCACGATGGCCGGGCGATACGCCGAAACCGCCTCCCGCTGCGAAAGCGCCGTCAACAATTCCGCCGCCAGTTTTTGCACGTCGCTCGTCTGCGTGCAAAGACCAACGCCGTACGCTTCGGCCATTTGCACCACACTGCTGTTCCGATGACCCAGCGTAATCACCGGCAGTCCCGCGGCAAGATAACTGATGAACTTGGTCGGAAAACTGTAGCGGTTGTAGCGCGGGTCGTCATCTGTCAGCGACATGGGTGAAAAGCCCCACGCACATTTCCGCATTGCGTCTGTAAGCGCCGGTTCAGCCAGATTGTCGCGCTCGCGCATCCAGGACGGATCGAACCATTGGCGCGCGCGATAGGAATCATTCCCAAAAAGCTCCAGCGAAACCGGCAACAGCAACTGCTTTCGAATTCGCGACAGTGCTTCGACAAAAATGCCGAACGCTTCCTCGGCAATGATCGTGCCCGCATAAGCGATCCGGAGTTCCTCGATACGCTCATCGGGCTTATGCGATAGCCAGGCAAAATCTTCTTCCTCCAGCCCGGCGCGCGCTATCTGCGCCGCCGCGCTGCCCGTGCGTGCACGAAGGTCGGCAATCATCGGCTGCGAAATCGCATCCCGGGTCGTCGCGCTCGAATAGAGCCTATCCACCAGACTTGCCATCCAGCGGCTGCGCGCAAGGCCAAATCGCTCGACGCGGCTGCCCGTGTCAGGGTAGTCGTGGACGGAGGTGTGGAAAACTATATTGCCGGGTTGCAAAACGCGCGCCAGGGGTGGAATCGCCCAGGCATGTGGAATCACCCACACCGCTTCCGGTTGGAGTGCGGTGATTGTTTTTTTTACATGACGCGCGGCCCAACGCGTCCAGACGTGCTCCAGAACCCAGGATTTCGCCTGTGGCCAACGTCGGTGGGGATACAGCCGCGACGGGATGGTTGCAACGCGATGGGCCGCGGTTTTCTGACCGAAGAGTTGGTCATGATCCGGCAGACAACTCCACCAACACAACTTCTCCACCGGCCAGCCCTTGAGCATCTGGCGGACGACGGCTGGACCGCCACCGGAGGCGTTGGGGGGAAATTCGGTGGCGACGAGCAGTTTTGGAAAATCGCCGGACATTTATTTTTTCTTCTCTGCGCGAATTCTTCTCCGGCGCACCCTCCAGTACTCGAATGCAATCATCGCATAGTGAATCGGTCCAACGATCGCCCCCAAAGGGTAAAACCGGTGCTCGCTCCGCCATTGGTCGCGCAAGCACGCCAGTGTACCGCGGATCAGCCCGACCATGGCGCTACGAAACGGGCGTTCGCGCAGATTCTGCCACATCGGCGGCCAAACTTCGCTGGTCCATCGCCATGTTGGCAGATCCGTGGGCTTGCCTTGCAGCCCCGCCGCCCGCAATGTCCGCCAGCGATAGGCTTCCCTGCGGACAAGCAGATTGTGCAGCCCGTATGACTTTCGCGGCGGCTGATGGTGCAGCACCAGATCGAGTGGCTCGTAACGTCCGTCCGCAAAAGGCACCTGCTCCGCCAGCCCAAAGAACTTCACACACCTGCGATCGAGCAAAAAAATTCGTCCCGCCGGCCATTTTCGGGAAACCGTGTGAGTGCCGTCCCACAGCGGCCAGATGCACGTATAGCCGGAAATCGCTTCGGGCGGTTGCGCCTGCCGGCGAAAATTGTTCAGCCACGTTTTCATTTCGTCGCTCGGAAATTCATCCGCGTCAAATCGGAGAATCCAGTCGTGTTTCGCCTGCGCCCAGGCAAATGGACCTTGTCCTTCGGGCGAGCCAATGCGCGGATGCTCGAAGAATCGGCCTCCAAACTCCTCCACGATTTCGCGCACGTTGGTCTCATCCGGCCCATCGTGGGAAACAACAAGGTCGTCATAGCAGCCGAAGGAGCGATCAAGGAGTCGCTGGAGTAACTCACGCTGACCATGGATACAAACAACTAAGGATGTGGAGGGCATGGTTCAAGCCAGCGCCGAAGAGGAATCGCGTCGAAACTCGCGTGTAATCGGTAACGCATGAGGAGGATGGCTGAAGTGCCGGGCCTTCCGTTTTAATGCTTGATTCATTTTCTTAAACGATCCTGCAGAAAGCAGGCACGGCTCAACAAAAATGTCCGCCGTATCGGCACTTCCGCTCACGGATGCATCGTTGAACTCATCACGGTCCGCGCCTGCGCATTGCGGCTTTCCTGCGTTGACAGCCGGAACGGGAGAAATTCGACTACCCAACTTGGCAGGCTCGCGTAGAACAGTACAATCAATCCGCCAAAGAGTGTCCAATTGGCCACTTCTACAGGCGGCATAATGATGAATCTTAACGGCCATGCCTTGAGAAGCAACAAGGGAGACCACATTGTCCCGAGCAAGCAGACAACACACACCGCCGAAATGAATTGCCGTTCCTTGTCCTTCTTGATCCAGGCCAACAATTGCGGTATCGCCAACAGCAGGAAAATTAGCCGGTAAATCCAATTATTTCCAATCAAAAAAGTACCCAAATAAACTGCTGCCCCGGCCCTGAAGCCATCGAGGCTGAACGAAGTGTCACGGTTTTGTTGGCGAATCCTCCGGCCCGACCGAATGGCAACAACACTCACGGCCACGACCGCCAGCATTGCCAGCGCTCGAGGCCAAACACCAATGTGATGTCCCCGAAACCGAAGCGACTCGGAAATCTTATCGGCGAACGTCATGCAACCGTAAGCCCAGAAAGTTGGGCGAGGGGTGCACGAAGATATCTGGACGATGTCCGATAGCGTCAAAAAAATGTAAGAGACAAAAATGAACGCCAGACTCCCCAGAACAACTAAAGCGCGGTACTTTTGCTCGCGGATCACCGCGACAAGTGCGACGACCGGGTAAAGTTTCAGCAGTGCGGCCAGCAACAGCAACCCGTACGCGGTTAGGCGATGCCGCTGCAGCAGCAAGAGTCCCAGAACCAGAACCGTGAATACCACCAGATCGTTGTTACCTCTTTCAACCGCCAGCATTGCTGCAGGTGCGCACAACAGCAGTGTCCAAACAAATGCTTCGCCTCGCGTCAGTGGCCCCGCCACTAGCAAAACCATAAGGAAGTAAGCGGCCGCGGCTGAACAGGCCACCCACACTGTATGTCGCTCTCCCCAGCCAAAACAGGACGGCAATAACCAAATCCGCGGATAATTCAACACATTAGCCCCGGAATCGCCTGGATTCAGGTAAAGGGGATTGAATCCGCGACGATAATTTTCCCAGCCTACGGTAACCACCCTTGCGTCGGCGAATGCAGGTTTCATTGAACCGACGCCAAAAACTTTCCAAGCTTGCGTTGCTACCCCGCCCCATGCCGCCAAGCCAATGATCAATAAATACAGACCCACAAAGGACGCCACAAGGATACGCCCGTCGAATCTGGATGTGCGGGCAAGCCAGTTGCCAAGACGCTTGGACAGGGCACGCAGAACACTCATCGTGTAAGAAAAGGCGATTTACCAAATTGAATACAGTGCGGTAATTTAAAGGCCCCCGAGGTGATGTAAAGGAGGAAGCAGAGAAAACAATGTTCAAACCGCACGTCCGCAAATGGCTCGTATGAACTGGGTGGAGACCAACCCGATGATAGAACGCACGCTGTGCCAATTTCGTGCAGATAAACCGCCGCTCTTTGCGCGCGATAAATCGTCCGACTCCAAAACATTATCCTGGCCTTCTGGAGGCGCGCAATAAATTTGTTCGATTCGCGCTGTGTAAACTACCAGGTCAGCCAAAGTTCGGATATGCCCTCGGGCGGCGGCGTTCATCTGGTGTCGCGCCCTCGTTCGCCAGACGCTGTGTCGCATTCGCAATTCTCGCAGGCGTGCTTGCCACGAAGCCGCGCTAAACATGCCGCACCAATCTGACCTGCACCCGATCCAGTACCGGCACCGACCGCATCATGAGAGACTTGCCGAGATTCATCGGCTCGGCGTTCACAAAGCGCATGGAGAGATGCTACGGTTTCCGGCCAGTTGCATAGATGGATTCATGTCGCTTTGCCGGCAGATCCAAAGCGGGATCAAAGTCTCTGCGAATGACATCCTGAAAACTGGCGGCTCGGAGGATCGCGATCAGATTGGACTCATCAAACAGATGCCGGTGGTCGTTCCACATATAAGCGATGTAGTTCAAGTAATCGATGGGCGTGTGATAGTGGAACGCGGTCTGAAAGAATCCTGCCTCCCGCTCGCGCATGGGTTCCGGATTCTGGTAGCCCGCAATGTAGATGGTCGCGTCCGGGACACAAATGGAAATGGTGCCGCCGGGTTTCAAGATTCGATGACACTCCCGCAGCAGGCCCATCATTTCCACGTAAAAGAAATGTTCCAGGGCATGGGAGGAATAAATCTTTTCCACACTTTCATCCGGCAAAGGGAAACGGTTCAGCAGGTTGAATTGGATGTCCGCGCCTTTTTCCCCGTCAACCGTGGTCCAGCCGTTCCGGCCAGGAACGCGCCCCGCTCCAAGGTCGAGCCAAAGCGGGCCTCCCTGTCGCAGCCGCCACCGGAAACCCCGGCGAGCCCGCCGCCGTACGACAAAATCCCGGACTGCCTTGTATGTGCTCCGGTACAGATCAACCACCTCGGGAGGAAGTTTTCGCCGAAGCAAAGCTTTGACGCCGCTCCCCCCTTCTTCTATCTCGCGCCCTCGATTATATGTATCATTCATATCTGACCTGCCAATTGTGGCCAGTGATTTAATCAACCTCATCGTCAACGGTGTCCCGCACGCCGGTAAACTCCAGACATTTGCAACTCCACCAGCCCAGGAATGGAATGACAATCATTCAAAGAAACTGTGCGGGGATCAGCGGTGCATTGCAATAATGTTGTCATGCCGCGTCGTGTTCTATCCGAATAGGAAGTCATCAGTCCGTTGCAACTCCAGCGTTACATTCACCGTTGGGTTTCACGGACAGATTCTCCCGGTCGCGTGTCAAGGCTCACGGTTGGAGACTGATTTCACGGCTGGGCGGTCGCGCATTGGAAAGATTCCGGCCAAGGAGGGCACCAGTTGACCCAAGCGATGCCGCAGCAACCAGACAGCGACCAGAACGCCGTGCAAGACCGCAAACGGCAGCACCCAGAGTGAATTCTGCGGCAGTACCAGATACACCAGCGCAAACCCGGCCCCTACGAGACACTGCCCGGCCACGGTTAGCCACGTGCGGACGGCCAGCCAGCCACCCGCCTTCACCAGCCGGATCACATACAGGTCTTGGGCGAGAAAGACGACCCGGCTGCAGAGAAATCCATAAACCACACCCACCATCCCGCCCAGATGCCATCCAACATAGACTCCGGCCATGAGCAGCAGGCCCGCGGCGAGTTTGAAGCCGAACGCCATCCCCATGCGGTTCAACGGCCCCAACTGCGCGGCGGAAATGGTCGCGATCCCGGTAAGACAAAAGGCAATGATGATGGGCGTGAACATCGGCGCGACCTGCAAGGCACGTGCTTCCCCGAGCCACAGCCGAAGCGCAATCGGATGCCACACCGCCGTCCAAACCGCGGCCAGCAGGTACCAGCCAAACACGAAATTGAACGTCTCGTTGTAAATGGCGGCTGGCGATGCGCCGCGTCCACCTCCCACGGCATGGCTGGTGTTATAGGCAACCGGGCCCATGATCGCGAAGCCCAAGCCCTGCAAGCGCCCCCCGACATTCACAGCGCAGTTTTTGTAATTCGCGAAGTCGGCCGCCGGCGCCAGCCGGCCGAGAATCACCTGGTCAATGGTTCCGAGGAGCGAGCTGGCAATCAGCGTGGCAAAAGTTTTCCCGGTGAACGCGGCCATCTCACGAGCGCGAACCCACCGGGCCTCCCGCAGGTCGAAACCCAGATTGAGACGGCGACGCGCGTGCCACACCAACAGGCCCAACTGCACCAGCCCGATGAACACACTCCAAAGGACAATGAGCAGCGGGTTCTTGGTGAGCCAGGCGAGGATGACGGAGGGAATAATTTGCAACAGACTAGTCCCGGTTTTTAACGCGCCGATGAATTTGAACTTTAGATGCGCCTGCAACAGGAAGTTCCAAAATTGCCCGTAGTATTCAAGGAACAGGCCGAACCCGCCCGCGAAAAAACACGCGCGCAACAGCCCTTCATTCGCGGGCGATACGTTAAACCACTTGTGGCCGAACGTGACTCCCACGAGGGAGAAAACCAGCGCCATGCATGCCACCAATGGAATGGCGATCAGATTGCCGGTGGCCCAGTATTCCCGCACGGAAGCGTGATCATCACTCCCAAGTGCCACGCCGATGTAGCGTCCGACCGCCACGCCCAAACCCAGATCCGCCAGCCCAAACATGCCGCTGAAAGTAGCCACATAACCCAAAACCGCGTACCGCTCATCGCCCAGGAAACGGAAGAACAACGGCACGGAAAAAATGTTCACGACGGTGACCACCACCAGCGGCGCCATGCTCCACAAAAACTGTCGCTGCATGGTCATGCCGGAAAGAGCACTCGCGCCAACCAACGTAAATGAAGTCTCAAAACTGCCACGCGCTAATCCATTGTTGCATCCAACCAGTCTGGATTTTGTTCTGCGTGATCGGCGATTTCAGACCAGATCATCTCAAGCGGGGTTTGCGGCTGCCAGCCCCAGGTTTGCGACGCCAGCGTCGAGTCGAGCACCAGCCACGGCACATCAAACGGTCGCGTGGTTTTGTCCGATGCAATTTCGCGTTTGCCGAACCGTTGCTCGCACCACGCGCTCAATTGCCGCAACGAAGCGCTTTGGCCAATACCGCCGCTGATGTTCATGATGCGGGGCGCGTCTTTGCGCGAATCTATCATCTGTTTGGTCAACAGCGGCAGCAGGTCGCGCGCGTGCAGGCAATCGCGCACCTGTTGACCCGTTCCATCGAACCCGATGAATTTCAACGGACGCCGGCCGTGCCAGGAATGAATCCAGAACGAAAAAATCCCCTGATCAATTTTGCCGAACTGCCCGGCGCCCGCCAGCACGCCGCAGCGATTGATGAACATCGGTAAATCAAAAGCCTCCGCGTATTCGCATGCCAGGATTTCCGAAGCGCGCTTGGAACTCCCGTAAAGCGAGACGGGCGGCGCGGTCGAGAAGGTTTCCTGCACGCCCTGCGTACTCAAGCCGGCAATCTGATTCGCCGCCGGGGTTGGGTCGAAGCCGCCGCCTTTTGACTCAACCGGAATCGCCGCGAGCTGGCGCACCGAATAAACGCGACTGGTGCTGAGCATGATCAGGCCGGCGCGCCAGGCTTTCGCCAGTTCGAGCAGATTGACGGTGCCGCCGAGATTGTGCTCGATGAGTTGCCGGCTGCTGGTCTTGCCATCCACGCCGGCGAGCACGCTCGGGTTCGCCGCCGCGTCAATGATCCAGTCACAGCGGGGGATGCTCTCCAGGTCTGTCGAACTGCGGATGTCGCCATGAAAAACTTTCACGTCGAGGGCGCGCAGGGCGAGCCGGTTCCGCTCGCTGCCCGCGCGCAGGTAGTTGTCGATGCCCACGATTTCCCAGGCCGGCCAGCCCTCGCGCAGGCCGCGGGCCAGCGTGCTGCCGACGAACCCGCAAATGCCTGTGATCAAAATGCGCATTCGAAGTTGGACCTCACGTCGCGGCCAGGCGTTCACGCCACGACACGGCGATTTCGTGGAAGATTTGCGAAAGGTTGCGCGTGATGTCCCACTTGGGATAATGCGCCTTCATCTTGCGCAGATCGCTGTAGTAACAAATGTGGTCGCCCGCGCGGGCCTGATCGACGTAGGTGGAAATTTGTTTCCGGCCCGTGCAGGTCTCGGCCATCTGGAAGGCTTCGAGGATCGAGCAGGAATTATTTTTCCCGCCACCGAGGTTGTAAACTTCACCACAGCGCGGCGATTGATAAAATTCAAACATGAACCGCGCCACGTCCTGCGAGTGGATGTTGTCGCGCACCTGTTTGCCCTTGTAACCAAAAATTTTATATTCCTTCCCTTCGAGGTTGCACTTGACCAGGTAGCTGAGAAATCCGTGCAACTCCACGCCGCTGTGGTTGGGGCCGGTCAGACAACCACCGCGAAGACAACCCGTGGGCAGGTTGAAATAACGTCCATACTCCTGCACCATCAAGTCCGACGCCGCCTTCGACGCCCCGAACAGCGAATGCTTGGACTGGTCGATCGAGAAACTCTCCGGTATTCCCTGCGCGAACTGCGGGTCGGCGTAGTCCCAGCGCGTTTCCAATTCCTGCAACGGAATCGTGTTGGGCCGGTCGCCATAAACCTTGTTCGTGGACATGTGGATGAAGGGCGATTCCGGACAAAACCGGCGCGCCGCTTCGAGCAGGTTGAGCGTGCCCACGGCGTTCACGTCGAAATCGTCGAACGGAATCTGCGCTGCGAGGTCGTGCGAGGGCTGGGCCGCTGTGTGAATGATGACGGCGGGCCTGAGTGTCTCCACCAGTTGCAGCACACCGGCTCGGTCGCGGATGTCCAGTTCATGATGCGTAAAGCGCGGCAACTGCCGGATGAGGCGTTCCTGATTCCACCGGGTGTTGCCCTGCGGACCGAAAAAAGCTTCGCGTTGATTGTTGTCGGCCCCATGGACGGCAAAATCGCGCTCGTGGAAAAACACCGCCACTTCGGAACCAATGAGACCGGAGGAGCCGGTCACCAGACAAACTTTGCTCATTGTGGGCATAGACTGTGACGGCGTGGTTTTGAAATCAATGAGAAAAGGAGTTGTGGGGCGTAATCGGACGCGACAACCGAAGCCGTGAGGAGTACCCCCACAACCCGTCGCCCGGCATTGTACCCTCGTCGCTGCGGAGCGCGGACAGCCTTGTCCGCGTGCTGACTTCAAGCTTTCGGGAACTTGCGGACAAGGCTGTCCGCGCTCCGGCGACGTGGAAATGCGGATTCCCCGCAAGCAAGTTGCGATCATCCTTCCGCCTCGTGACCTCGGCGGCTACCGATTGAACGGGCTGCTACCGCACGGAGTCACTCAAATTGCCGGTGTTCCGCAGATTGCCGCGGAATTTCGGCCAGGGCGCTTTCGCGAGCGGCGCATCGCCCTTCACCGCGATAAAGCACATTGTGAAATCGGACGTTATGCCTGGCAGATATATCGATCCGTTGGCCCCGATGGATGGCGAGGCATATCCGTTGTAATACAAATAGTAGGTCCATTTCCACCAACGATCCCCCAAAGTCTCATCCTGATTGTAGCCATTGAGCAAGCCGCCGCGGTAAATGAAATACACGGTGCCGTCCGCCGCAATCGCCGGCGCCGAATCTATGTCCTCCTCGCCCCGATCCCATTTCTTCTTGCCATCGGGGGTGATGGCCCACAGATACTTGTTCGCACCGACATAAATCTTCCCATCCGTACCGATCACGGGCGACGACTCGGAGATACTCGCAGTATGGAGTTTCCAACGCAAATGGCCGTCGCGATCAAGCGTGTAGAAGTAACCGTCCACCGACGTGAGGAAAATATTCCCGTCCCAGTCCAAGGCCGGGGAGGAAATAATCGCTCCGCGCGTGGCGAATTCCCATTTCTTCTCTCCGCCCGGCGACAAAGCGTAAAACTTGCGGTCATGCGACCCGAAGTAGATGATGCCGTTGGTATCAATCGCGGGTGAAGAGACGATTGGGCCGCCGGTCTGGAACTGCCATCGCTTCGTGCCGTCCGGATTCAGCGCATAAAACTTTTCGTCCCACGAACCAAAGCAGATGGTGCCGTCCTGCGCCAATGCGGGGGAGGAGTCCACCCAACCGCCGGTTTTGAATTCCCATCGCTTTTGTCCGTCGGCCCGCAGCGCGTAAAATCTCCGGTCACGGCAACCGAAATAAACCGTCCCGTCCTTGCCGATCGCCGGCGCGGATTTGATTTCGATACCCGTCTGGAAAACCCATTCGCGAGATCCGTGGGAATCGAGCGCCCATAATTTTCCGTTGAACGTGCCGAAGTAAATCGTTCCATCGTCGCCCACAGCCGGCGAAGAATCACTGGGGGACCTAATCGCTGTTGCCCATTCGTTGGTCGTGGCGTGCTCGGCAGGACTGGTGCCCGGCCGTATCACCAGCGCCAGAAAAACCAAAACGTGAGCGAAGCGCTTCGTTGCTCCAATCATTCGTGTGGCAAAGTAACGACCGGACGCGCCGCCAGTCAACGCCGAAAGCCCATCAACTTTCGCGTTTTCTTTTCTGCCTGCCCGCCTACACTCCGCTCATGCCTTCATTCGACATTGTTTCGGAAGTCAGCTCGATGGAAATCGAGAATGCCGTCAACACGGCCAAAAAGGAACTCGCCAACCGCTTTGATTTCAAGGGCAGCAAGGCTGAGATCGTCCTCGACAAAAACGAAATCAAACTCACCGCTGAAGACCAGTTCAAAATCAAAGCGCTGGTTGAAATCGTCATCGGCAAACTCGCCAAGCGCCAGGTCAGCCTCAAGAATGTCGAACGAGGCGAGCCGGACATTTCGCCGCTCGGCCACGCGCGGCAATCCATCAAGATCAAGCAAGGACTCGATCCCGCCGTGGCCAAACAGGTCACCGGTTTCATTCGCGAAACCAAACTCAAAGTCACGACGCAAATTCAGGATCAGCAGGTGCGCGTCACGGGCAAGAACCGCGACGATTTGCAGGCGGTCATCGCCGCGATCCGGGCGAAAGAGTTTCCGGTGTCGTTGCAATTCCAGAATTTCCGGGATTAATGTTGGAGTTCAAGCTTTAGCTTGTCGGGCGGGGTTTGACCACTGGCCGAAGCAACCTGAAGGTTGAACTCCAACGGTTAAATCTCCAACACCTGCTTGTATTCCGGCACGATGACTTCTTCTCTGGGTTTTATCATCCGCAACGTGGCCGCTTGCGCGAGGCATTGCGACTCCGCCTTTCTTGTAGGCGACGAGGTAACCAGCCTCAAACTTCCCCCTCACGTCGGCGGTTACGACGCAGATCCTTAGCGCGGTCAAGCCGCAACCGCAGCGGAGCGCGGAATTTATTCCGCTTCGACTCTCGCTCCGCTGTACCGCCTGGAAAGTTCGGCGCCCGCTCGAACCGTCGGACGTTGAAGCGGAATAAATTCCGCGCTCCAAAATCTTCGCAAGCTGTGACGATGTTGGGAGATAGGACTGCAGCGGCGACCCCATTTGATTTTCAGGGCTGCCGCACCTTGAGCCGCTACTGCGTCACCAGTTCGCGAATCTTGAGGTTGCGGAACGAACATTCGTCGTTGTGATACGTGAGCAGGATGTGGCCTTTGATCTTTGTGCCGAAACCTTCCACGTTCCTGAATTTGCTTTTGGCCACGGCCGCCATCACTTGTTCACTACCCAACTCGTATTCAAGCACCTTGGCGCCGTTGAGCCAGTGCTCGACGTGATTGCCGCGAACGATGATGCGGGAATGGTTGATCTCGCCCGTCGGCTTCAACGGCTTGTCCAGTTTCGGCGCCAGCACGGCGTAGAACGAAGCGGTGCTGTGAATCGGATCGCTTTCTTCCCGGCCGTCCACCATCTGATATTCGTGGCCGAGCGCATGGTCACGCGATTCGGTGACGAAATACTTCACGCCGTTGTTGGCTTTGGGCGGCAACCGCCAATCCCAGCTCAATTCAAAATCGCTGAACTCATCCGCACTGATGATGTCGCCGCCGTTGCCGTGGGCGACGCATTTGAGCCAGCCGTCTTCCACCACCCAACCGTGATCGGGGAAAGTTTGCCTCTTGAAACTGCGCCAGCCCTGCGTGGTCTTGCCGTCAAACAGCAATTTCCAACCGGCGGCTTTTTCAGCAGCGGTCAATTGGTTCGGTTTGGTGTCCGCTAGGTTTTCCGCAGCGGTAAGAGTAAGCGCACAAGAAACGACCAGGAGCGAAGACGGAAACTGTAGCCGCCGACGTGAGGAGGCGGAGCCGCGTCGAGTTTCGGTCTGGAAAGTCCGCCTTCTTATGTCGGCGGCTACAGCCGTCAGGCTTTTTCGTGCAAGCTGTAAGATCGAGACGAATCGAAGGAATGCAATGGTTTTCATTCGTTTGATGGGGTGATTAGACGCGGGCTGGTCGGGCACGTCAAGCGTTTGGCGGATGGCAAACCGCAGCATTCACCCAGTCGCACTCTCTCACGGCATCGGAGGTGGAGGCATTTTGTCGCCCAGCCGGAGGTATTGCCAGATGGCGTTGATGGTTTTAGGACCGTCGCCGTCGTAGAAATCGGTCAAGGGACTCTTGCCGTTCTCATCAAAAAAAACCGGCATCTTCGAGGCGGGATCGATCTGAATGGGGTTTCGCACCCAGCGCTCAAAGTAGCTTCGCCGCAGGCGCTCGCCGCTGTGGGCAAGGTCGAGGCCGGGCGTTTCGAAGGCCTGATCCGCACCGAAGTCGCCGACGCTGTGACAAGTGACGCAAGAAAAGCCGCCCGCCGCCGAGACGAGTTTCTGTCCCACCTTCGCCGCGTCCATGTCGATGGCTGGCTCGGCTGGAGTCTGCGGTGGGAAACCGTGTTGCGTCGCCAAGCCTTGCGCCAACCACTCGGCTCGTTCAGCGAACGCCGGCATGCGCGCTTCGAGCCAGGGACGGGGCTTGTAGGAAATCTCTCCGGCAAGGAATCTTGCCATCCATTCCGGCTTCAGTTTTTCACCGAGGATGTCGAACGGCGGAATCTCTTCGACCTGACCGTGGCAGGCGCGGCAATCGAGCAGACGTGATTGTCGCTCCGCAAACTCCGCTGGAACGTGTCGTGCGAGCGAAGCGCGATCCGTGGCGGCGAACGCTTGCAACGCCTCGCGGCCGGTCGCGGTGAAAGCGAACAGTGGCGACTTGGAATCGTCAGAAGCCTTGTCCGCCAGACAACCGGATTGCCACTTGTCGGCGGGCAAGTCTGTCAGCGACTTTGTCTTGAACTGGTTCTCGAGTTTCAGCGTGTGGCAATTCAGACAACCCGTGGTCTGCGTCAGCCGTTTTCCGCGTTCCCTGATTGCGCTGTCGTTAGGCGCCGAAATCTCCGCGGGTTTATCGGCGACGGAATTGAGGAACGCGGCCAGTTGTTTCGCTTCGTCGGGCTTAAGTTTGAAATTCGGCATCCGGGTCCACGCATAATGTGCTGCGGGCTTCAGCAGGAACTCGGACAAAGCGCCGGGCGCGAATTTCGAGCGGAGGTGCTTCAATGAAATCTTCGCAGTGTCCGACTCACTCATGTCCGGGGCGTTGTGACACGCGGCGCAATGCAGGATTTCAAAAAGTCTTTTGCCACCTTCCTTTTGTTCAGCAGTCGGAGCGTTGTCATCGTTCGGCAACAAAACGCCTTTCTGAGCGGCGAGAAAGCCGGCGATAGCCTCCGCGTCTGCCTTCGCCGCCGGCCCACGCAGAATCTTTGGCATGTGCGCGGTGGGGCGCTGCATTTGGGGATCGAGAATCCAACGCGCCATCCATTCATAATTGCGACGCGAACCGATGCCTTCAAACGACGGCGCGTCCATGCCCAGTTCTGGAATGGCGGGGTCCGACGCCGGAAGGGCATGGCACTTTGCGCAACGGAACTCGATGAACAGTTCACGTCCAAGATGGAGTTGTTCCGTGCGTTGCAGGGCTGCGCTCCCGCCAGTATGACTGAACGCCGTCATTGGAATTGGGCCACGCGGAGTCTCCTTGTTGAACCAGCAGAGCCGGACAAAAGCGTCGCCTTGCGTCGGGTTGCGAAACGTGGCGGTGAGCGCATTCGTGCCTTTGTTCAAACGAATCGTTTTGCTGGCGTCAGTCTTGTTCCCATCGCTGGTAACTTCCAGAACCGTCACGCCGTTGATTTCCAGTTTCAGTTCCCCGTTCAGTTCGGCCTGGAACGCATAGTCCGACCGCAGCTCGACGGAGAGCTGACCGCTCCAGGTCGCCGTGAATTTTCCGGCGGGAAGAAATGGGCTGGGCGACTTGCCCGACGGGACGTAAAGCCAGACATTCGGAACGACGACCACATCGACCGGTTGCGCTTTCCCGTCCGCCCCGGCCCAAGTCATCGCCAGTCCCGGTTCAGTTTGGGGCGGCGATTGCGCCACCAGCGAGCACGACGCTGACGCCATCAACAGCCCAAGGAGCATCGCCTTCCCGCGTGGTCGCGTTATTTCAGGCATACGATTGCAGTTTCAAACGTCGGGCGGTTGGAACACTTCATAAAGCGATGCGTCAATTTTTGATTTTTCTACCCACGTTGTCCAAACGAGTCGAGGGACAAAACCTGAATCCAGCGAAAAAGGAACTTTTGTCATTTTGGGATTGCAAGGGCAATGGCGCGGATTAGACTGACGGCAATAGCAGCCCAACGTAACCGAACTTTATGTATTTTGGAGTCGATTATCATCCCGAACATTGGGTTTACCCCTACGCCGGCACGCCTGAAGAGCCGGAGTCTCGCTGGCAGCGCGATGCGCACCTCATGGTGTCCGCCGGCATCAATGTCGTCCGCATGGGCGAATTTGTCTGGGGACTCTGCGAACCGGAGGAAGGCAAATACGAGTTCGAATGGCTCAGGCGCGCGATGGACGTCATGAAGTCGGCCAACATCAAGGTGGTGCTCGGCACGCCCACCGCCGCCCCACCCATCTGGCTGGCGCGAAAACATCCGGACATCCTGCCGCTGGACGAGAACGGACTGCCGCTGCATGAAGGCACGCGTCACGCCTATTGCCTGAACAGCGACGTGTATTGGGATTACTCCAAGCGCATCGTCACCGCCATGGCCACGGCGCTGGGCAAGCATCCGCAGTTGATCGGCTGGCAGATCGACAACGGCATCGGCGGACACCTGACTGAATTTTCGTTCAACCCGGAGACACGGCTCGACTGGCACGCGTGGTTGCAGGCCAAATACGAGACCATCCAAAAGCTCAACGAGGCCTGGGGCACCCGCTTTTGGAGCCAGATCGTGACGGACTGGGATCAGGTGCCGATGCCGATGCGCGCGCCGACCGTCCACAATCCGGCGCTGGTGCTCGATTGGATGCGCTTCTCCAGCGACACCATCGTGGCCTACGTCAAAATGCAGACGGACCTGCTCCACGAACTGACTCCCAACGCCCCCGTCACCACCAACCTGCGCGCCTTGACCCGGCACTTCGACCACTTCGACATGGCCGGCGTGCTGGACTTTGTTTCCGTGGACAGCAACGCGACCATCAAGTCCCGCTCCGCCGAGAACGCCTGCGAAATCGACATCATGCGTTCGCTGAAAAAAGAAAATATTCGAACCCCGGATGGCGACGCGGGCTTCTGGGTCATTGAACAAAAAGCCGGGCACGTCAACTGGCAGGATGTGAATTCGCTCGTTCGTCCCGGTGTCGTGCGCCTTTTCACCTATCAACTACTCTCGCGGGGCGCCAGCGGCGTGCTCTACTTCTTCTGGCGGCAACCCCGCATCGGCTCGGAAAAATTTTACGGCGGTGTGCTGACGCATGACGGCCGCGGCGACAACCGCGTGTACAAGGAAATCAGCCAGATCGGCGAAGAAGTGAAACTCCTGGCCCCCGTCCTCAAAGGCACCAAGGTCGTGGCCGAAACCTGCATCCTCTACACGCACGAAAACGAGTGGTCGCTCAAACAACCGATGCAGCCCAACAAATACTTTAAGCTGCGCGACCACATCCAGCTTTTTCACAGCGGGCTGCACGACCGCAACATCCCGGTCGATTTCGCCCGGCCCACCGAAGACCTTTCCAAATACAAACTCGTCATCGCCCCGTCACTCAGCCTCTTGGCGGGTGGCGAGGTGGACCGCCTCAAACTCTACGTGCAGAACGGCGGCACGCTCGTGGCCACGTTCAACACCGGATTGTTGGACGAACATCACGTGGCGTCTGATACCGGTTTCCCGCACGACATGACGGATTTGTTCGGACTGGAGGTATTGGAGTTCGACCCACTGCCGCCGGGCGAGGAGAACCACATGACCTTCAAAGGCGCGTTTCCCACCAGCCATCTGCATCCCGCGCGCCTCTGGTGCGACATCATCGAGCCGAAGGGTTGCCAGGTGCTGGCGATGTATGCCAAGGATTTCTACGCCGGTCGCCCCGCCATCACCATGAACAATTTCGGTCTGGGGAAGGCCGTGTATATCGGCACCATGAGCCACCAGCATTTTTACTACGACCTCGTGGTATGGCTGCGTCAAACCTGCAACCTCTTCCCGCTGCTCAAAGTGCCGGACACCGTGGAAGTCAGCATGAGGCAGAAGGCCGACACGAAAATCTACTTCCTGCTCAACCACCAGAACTCACCGGTGCGAATTCAATTCTACAAACCGATGCATGATTTCCTCACCGGCAGCACGTTCACCGGCAATTATGATCTCCCGCCGCACGGCGTGCTCGTTCTGGATGAACATCCCGCCGCGAAGGGCTGAGGACGGAAGACGGAAGTCAGAGACCAGCACTGAGAAAAACTTCCTGAATTCATAATTCGCCATTCCTCATGCGAGATTTAATGAATCGTCCGTTCCCGATCCGCCCGCTCCGTTCCAGCCTGCCTCGACCGAACGCCCGCCAACGCGTCCTGGCCGCGTGGCGCGGCGTGGATGTTGCGCCCTTGGAAAAAGCTCGGACTACCCGCACCCGCACCGCCGGCGACGTCATGCCGCGCGTGCTGACGGACATGCGCATCGACAAACGCCGCGCCGAAGCCGAAGTGGTGAAAGTCTGGAACAACCTCATCGACCCGAACATTGCCGCCCATGCGCAACCGACTGGGATTCACAAAGGCACCTTGTTCGTCACGGTGGACAACAGCGTGTGGCTCGATGAAATCGTCCGCTATCGCCGCCGCGAAGTTCTCGAACGCCTCCAGCACAGTTTCGGCAAGGACCTCATCGCGCGCATCTCTTTCCGCGTGGGCTGAGAAAAAAGACGACTCCGAAGCGTGCAGCCACGACGTTTTGTTCGTGTAATTGACTTGCAACTCCGCCAGCCGCCCCACGCCCCCGCCACAAGCTGCCGCAATTGCTCCAACTCTGCATTGACGCAAGCGCGAGGTTGACTCTGAATTTTCCAACGGCTATTTTCCGCAATGGGAATGGTTGTAGAATTGAGCCTCGCTACCTTCTTAAGAAGCTACACATGCGAAGGTGAATGTTCATGATTACAGTTCAATGGAAAGGCTCCTATTCGATATTGGATTTTTTTGAACTCACTGATTCGATAAGCCATCTACCCAAAAACAATGGGGTTGACCCGGTTTGATAGGCACCTTGGGGGCGGTGCGCTAAACCAACAGCGCACATGAACAAGACCAAGCACCACGAGCGTCAGGAAACCAAGACCGCGACGGTCACTGCGACCATCGAGCCGAAGCGTTACGACGAGAGCTTCAAACGCCAAGCCGTCGAACACTGGCTTAAGA